>NZ_JALMFA010000016.1:0-198833 GCF_023242545.1 Pseudomonas sp. MWU13-2517 | reverse complement strand
GACTGACTGGCATTTGGCGCAGCGCCCGCCAGCTCCCCTGTCCGGTTGCACTGAAAGTCGGCTCACAGCGCCAGGGGCAAGAACCAGCGTTCGGCCAGTGCGCGGCTGAGCGCCCCCCGGTGTACATCCACCACGCTCTGCGGGCTTTGCGCCTTGGCCAGCAGCGAGTAGTAACTCTCCTTGCGTTGTTCCCTGGTTTTCAAATGCGCCACGGTGTACGCCTGCTTCGGCGTGCTGGCCTCGGGGTAATGAAAATGCGCAAACCAGAGCGGATAGCCGCGATTGTCGTTGACCACGAACTCCTGAATGAAGTCCTGACGCTCGCCCTTCATGGGCTGGCGCGGCCCCAGGCCACCGATCTGCACCTGATCCTGTTCGATGAGGTAGGCCAGGTGGCTGTCGGTCGGTGGCAGTGCCAGAGTGCGTTGCGTACGCAGCGCCTTGCCCTTGTCGACGAGCATCCGGGCCGCTGCGCGCAGTTCATCCACCAGCAGTTGGTCGGTGGCCACGCGTTCGGCGGTGGATTGGGCTTCAACCGCGCGGTCCAGTTCACCGGCCAGATCGTCGAAACGTGCGGCCTCAGCCTCCAGGCTTTCCTGAATCTCGATAGGAAACCGTGACACTTGCGCATACCCTTCCTCGCGCTTGATGATCGACGCCAGTGCCTGCAAACGCTTGCGTGCGGCGCCCTTGACGATGTTCAGTGCACGCGTGCCGGGTGGCAGGACTGGCGCAGATGTCCTGCGCTCGAAACGCACTTCATCCCAGTTGTCTTCATGCTGCGAATAGGTCGCCAGCAGCTTATTGTCCTGTTCGGAGCGCATTTCGACGACCTCGATGTCCAGGCGCGAGCCGGCGGGTTGCAGTTCACCGATCAAATAGCCCTGCTTGCGCGTGCGGATCAGTTTTTTCGCTGACCCGCCCGTGCCGGTCAGCGGGCGTTTCGAGGGGCGTTTTATTACGTCGACCTGGGGTTTTACTTCGCCGGCCAGTTGCTGCACCACGTCCTGATACAACGAATCGACCAAGGCCTTGGTGCGCTGGAAGTAGTCGGCGTCCAACTCTTCGGCCTGCACCATTTCCATGCCTTGCAAAGCGTCCAGGGCCTGGCCGTAATGCTGGAACAGGCTATCCAGCACTTCCAGGCGCTCTGCGGCGGACAGGTTCAGCACGTTCAGTTCGCTGTGGGTGCGAATATGCGGCCCTAAAGGGTCGAGGGCGGTGTCCAGTGAGTTCTTGAACAATCCCGTTTGCCAGTGCTTCTTGCTCAGGTACTTGTAGTTCTGCAATTGCAGATGCTTGAGCTCCAGCGCACTGAGCTCCTCGGTGCGCCCCACGGTCAGGCGGTTGTAACTGTCCAGGCCGGGCCGGCCGAGATTGAACAGCTCCAGCAAGTAACGATCCTTGAGGGTCAGGGCATTGATCTGGCGCTCATTGATCAGGCTCATGTCCTTGAGGAACTGAGCATAACGCGGCGTATCGGCCAGAATCGCCGGAACCGCCTGGGCATAGGGCACGGTCAGATCCTGGTGTTCGTTATAGAGCGCCTGGCGGTCCATATCGGCGATGACCACTGATTTGCGCAGATTATTCACCGCGTTTTCCAGGAAGATTGCGGCCACCGCGTCCGGGATCGGGATGCCCAGTTCATTGCGTTCCTGACGGCTGTCGAGCAGGCCTTGATACGCGGCGGTCTGCTCGTTCAAGGCGGTGTCGAAATTCTTGCGTGTGTTGGCCCGGGCCGCGTCCGAGTACTTGGCGTCGGTCGCCGCCAGCTTCATCAACGCTTCGGCCGTGTCGACTTTGGTCTGCAACGCTTGCTGCACACTGGGGATGGGCACCAGCCTGCCATCGCGCAGTTCCTGTCCTGCGTTGAGAAAACGGTCGCGCTCGGCGACCAGTTGCACTTTGCGTTGCAGTTTGCGTTCGCGCTCGGCAGCAATGCGCTTGAGCGGCATGCCGCCGCGCAGACGCAGGCGCAGGTCCAATGACCAATTGCCCTGACCATCGGTACGCAGGTAGGGGCCCAACCGGGTGGTGTCGAAGGGGTCGACAATCACCACGTCGCCCTCGGGCGCCAGGCGGACCTGATACCAGCGTGCGTCCACCTGCGCATACCAGTCGCGCAGGAAGTAATACAGCCCTTTGCGTGGGCCGTTCAGCACCGGCTCCGGCACCGTCTCGGGTACGGGGGCCTGGAGGCGCGACAGCAATGCCCGCTGTGTCGGCGAAAGGCGATGGCGGGCGCTGGAAAAACTGAAATCCACCACCGTGTGCGAAAGTGCCGGCGCCTGGCTGTCGAGCAGTACCGGTCCCGGGTCCATCAGCGGTTCGGGCGGTCGTGGCCATTGTTCCGGCAGCCGCTGGGCGAAGGGCTGGCGCAGCGCCTGGCGCGTGCTGTCTGCCGCCAACTGCAGCGCGGGCCGGGGTGGCGGAGCCCACTGGAAGATCAATAGGCCGATATTGAGCAGCAAGTCGACCACCGCCAGCTCTCGTGCGACCGGATCCTGGCTGTTGAGTGCCGGTATGTCGCGCGTGGCGGCCGCCATCAGGCTCAGCAGCCAGCCGGTAAGCATCAGCGGCCCGCGCGCCAGCGGCAGCAGCAGTGTTCCGAAGAGCAGCCCGGCACCCTCCATCAAGACCTTCCAGCGGCTTTCGGTGTTGGACACCGACGTGCGGTCGGCCTGGTCCACCAAGGCTCGTGCGTTGCTGCCATAGAGATACTCCATCAAGTGGCCGTTGCCGAGAAATTGCAACAGCTCGTCACTGACACCTTCGACCGCCAGGGTCGCCGGTTTGGGCACTTCAGGCAGTTCAAACTCATCGCCGCTGCCGAAACGCACGTAATGCGGCTGCCGGAAGCCACCATCGGCATAGATCGGCCGCGCGCCGTCGGACAGCCAGGTCAATACGCTGTCTTGCAATTGACCGGGTTCGGCAATGGCCTGCAGCAGGTGTTCACGGCTGGCAAATTGCTGCAGTGCGTCCGGATACAACGGCCGATACAGAATGTGCGGGCCGGCCTGGCGGCCTTCGGATTCGATGATGTACATGTTGGACACCTCATCCGGCGTTGCCTGCGGCTTGCGTACCAGAGCCAGATGGCGGATGACCACCGCCTGGCCGTCGACCTGGCGCTGTTCGGCACTCGGCGCCATCAGCGCTGCCACGTAGGCGGCGCCCTCGGCGGTGAAGCCGTGCGCCTGCGTAAGGCTCAGTTCCAACGCCAGCAGCGGTAAATGGGCCATCGTTTGTTCGGCAAAAGACTGCTGGCGTTGTTGTGTGTCTTCGCTGTCGCCCATCAGATGGGTCTTGAGCAACTCGGGATAGACCCGGCCGATGTCCAACTGCTGGATCAGCCCGTCACTGCCATTGATATAGTCGGCGGTCAGCCAGGCGGGCAGTGGCAGCCCTTGCCGGTGGGCAATCGCCAGCCGCCCTCGGGGTTGAGCCTGGAGGTTGTTGATCGCCAGGTCGGTCAGGCTCATGTGCACGGTTTCGACAAACCCGGCGCCGCCGGGGTAGCCGACGGCGACGCTGAAGGTCAGTTGCAGGTCATCGGGTTGCACGTGCGCGGCATCGCCCTGTTCCGGGCCAGGCGCGCCGAAGCGCTTTTCATCGCGCTTGAGCTGATCCAGCAGGGCTGTGCGGGTGAAGCTGCGAATGTCAGGCAGGTCACTGAGGAAGGTGCGGCCACCGCTGCGTTTTTTTGCGCTGGCCAGTTTCAGGCTGTAGTGCCGGTAGCGGGCGCGGTCGGCACTGGAGGCGTTTTTCAGCCAGGGCGCCGCGCTGTCGCGCAGGGTCTCCAGCAGTGACGAGCCGGCTGCCGGGGCTTCGGCGAAGGTGCTGGCCGGGTCCGTCAGATGATGGTAGACCGCTTGGAGGGTGCCCAGGCCCTGGCGCGCCGGCAGGTCCAGGGCCTGAAGTTGTTGTAACTGCTGGTTGAGGAGGATGGCGGCCTGGATATCGAACAGGTTGCCGTCGGGTTCGAAGCGTTGCAGCGTGATGTGTTCAACCACGACGTCGCGGGTCATGCGCCCGGCCCATGCCTGCAACGCGGTATCGATTGCAGCGAAGCGCTCACAGGGGCCGGCGAGCGGGCATAGGAGTACGTGGGGTTTGCCCTGGTCCTGGCCCAGCAACAGCAGGTCGGGGCTCAGCAGGCGCTGGGTCTGTCGCGACGTCTTGAGGGTGGCGTGGGGGAAATAGGCATGCACCGCGCGCGCGCCGAAACGCTCGATACGCAGATCACGGTCAGGGTAATCAACCAGTTGGCCGAGCAGGCTGCGTTCGTGCGAGGTCAGGTCCGCCTGGTTGAGCGTGCTGAGGCTCAGGCCGTCCATCAATGTATCGCTCAGCCAGCGCCATCGGCTCACGCCGCCTTCACCTTCGGTACGCCAGTACTCGCTCAGGGTATTTTGCAGGGCGATGGGCAAGAGCCAGGGCAGCGCGTTGACCAGGCTGGAAATCTCGCCCATGTCTAACCCGGCCTTGCCTGCCGGCTTCAACGGGGTGGGGGGATGGTCGGTGAGGAAGCACCGGCGGCCTTCGCGCTCACTGACGTCCAGCGGGGTGCCGTCGGCAATGGAATCGAGCACCAGAGACATGAACGGGCGCAATGTCCAGCCGCCCCCCATTGCCGGCATCGCCAGTTGGGTGCGGCTCAGGTCGATGGATAAATCTGGAAACGCCTGGGCGATCAAGGTGGCCAGCAACTGCCGGGCGATGCTGGCCAGGGCGGGGCGGTTGGCGAAATGGCTTGAGACAGCCGATGAAACCGGGCTGGCAGCGTACGTGGTAACGCTCATGAACATTCCTTTTTCGGTGCAAAAGTGCAGGAATCAACAGCTAAATCCCTTTCGGACCGTGCCGGGCGTTATGTATTGCTGGCGGACTTCTCAACCGTTTGTCTTCTATATGGCTCCACGAGACTGAATTTCTTGCTATAAACGCACTCCGATGACCATTCGCCGAGCCCGTCCTGGTGCCTTTGGGGGTTATCCGGGAAAAATTGCCTGTCTTTTCAGTTGCTGTGCCCTCAACTCGGCCTTAGACTGCCGCCCCTCGTAAATTGAGTGCCGGGTGGCGCTTGGAATGGATGGCGCCCTTCCGAGACCTGCAGAGGTCGACCGGAACGCTCCCTTATTCGCCTTAATGCACGTATTTTTTATAGAGAAATCAATGACAAAGGAAAAGTTGCTGGCCATGCCGGCGGATGACTACATGAATGCCGAACAGCACGCTTTTTTCGAGAAGTTGCTGCAAGACATGAAAGTGGAACACCACGCGCGCATTGAACAGAACCGCATCGCCATTGAAAGCCTGGACACTCCGGCCGACCCGGCTGACGCCGCTTCCGTTGAAGAAGAGCGCACCTGGCTGGTAAACGCTATCGACCGCGACCAGCGTATGCTGCCGCAACTTGAGCGCGCCCTGGAGCGCATCAAGGAAGATTCCTTCGGCTGGTGTGATGACAGCGGCGAGCCTATCGGCCTCAAGCGCCTGCTGATCAGCCCGACCACCAAGTACTGCATCGAAGCGCAAGAGCGCCACGAGCAGATCGACAAGCACCAGCGTCAAGCCTGATGCGGTGAGCGGAGGGCCGTGCTGTCGGCTCTCCGGAGAAACATCTGTTACGCCCGGCTTATTGATCTGCTGCAGGTTCTCCCACTAAAGGCCCATGGATAATGGCTCGATAGTGGCGTTTAATGCAGAGACAATAACGACAAGCAGCGGGGTAACGACGATGGCTGGAGACGGATCTCTGATGGGCGCCTCAGTGCCGCCGCACACGGTGACACGGGCGCTGCCCGGCTGGCTGACGCCGCTTTTGCAGAGCGCCGCCCTGGTGCTGGTACTGCTGGGCCTGGCGTTCGCCGGCTTGCCGATTTATCTGTGCCTGCCATTGGCCTTGCTGGTGATCTGGTTGCCTTCCCTCAAAGCTCGAACACCGCGAGCGGCACCGACCCAGGCCGTCGATGCGATAGGCGAACTGACCCGCGATCTTTCCCACACCACCAGTCATAACGCGCTTTCCGCTGCGGGCGTGGCCTATTCGGTCAAGCAACTGGCGGCGCGGCTGCAGTCGCAGTTGGGCGCCGCCAAGCAGATCGTCAGCAGTGCCGAAGTGATGATCGGCACCGAGCAGGTCACCGCGCAGCTCAGCCGTCAGGCCCTGGACGCTGCCAGCCAGGCCCACCGCCGTAGCACCGAAGGCCGCGAAGTGCTGGCCGAGTCGATCACCCGCATGCACCAACTCAGCCAGCGCGCCAATGCCAGCCGTGAGCTGATTGAAGCATTGAGCCAGCGCAGTGAAGAGATCCAGCGTGTGACCCTGGTGATCCAATCCATCGCCAGCCAGACCAACCTGTTGGCGCTCAATGCCGCGATTGAAGCCGCGCGTGCCGGTGAACACGGGCGTGGATTTGCCGTGGTAGCCGATGAGGTGCGTGGCCTGGCCGGGCGTACGGCCACGGCCACCGATGAAGTCGGGGTGATGGTCGCCGATATCCAGCAGCGCACTGCCCAGGTGGTGGAGCAGATTCGTCAGTTGTCGGCCGACCTGCACATCGGCGTCGAGCGGGTGGAGCAGGCTGGTGAACAACTGGAAAGCATCGCCAACCTGGCCGCGGGCGTGGAAGGGCAGGTCAATGAGATCGCCCAAGGCACCGATACCAACCGTACCCAGCTCGACAGTCTGTTCCATGCCGTGGAACAGATGCGCAGCGATTTGTCGGTCAGCGATCAGCAAACCCGCCGACTGGCCGAGATGGCCGTGCAAATGGAAGGGCAGGCTGAAACGATCAGCGAGCGCCTGGCGCAAGTCGGTCTGGATGACTATCACCAACGTATCTACGACCTGGCCCGCGAAGGCGCCGGGCGCATTGCCGAGCAGTTCGAGGCCGATATCCAGCAAAACCGCATCAGCCTGGAGGACTTGTTCGACCGCAGCTATACCCCGATCCCGAATACCAGCCCGAGCAAGTACCACACGCGTTTTGACGGTTACACCGATCAGGTGTTGCCGGCGATCCAGGAGGCGCTGCTGCCGCGCCATGAAGGGCTGGTATTCGCTATTGCCTGCACCCCTCAAGGTTATGTGCCGACCCACAACAAGGCATTTTCCCAGCCCCTGACCGGCGACGCCCAGGTCGACGCGGTGCAGAACCGCACCAAGCGCAAGTTTGATGACCGCACGGGTATTCGTTGTGGCAGCCATCAACAAGCGGTGTTGTTGCAAACCTACACGCGCGACACCGGTGAACTGATGCACGACTTGTCGGTGCCGATCATGGTCAAGGGCCGGCATTGGGGCGGCTTGCGCCTGGGCTACAAACCAGAAGGTGCGAAGACCGCTCGCGCGTAATTGTTGCGGTTTATGCAACGCAGCTATTCCGGGGATAGCTTTTTCCTACTGGAAGAAAACCGTAGCATGCTCAACATTGTTAGCCAGCTAACTAATGCGGCGGAGAAGCTCCATGCAAAACAAAGTCGATGTGGCCGTGATGATCGGCAGCGGTGTGCCTCAAACCCTGCGTGCGCTGGGCCAGAAGGCGTGCTGGGTGGTGTTGCTCAATGGTGAACAACGCGGCACGGCGTTCGCCAGCCGCGATGAGGCGGAGGAGTGCAGGGCTGCCTGGCAAGCGTTGATGAGCCTGGAGCAGTCAGACAGCCTGCATTGAGGTGTGCGCTATTGCGATTGATGCAGGCGCTGGTTCAGCTCATCCACCGGTATTGCCCATTCGGCGTCTTCACGTAATTCTTCCTTGAGAAATTGCGCTTGTTGAGGCGTCCAGAACGGAGCGTCGATCAACTTCACTTCTTCAGGGAGCGGATGGGCGACGATGAATGCGTCGATGGCTTCTGGCGTTGAGTCCAGGCCCAGTTGTTCGAACAGGGTTTCAAGGGAGGGGATTGGCGCGTCCATAGTACGTTCTCCATGCAGGCTGATGGTCGTTGTGCATGTGAGGCTTTGGCCTCGGCAGAGTTCTATCGGATTTCAGGAATTGAGTGCGCCTGCATCCACGGCCGTCTTGAGGGCCTTGGCGGCCTCTTTTGCGGCAATGGCGGCGGCGTCGGCGGTCTTGAACCAGCAGTCTTTTTCGACCTGATGGTGGGTGACAGTGTTCAGCGGTGGTTTGGCCCGCATGATGATGACCGCTTGAAATTCACCGTTTACTTCGCGGGCGTCGCCATGGATAAAAAACTCGCCAATATCAAATTCCGTCACGTATCGCCTTCCCTTCAAGGTAGCTGCGCAAGATAGCTGTGCAGATCACTGCACTGATGAAACCTGACCCGCGAGGGGCAGGCTTCAATGGACGCGGCAGTATGGCAGTTGTTGGGCTGCGGCGGGGCGGTAAAGTCATCCGGGTGACGAAACGATGCCCCCGTGCACGGCATGCAGCCTGGCTTCCAACTGCCTGGCCAATTCACAGGCCTGGATGTGGTCGCTGCGAAAGCCTTTGACTCTGCCGCTGGTCACTTCAAGAATATGGAAAAAGTTCTTTCCGGCCGGAACCACCTGATAAAGGACCGAATTCAAGTACCCATCGGGGTCAGTCAGGCAGTAGTATTGGCGCCCATCATGACCTGTTGAACGAATGCGCGAAGACGTAGCGTCGTGTTGAGGTCGTTTCATCGTCAGCTCCTGTCGCTCGATCATGTTGACCCATCAGCAGCGTTTCGGGTGGTTTTGTTCCGTGTTGCTGTTTTAGTATTGTCGTCAGCAGTTCGCGCCTGGTTCCATGCTCAAGCCTGTTCTTTTGTGTCAGGTGTCAGAAACTGCGTTTTTAATAAGGTTATTGTCTGAAGTGGCTCGACCCGTATTCTCGGGTTGTTGAACCTGTGATCTGCTGTGGCACCGGATGACCTTGCACAAGGTCTTTCGCGCCTGTCTGTATGAGTCTTGTGGCGCGCCAGCGGGGCCTCTTCAGTTTTTTGACGAACGTGTGATCGTGCCGTAACGGCCGTTTTTTTGTGCTGCCCGCTTCAGCGGACAGCATCTTCTTGATGTGGGGGCGTTTCCTTGGCAGTCAGTAATCTGGATATGCACGCTTTATTCGTGCTGGGTGATTTACGCGCAAAGTTGGTCAAGCAGTTTCAATCGCGTTTTGTTTATGTCACTGAACAGACGCCGGAAGGCATTTATATCGCCGAGATCGATACCGAAACGGCAATGGTCGTGGACGACAAGCAACACCTGGAACTCAAGGTCGGCGACCATTTTCGTGCAGCCGTGTTGCCCAGCCGTGAAGGCGGTAAGTTCGAACTCAAGTTTCGCGACATCAAGTTAACGGTATATGGCCTGGGCGATTATGCGTTTGTTTCCTCGGCCGAAGGCCAGGGCATTCTGTTCAAGGAAGGCCACAGCGTGATGCTGGTATTTGCCGCCAACGAACAACTGCAGGAAGGCTTGACCAAAACCCTCAAGGCCGTGACCGGCAAGGCGGCCAAGTGGCGCAAGGGTGAGTTGGTGACCTTCAAGGCCAGCGAGTAACCGTAAACACGCTTGCTCTTTCGGAACCTCTACTACAGTTGAGTTGACTTAACTATTCAGAGGCTTCGCGCATTGGCGGCAAAGCCGTTCGCTATGGCTGCGAAAATGCGAGGTGAAGGCATGAAAGGATTGAAATCGCTGTTGGCTGCGTCCCTGACGACCTTGAGTCTGTCACTGGCTTCATTGCCGGTATCCGCCGCCCAGGCGCCGGTGCATTTTGCCGATCTGAATTGGGAAAGTGGCAGCCTGATCACCGAGGTGCTGCGGTTTATCGTCGAGAAGGGCTACGACCTGCCCACCGACACCTTGCCTGGTACCACCATCACTCTGGAAACCGCCCTGGCGAAAAACGATATCCAGGTGATCGGCGAAGAGTGGGCCGGCCGCAGCCCGGTGTGGATCAAGGCCGAGGCTGAAGGCAAGGTGCTGGGCCTGGGCGATACGGTCAAGGGCGCGACGGAAGGTTGGTGGGTTCCGGAATACGTGGTCAAGGGCGACCCCGCCAAAGGTCTCAAGCCCCTGGCGCCGGATCTCAAGACCGTGCAGGACCTGGCGCGTTACAAAGATGTGTTCAAGGACCCTGAGTCGCCTGGCAAGGGGCGCTTTCTCAACAGCCCGATCGGCTGGACCTCGGAAGTGGTCAACGCACAAAAACTCAAGGCGTATGGCCTCAACGACAGCTATGTGAATTTCCGCAGCGGTTCGGGTGCGGCACTGGATGCCGAGATCGCTTCGTCGATCCGTCGGGGCAAGCCGGTGTTGTTCTACTACTGGTCGCCGACGCCCTTGATGGGGCGTTACAAGCTGATCCAGCTTGAGGAGCCGGCATTTGATGCCGATGCCTGGAAAACGCTGACCGACGCCGACAATCCCAACCCCCGCCCGACTCGCTCGTTGGCATCCAAGTTGAGCATTGGCGTGTCGATGCCGTTCCAGAAAGAGCATCCGCAGATCACCGAGTTCTTTACCAAGGTGCAGTTTCCCATCGCCCCGCTGAACAAAGCCTTGGCGAGCATGAGCGAGAACCACACGCCACCACGGGAAGTGGCCCAGGCGTTTCTCAAGGAGCATCCCGAGGTGTGGAAGGCGTGGTTGACGGATGATGTGGCGCAGAAGGTCGAGGCAAGCCTGAAGTAACGACAAGCGGGGGGATAGGGAGCGCCCCCGTTGCTTGATCAGCCCGCACTCCGGCGCAGGAAGGTTGCTCGCCACAACCCGCCTGCTCCGACCTCTTTGATTACATTCCAGACTCAGAACCGGGTTTGCACCGCCAGCTCGAACGTGCGCGGCGACCCCAGGTAATACGCCGGCGACACATGGGCAAACTCGGCATACACCTGATTGGTCAGGTTGCGTACCCTGCCGGTCACCGAGGTATGGGCGTCCACCTTGTAGCGCAGGAATGTCCCGAACAACGTGTAGGCCGGCACCGTGAGGGTATTGGCGTTGTCCGCATACACCTCGGCGACGTAGCGGGCGTCCACGCCGCCTTGCCAGGCCTCGGCAAAATCGTAGGTCAACCACAGGTTACCGACGCGCTTGGGCACGTTGGTCGGTGTGTTGCCCTTGCGCGATACCACGGCACCGCTGGCGAGTTTCTCATTGAAGTCGTCGTACTCGGCGTCCACCCAGGCAAAGTTGCCTTCCGCCAGCAGTCGCGGCGTGATACGCAACGAGCTGGCGAGTTCGATGCCTTTGGACGACTGCGCGCCCACCGTAATGCTGCTGTTCGGGTTCAGTGGGTCGGTGACGGCAAAGTCCTTGCGCTCGATCTTGTACGCGGCAACGGTGGCCGAGCCGCGCCCGTCCAGGTAGTCGAACTTGCTGCCCACTTCCCACTGCTTGCCGGTGGACACATCGAATACTTGGGTAGTGGTCGATGGCTGCTCGGCCGCCGTGCTGTATTGCACATAGACATTGGCCGACGGGATGAACTGGTAAGTCAGGCCCACGCGGCCGGTCAGCGGTTCCCAGCGGCGTTTGAAGTGCCGTGGGTTGGTGGCCGTGATCGCTCGGTGGTTGGTCACGTCGAGGTCGATGGCGTCGTAGCGCAGGCCCGTCAGCAACGAGAGTTTATCGGTGAGGCCCAGGCGGTTTTCCACGAACAGTGCCTGGGTCGTCACCGCGTTGGTCTTGTCCGGGACGAACCCCGGCAGGGTGCCGGGGATGTCGTAAAAGTGTCCCGGGTCGTAGCGGTTCGGGTCTACCGTGCTTTTGCCCGGTACGTTCAGCGGGTGGTTGGTGGTGCTGTTGACCTTGTATTCGAAGCCGCCTGACCAGGTGGTGGCAAGGCCGAGGAGGGTGGCGTCGTGACGCAGTTCGAACTGGTTGCCGTTCTGCTCACCCTGGTGGCGCACCTGGTAGGCGGTTGAGCGATTCACGGCGCTGTTGTCGGCGTTGTATTGGTAGGTCTCCAAGTTGCGATAATCGCGCTGGCTGTCCAGATGATAGAGGGTGTTTTTCAGTGTGGTGTTGTCGTTGATCCGGTAGTCGATGATCGAGCGTGCCCAGATTGTGCGCTGTTCGTATCGGCCATCGGCGACGTTGTAATTGTTGAAGCGGTTGTGTCGATCGATCTTCAATTCGCCGGCCTTGGGGTTGAGCACCGGCGTGCCCCAGTAGGGACTGTCTTCATGTTCATCCTGGTATTCCAGCGCCAGGGTGTGCGACAGGTTGGGCGTCAAGTCGCTGAGCAAGGAAAACGCCAGGCTCCAGGCATCGCGCTGGTCGCGGTCGATGTAGCTGTGGTTGGTATTACGGCTCACATCCAGGCGCGCGTAATGTTGCACCTCGGCGCCGGGTTCGGTCAGGGCGTGGTTGAGGCCCAGGGCCATTCCGGCGGTGTCGTAGCTGCCGTAGGTGAGTTGGCCTTCGGCTGCCTGTTCCTCGCGAGTCGCCAGTTTGGTCACGTAGTTCAACGATCCGCCCACGGACCCCGCACCGTTGATCAAGGAGGAGGGACCACCGACGAGTTCGACCCGGTCGTAGATCCATGCGTCCACTGGCCGCGCCAGGCCGGTGGCGACGTTGATGCCGTTGAACATCTGGGTGATCTGGCTGCTGGTAAAGCCCCGATAGGACACAAACCCGCCGAACCCCGGCGGTGCACTGGCATTGATGCCGGGCAGGGTGTTGGCCGCATCGCGGAAGGTCTTGGCGCCATGGCGCTCGATATCATTGCGATTGGCGATGGCCACCGACGCCGGGGTTTCCCGCACGCTGAGGCCCAGGCGCGACGCCATGCCGCTGGACTGATCCAGGGCCAGGCCGGGTTCGGCGCTTTGTTCGCCATCAATGGTGGTCGGGGCCAGTTCAAGTGCCCAGCCACAGACAGGCAGGCAGCCGAACAGGCCCGCCAACAGGGGTAAATGTTTCATGGTTGAATCCTGAAAAACTCAGCTTGAACACAACGCACAGCCGCCGTAGTCCCCAATGGATACGGTGAGCGGTGCGGATCGGAAAGCGAAGGACTCAGGCGACGGCGGGAGGTGCACGCGGGTGGGCCGTAGGCCAGTTGAAACGGGCAGGAATGTCAGCAGCAAGGACGATGGCCGGAGGCGGCGCGTGGGGTTGTGGCAATACGGCCACATTCAAACTGGTATTGAGCGCAGGGCCCATGCCACCTGTAGAGCACAGCGGGCAACCGAACGCCTTGGACAGCGTCGGCAGGTTCTCATCAGGGGACTGGGTTTGCGCGGGGGCTTGAGTGCGCGGGTCCACCGTACAGAACTGACCGCCGATGCCGTTGAGCTGCATCCCCATCATCTGCCCATGACCAATACTGCAGGCGAACACATTGAACAGGACGCAGCAGTAGAGCATCCAGACAATGAGCGAGCGGTCGGCACGGGCGAGTTTCATGGGGCGCAACTTTACCACCAGCCGCCGACGAAATGCCTACAAAAAATCCCGGGGCGACTATCCTCAATCGCACATTTTCGGGGAGAGCGACCATGAGCTTTGTCATCGCGCGATGGATCGTCGGTGTTTTTACCTGTATCAGCATGGTGCATCTGTACTGGGCTGCAGGTGGCAAACTCGGCAGTCTCGCCGCCATACCCCAATTGCCGGGCGAATTTGCCGGCGGGCCAAAGCCGGCATTCAAGCCTTCGGCACTCGTCACTTTCCTGGTCGCGATGGGGTTGGTAGCCATAGCGCTGCTCGTTTGCTTGCGGGTCGGATTGTACTTTTCGCCGGTATCCCATGGGGCGCTGCAGTGGGTGATCAGCGCGATCGCCGTGATCATGTTTGCCAGGGCGATCGGGGATTCTGAGCTGGTGGGTTTTTTCAAGAAGGTAGGCGGGTCGAGGTTTGCGCGGTTGGATACGTATGTTTATTCGCCGTTGTGTCTGGTGTTGGGGGTGGGGTTGTTGGTGGTGGCGTGGGGGTGAGGTTGGGCTTGAATGTTTGTTGGATATGGGTGGGTTTTGGTTGCTTTGACTTCTACAAACCCTGACTTCTGAGTGGATGATTCATCAAGCTCAATAAGGATTATCGAGCCTCCGAGCTTTAGTGTCGCTCATTCCTGATCTGCGTTTTGAGCGATTTGAGCTGTTATTTGGGTAATGCCGTTTTATAACGTTGATTTGTGGAGCTTTACGCGAGGAAGGAGTGAGGTTCTTCCCCCAGGAGAAAATCTCATCCAAATCGAGCTCAACATCCTGCTCCTCGCCGATAGTTGGTGAGATGCCCATCCATAAGGTGATGCCACTTCCCGCAGGCGAATGGAAGCGCACGCGTATCGTGCCCGCATCAAAAATGACTTCACTAACTCGTATCTTTATTTCACTTCTTCGCTAGCGAAATTCTTACAAGATTGTTCCCCCACATCCATAGTGTTGGACTTAAGTGTCCATTTCTCACATGCGGTTGTGGTGTGGAGAGAAGGTTTTGCTTCTCACGAAGCTTACTCAGTAGGAAGAGTTGCGAAGTCCAAGTGACCCTCGAAGGATATGCACGCAATCCAGTTAATTGCCTGCGACACAATATAGGTGTGTTGAGGTAGTTCGGAAAAAATTCTGAGTGTTTGGGTTAGGTGCTCATGGCCTATTGAATAGGCGCCATCACAGGCTGAGTCACCGATAAAAATCAGGTCGGCGCTGGTTACTTTGCTGATTTCTTCAGCGAGAAGAAAAATCGAGGACTCCGAGGGTTCGGAGCCGAGATTAATACTGCTCTTTAATCTTTCCCATGCAATTTTGCTTCCGCTAAAGGGGACATGCTTATGGATTTTATTGATCACCGAGTCTTGCTCTATTGGAGATAGGGTGTTGAAACTAATATTGTTTTTTTTTCAGGTCTTTGATCAGTACTTCATCTAGATAGCTCATTTTTTAAATCTCTTGGTTAGCTGCAGTACGATTTTTTGATTGCCGTCGAAAAGGTAATGCGGTCCTTTTTTCTTCCCCGACCAAACATTTATGTGGGCGCCGCTTCTTTCGTCATGTTCAATGCGATAGCCAGTTTTACGCCGCCTCGGCCCCCAGCTGTTCGGCAAATTTCAACGGGTCTTCAAGAATCGCCTGCACCAGCTTGATGCTGTCCCACACATCCCTGATCGCCGCCCAACTGCCTGCCAGCACACCGCTGCCAACCGCACTGGCTGTCGCCACCTCCCAATGCGGCCGGAAACCCTTCCATTGTGAGCGCAGCCATTGCTCCAGATCCGCCGTCAGCCCGGTGTAGGAGGCGAACAAAGCGTCTACCTGCTCTGCTGAAACGCCGCCTTGTACCCGTACCTCGTATCGCCCGCCTGCTGCACAAACGTGCGAGCCTTTGCCATACTCGTCCAGCACGACCACGGCAGAGCTGCCGTCATCCAGCCCGATGACTTCAACGGGGATATTGCCGATCGGTACGTCGTACACCGACTCGAACTGGCTCTCGATCTGCAGCACACCGCCCGCCGGGCAACGGGCTACGGTAGAAAAGTCCGCATCGGAAAGGCTCACCGAGCGCTGTGAGTCTCCCACCCGTAACACCCGATCCATTCCCAACAGCGATGGCATATCCGCGACATGGCTGAGTGAGTCCAGTGCCTGCGCGTACCAGGCGCTCATCTGTCGGCGGTAGTGCGCCAGGCTCTGATGAAAGCCATCCAGCGCGTGTTCGATATGGGGGATGTGGGAGGCGTGGGTCATCCGTGACGTCTCGGCAGAAGGGCAAGGCGCCGGAGTCTGCCGTAACAAAAAGCGGTGAGATGAACGGTTTGCAAAAACAGAATGGGATGACTTGATGCGTGGAAGTCTCGTAGAAAACCAGTCGAGAGGACTACACAGAAAAGCGATAAAGCTCATTGCGTGAGGTTAGGCGCGGTCCAGCGCGAGCAAGCTCACTTGCCGCAGAGTTGGCGCCTACTGCGTACGTAAAATGTTTACGCAGTAAGGCAATTTAATGGCCCCTTTGTAACAAAATTCTCGCCAGAATCACTTTTATTTTCAGGTGGTTAGGTGGGGAAGCAAATGCGCACTGTTGGAATCATGCTGATTGCCTGCTCCCTGGCGGGCGGTGCGGCTGCCGTGCAGGCGAGGGAGCTGCGCGAGGGTGACAAGTACATGTGCAGTTGGGGCGCCGGCACGGCTGCCAGGGCCCAGGAACTCAAGTTGTCGGGGGTGTCGCTGTATGCGGCGCGCCAGAAGATCCAGACCATCAAGTTCAGCAAATCGTGGATGCGCATGATGGCCATGGGCATCACCGAGCAGACCTATGACAGCCGTTCGCGGCTCAAGCCCGAGTCGATACGCCAGAGCTTCTATCAGGACTGCCTGCGCTACAAGGTAGCGCGCAAATAGTCACTGGGTGCTTTGCACCGGCCAGTGCAAAATCTGCGTAAGCCTGTCCAACTTTGCCCTCCTGTCGCTTGCCATACTGGTGCCAGGTAAACTAGGAGGCACAGGCCATGACCGATTTCGTATTCCCCCCCGCGCAAACCCCGTCCCTGGCCATCCAGGGCAGCGATGCGCGTTTCCCCCTGCGTCGCGTGTTCTGCGTCGGCCGCAACTACAGCGAGCACGCCCGCGAAATGGGGCATGACCCGGATCGCGAGCCGCCGTTCTTCTTCATGAAACCTGCGGATGCGGTGGTGCCGGCCGAAGGTGTGATCGCCTACCCGCCGCTGACTGCCGACCTGCACCATGAAGTGGAACTGGTGGTGGCCATCGGCAAGGGCGGGGTGGACATCAGCCCTGAGGATGCCTTTTCTCACATCTGGGGTTATGGCGTGGGGATCGACCTGACACGCCGCGACTTGCAAGCCCAGGCGAAAAAGCTCTCACGCCCGTGGGAATGGGCCAAAGCCTTTGATGAGTCGGCGCCCAGTACCGCGTTGCAGCCGGTGAGTGCGGCAGGGCACCCGTCCACCGGCAAAATCTGGCTGAAGGTCAATGGCGAACAACGTCAGGTCGGCGACTTGGCCGACCAGATCTGGTCGGTCAGCGAAGTGATCAGCCACGCTTCCCGGTCCGTGGCGCTCAAGGCCGGTGACCTGATCTTCACCGGCACCCCCGCCGGGGTCGGCGCGTTGCAACCGGGAGATACTGTGACTGCCGGTATCGACGGTGTCGGCGAGTTGAGTTTCACCTTGGGCCACGGTTGAGGCTAAAGTGGTGCCCTGGCTACCCGAGAGAGCGCTATGCCCGGCACCCGCGTCACCACTTATGGCATGGAGCAACGCAGCGACCGCCCCGACTTCTATATCCGCGACAAACGCGGGCGGGCGGCGCTGACCACGCCTCATCGGCATGAGTACTTCCAGATCCAGATCAACCTCGGCGGCGACACCGTGCAGCATATCGGCGGGGCGGTGCGACCGTTTCCGCGTAAAGCCCTGGCGTTCATCCTGCCCCATCGCCTGCATGTGATCCCCCATCCCGAAGACGGCGAGTTCATGCTGATCAACTTCAGCCAGGCGTTTTTCCTGCCGCAGCTGACCTGTGACCCGCTGGACCTGGAGGATATCCCCTTCGGACAGGCGCCGGAGCTGTCGCCGTTTCGCTTTCAGGAACAACTGGACTTTATCCTCGATGATGCGGCGTTCGAAGAAGTCAAAACCTGGCTGGCCCATATGCGAGCCCTCGACACCCATCGCGCTTTTGGTGCCCGCGAGAGGCTCAAGGGCTACCTGTTTCAACTGATAGGACTGGTCTGCGAGCAGTACGCCGGGCCGCTGCAAGCCTTTGCCGCCAACAACGCCATCCGGCGCGGGCGCAAGGACGCCTTGGCGCGGGTGCAGGGCTATATCCGCGAGCATGTGCACGAGCCCAGCCTGAACCTGATCGACACGGCCGCCGCCGCATTCCTGTCACCCAACTACCTGACGCATCTGCTGCGCAAGGAAACCGGTAAACCCTTCTCCCAGCTGGTGCTTGATCGCCGGATGCAATTGGCACGCACCCTGTTGCTCAACAGCACACAGATGATCGGCGTCATTGCGCAACGTTGTGGCTTTACCGATGAAGCCTACTTCTCCCGTTGTTTCCGCAAGGCCCATGGTGTGGCGCCGGGGCAGTTTCGGCGTCGGCAGCAGGCGGAAACGTTGTAGTTACACGGTTTTTACAAAACCACGACAATGAATAGGTTTCTATTTGCATACAATTGAGTACTTCTAGTCACTCCAGCAGGACGCTTGCGAGACATGAATCAGCCAGAACCGCCATCCTCGAGCAGCTTTCGCTTTTTTGCGATCGGGGTTTTGTGCGTGGCGGTGCTGCTGGGCGCTTATTTCATGCGGCTGAACGCTGAGGTCGACCGAGAGCGGGAGCAGGCCGCCGAACGCCTGGCATTCTGCCAACATCTTGAAAGTGTCGCCCGTGCGGCTGCCCCCACCAGCCTGGTCCCTCCTGAAGCCTGCAAGCAACTCAAGAAACAGTATGCCGAAACAATTGGCCCGCTCTAATCAATAACCTTATTTAAATAGCGGGAATAGGCCGACAAAGTGTGGGTGCTTATAAACGCTTATTGCACCAAAAAGTGGCACTATTGTTATTGGCTACCTTAAAAAATGTGTGGATATTGAATGACTTACGACGCTTTTAATCCGACGAAAGGATTAAAATAATCTTGTTGCGGGTTTGCTCAACCGTTACTATAGCCGGGCGTTCACCTCCCACGGTTTATGCATTTTTAAATCCCAAGTTTCCATCAGCTACTTGGGATTTTTTTTGCCCGGAATTTGATCCCGGCGTCAAACTTCACTATCGGAAAACTCCGCGCGCATCCTGCCATTGTGTTTGGCTTGGTAGAGCAACTTGTCGACGGATTCGACAAACCGCAACACGACGCTGTCGGGCGTAACGATGTGAGTGCCCACGCCCAGGCTCAACGTCAGCAGGTTCGATACGGGCGAGGAAGCGTGCTCGATCTGTTGTTGGCAAATCAGATGCAGGCACCGTCGGGCCACCTGCCGCGCCGACGCGGCATCGGTTTCCGGCAGCAGCCACACAAACTCTTCGCCGCCGATGCGTGCAATGAAGTCCCGTGGCCGGTTGGCGGCCTGGGACAGGGTGCGTGCCACCTGGCGCAGGCATTCATCGCCCTTGATATGGCCGTAGTGGTCGTTGTACTGCTTGAAGAAATCAATATCGAGGATGATCAACGACAGCGGTAACCGGCTGCGCAGCGCGCTGGCCCATTCGCGTTCCAGCACGGTGTCGAACATGCGGCGGTTGGCGATGCCTGTGAGGCCGTCCTGGAAGGAATACTCCTCCAGTTGTTTTTGCAGGCGGATCAGGTGTTCTTCAGTCTTTTTGCGTTCGCTGATATCGAACATGAAGCCGATCAGTGCCTCCACTTCGCCGTCTTTGCGCACCACATGCACCACATCGCGAATCCACACATAGTCGCCATTGACCGTCAGTGCGCGATAGTCAGCCTCGTGATCGACGCCGGCGCGTGATTGCGATACGCAGAAATTCACCACGTATTCGCGGTCGTCCGGGTGCATGCGTTCGACCCAGTCATCCACGCTGACCCAGCTTTGCGGGGTCCAGCCCAGCAATGTTTCGATCTGCGGGCCGATATAGCTGAAGGTCATGGTCTGCCAGTCAATACGCCAGGGGATGGCCTTGGTCGATTCCAGCAGGGTTTTGTAGACGTCGCTGTCGGGCAGGCGTGGGGGATCGATGTTCATGGGGGACGGCTCGGATGATGGCCAAAAGCCAAGAGCGTCTTGTGATCGACGCTTTGAGTCAAGCCTTCGCGCAAGCCGCAGACGAGAGGTCGCGTGCTGGGTTTCTGGCGCCAGCACACCAGCGTTTTCACAGCATAGTGAGGCACAGCTAACACTTTTGAGTTAATTGTTCAGTAGCAGGCAAATGCTTATCTATGCTGGCTGTATAGCACTTACCGGGTGAATCCACGGACGGGGCCTCATCATGATTTCAATCGTCGAACTCAACCGCATCATGGCCGCGGGGTTCCTGCCGCTGGCATGTGATTGCAGCCTCAACAGCGACGGTTCGCTGCGCATTTGCGTGTTCGAACCGGCGTCCGGCCGTGTCGACCTGCTGCTGACTCGGGTCTCGCCCCAAGGTCTGGACAGCATCCGTTCCATCTCAAACCTGATTGGCGAGTTGCGCACCGAGATCAAGGCTGGGCGCCGTGGTTTTGCGGCGATGGCTTAGCTGTTGACGGTGCTGGTTGCGGGGGTGGCGGCGCCGTAGTAGCGCCAGCAGCAATGCCGGTGTTCCGGCAGGATCACGCAGCCGCTGAGGCTGACGATCAGCAGGGCGGCTACCAGCATATATAGGCGACGGGACATGATATTTCCTCTTGGTGTGTGCTGCGTTACTCCTTGAACGCAACCACCGGCGCAAATCCGTCGCGATGCTTTCAGACATTTCATCAAGCGCTGTCATTCCCTGGGCAATACTTCCTCTTGGTTAACGTCTGGAAAAAATCTGTTTTTTCCGCGACGGGTTTTTCCGCATTCGCCGTTCAACCCATCAGCAGCGTGCACTTTCGCTCGCCGTATGAAGGAGTTGCCATGAAATCACTGGCCAAGTTGCGTTGTGCCTTGCTGGCCCCGCTGGCTTTCGCCGCGTTTGTCAGCACCCCTGTTTTCGCCCAGACCGAAGTGATTATCCGCGAGGCGCCACCGGCGGAACGCGTTGAAGTGATCCCCGCCGAACGCCCGGGTTACGCCTGGGATCGCGGTCACTGGCGTTGGGAGCACGGTGCCTACGCCTGGGTGCCCGGCCACTGGCAACTGGTGATGCGCAACGCCCGGTGGGAGCCTGGGCATTGGGAGTCCCGTGGCCCGAACTGGTACTGGCGCGAAGGGCACTGGATTCGCTGAAAACTGACCCCGGACCGAGTATTACCCGATTGAAAGACACTGATCCGGACGTTGAGCTACTGGCGCGTATCGGCAACAACGAGGCCGCAGCCGTCAATGAAATGGTGACGCGCAAGCTGCCGCGGTTGCTGGCACTCGCCGGTCGGCTGTTGGGGGATGCCGACGAGGCCAGGGACGTGGCCCAGGAAAGTTTCTTGCGGATCTGGCGGCAGGCGGCCAATTGGCGTGCAGGTGAGGCGCGTTTCGACACCTGGCTGCACCGGGTGGCGCTCAACCTGTGCCATGACCGCTTGCGTCGGCGCAGAGAACGCCCGTTGAATGAGGACGAGGCGCTGGAGCTGGCGGACAGCGCACCGTCCCCGGATGAGCAGTTGGAAACCAGCGAGCGCAGCGCCCGCATGGCCGCCGCATTGGCGGCGTTGCCCGAGCGTCAGCGCGAAGCCATCGTGTTGCAGTATTACCAGGAGCTGTCGAACATCGACGCCGCGGCCCTGATGAATATCAGCGTCGAGGCACTGGAGAGCCTGCTGTCGCGGGCCCGCCGCCAGTTGCGCCGTCAACTTGCCGACACACCCGGGCTCGCCCGCCCAGGAAGGGGAACACCATGACACCTGAACGATTTGCTTACCTGGCCGATGCCTATGGCGCCAGCCTGCACCGCTGGCCCGTCGCCGATCAAGCGGCGGCCCGCGCCTTGCTCGACAGCGGCGACCCTGGCGCTCGCGAAGCATTGAGCGCGGCGAGTTGGCTTGATCAGCAGATGGACAGTCATCAACTGGCGCTCCCCGACCCAGCGTTGGTGCGGCAAATTCGTCAATCGGCCGCGCAACGCAGATCGTTCTGGTCGCGCTACGCCAGTTGGCTGTCGCCGGCCGGGCTGGTCGGCGTGGGCATTGCCGGCATCGCGGCCGGGGTTCTGGTGGCGTCGATGAGCATACCGCGGCCCATGTTGTCAGCCGAAGTGCTGCCCAGCGTCTTCGATCAGGGCGATGCCGAAGTCGTCTTCACCGTCAACGCCGAGGAAACCGAGCAATGACACCCAAAGCTCTTAAACCGTGGTTGGTCGTTTCGGTGTTGCTTAACGTATTTTTGATCGGTGGGGTGGCGGGCGGCCTCTATCACTGGATGGCCGCTGCCACGCCTGTCGAGGCGGTGGTCAATCAGCATGGCCTGCGCCAGGCGATGTTCAAGCTGCCGCCGGAACGGCGCAAGGAGTTGCGCCAGTTGCTGCGCCACAATCGTGCCGACAGCCAGCCGTTGATCATGGCGGGGCGTGAGGCTCGGCTGGGGGTGATCAAGCAATTGGAGGCGCCGACCCTGGATCGCGATGCGCTGGTGTCTGAACTGGCCAAGGCACGCGAAGCGGATGCTGCGCTTCGGGCGTTGGTGGACGATACCTTGGCACAGTTCGCAAGCAACTTGCCGCAGGATGAACGGCAGAAATTGGTCGAGGCGCTTTATCAGCGAGGGCAGGCAAAGGCCAGGGAGAAGATGACTCAAGGGGTAGGGGGCAAGCCGCGTTCCTGAGTGGGTAGGCGCTGCCGCGTTCGTCAATTCCTTTGTCGAACGGCAGAGCGTAGAGGGCAGGGCAGGGAGATCAGAGGCGACGCAGGAAGGTTTTGACGATATGCCGGGTGGCGTCGGTGGTATCCAGATCGTCCACGGCGGTATAAGCGTGCCACTGGCACTCGATGATTTCGTTGCAGGGCCGGGCGTCCGCGATATTGATCACAGAGGCTTCAAACACATGGTGTTCGGTGTCGCGAGCCTTGAGTTCCTGCAGGTACAGCAGGCCATCCACTTTCAACCCGGTTTCTTCATGCAGCTCCCGTTCGGCCGCGCCGACGGGGCGCTCTCCGGGTTCGACCTTGCCGCCCGGCAGTGCCCATTTTGATCGGGATTTGCGCACAAAAAGGATATGCCCCTCATGCGCGCAAATAACGGTTGCGCGTGTTTTCAATGTTAAGAGCTCCGTAGCGAGGTGGCTGTCATCAAAGTGTAATGCAATTGTCATGCTGGGCGGCGGTGGCACTTGCATCAGGGGATGTGGATACTGCTCGCTGGACAACACGGACGAGGAAGGCAGATGAGTACCGTACGCTGGGGCATGATCGGCTGTGGCAGTGTCACTGAGTTGAAGAGTGGACCCGCTTTCTATAAAGCGCCAGGTTCGGCGCTGGTCGCAGTGATGGGGCGGCGCGACGAGGCGGTGCGCGATTATGCGGCACGCCATGGCATTGCACGCTATTACACCGACGCCCAGGCCTTGATCAACGACCCTGAGGTGGATGCGGTGTACATCGCCACACCGCCCGACAGTCACCTTGAATACAGCCTGATGGTGGCGGCGGCCGGCAAGCATTGCTGCGTCGAGAAACCCATGTCGTTGAATGCCGGGCAGAGCGCGTTGATGCAGCATGCTTTCGAGCGTGCCGGGCTGCATTTGTTCGTGTCCTACTATCGCCGCTCGTTGCCGCGCTTCCAGCAGGTACGCGACTGGCTGCAGGCCGGGTGCATCGGGGAGTTGCGTCATCTGACCTGGACCTTGTGCAAGCCGGCCGCCGCAACGGACACCCACCCTGCGAACTGGCGCACCGACCCGGCGATTGCCGGGGGTGGCTACTTTGCCGACCTGGCCAGCCATGGTTTTGACCTGTTTCAGTACCTGGCCGGGGATATCGTCGATGTGGCCGGGTTCACCGCGCGTCAGGCAGGCCGTTATGCCGCGGAGGATGCCGTGACGGCCAGCTGGCGCTTTGCGTCGGGCGCGCTGGGCATGGGCGTCTGGAACTTTGTGGCAGACCGGCGCGAAGATCGGGTCGAGTTGATCGGTAGCCGCGGGCGTATCTGTTTTTCAGTGTTCGAAGACCAGCCGATACACCTTGAAGGCGAAGTGAACGAAGTCCTCACCATCCCGTGCCACACGCATATCCAATGGCACCACGTGTTGGGCATGAATGCGCATATTCGTGGGGAGGCGCAGCATCCTTCGCTCGCCATCGAAGCGTTGAAGACCGATCGGATTCTCGACCGGGTGCTACAACGTAACCCCCATCATTGCGAGTCGCCGTACTAAGGTCAGCTTTTTTCAAGGAACAAACAGATGAAATACTGGATGGTATGTTGGCTGGTGCTGGCCACGGGGGCTGTGGCGGCGCCGCGCAGCCAAGGGCAAGCGGGGGAGTTTGATTTTTATGTGTTGTCATTGTCGTGGTCGCCGACCTTTTGCCTGACGCACCCGGACAACGAGCAGTGTTCGGGCAAGGGTTATGGCTTTGTGCTGCACGGCTTGTGGCCGCAATACGCGCGGGGCGGGTGGCCGGCATCATGTGAGCCGCAGTCGTCGTTGAGCCGCGACGCCATGGACAAGGGCGCCACACTGTTCCCCAGCCGTTCGCTGCTCAAGCATGAATGGGCCAAGCACGGCACGTGCTCCGGGCTTGAGCCGTTGGCCTACCTGGAAAAAGCCGATGCCGCGCTGGGTGTGGTGAACATTCCGCAACAGTTGCAACCGCTCAATTCGCCGCCGTCATTACCGGCCCAGCAGATCGAGGCGTTGTTTCGTGAAAGCAACCCTCGCATGGGCAGCCATGGGCTGGCGGTGATCTGCAAGGGCAAGGTGCTCTCGGAAGTGCGGGTGTGCCTGACCAAAGATCTGGCGTTCGCCGGCTGCCCACGCAGTGTCAAGACCCAGTGCCGCGATGGTGATATCCGCATTCCTTCACAGCGCTGAGGCAGCATCGCCACGCGTTGAAGCCTTCCACAGCCGCGTCTGGGCGTTATCGTCCCGACGCACACTTTTCGCTGTTCAGCGGCCGAGGGGCATTTTCTTCAATACCGCGCGCGCCGCGCCCTTTACCGTGGGGTCATCTTGATCGTCACCACTTAAAGGGAATTGCAATGAGCTTGATCATTTCCATGGCCGCCTTCGCCCTGGCGACCTCCATTACACCGGGCCCGGTCAATGTGGTCGCCTTGAGTTCCGGTGCGCGCTTCGGTTTTGCCGCCACTCAGAAACATGTGCTTGGCGCTGCCGTGGGCTTCACCTTGTTGCTGGTGTTGATCGGCCTCGGGCTGCATGAAGTGCTGCTGCGCTGGCCCATCCTCACCCAATTGATTCAATGGGGAGGAGTGGCCTTCCTGCTGTACATGGCCTGGAAACTGGCCGTGGACGATGGACGGTTGGATGCCGAGGGTACGGCTACCGCACCGTCGATGCTGTACGGCGCGATCATGCAGTGGCTCAACCCGAAAGCCTGGTTGGCCTGTGTTGCGGGCATGGGCTTGTTTGTGGCGGATGGCGAGGCTGCGCAGGTCTGGTTGTTCGCGGCGCTCTACCTGGTGATCTGTTACCTGTCGGTAGCGTGCTGGGCCTATGCCGGAACGTTTTTGCGGCGTTACCTCGGCAACCCCCAGGGCGTAAGACTGTTCAACCGTTCAATGGCCGCGTTGCTGGTGGCCAGTGTGGGTTATTTGCTGATGGCTTGAGCAGGTCGCGGTATTGGCCAGGCGTCGCGGCAAAGTGCTGTTTGAAGGCGCGCTGGAAATGTGCCTGGTCAGCAAAGCCCGCCGCCAGGGCCACGTCGGCAATCAGCTCGCCCTGGCGCAGTTGGGCACGGGCAAACTGGATACGTTGGTTGATCAGGAACGCATGGGGCGTCAGCCCGTAATACTGCTTGAAGGCGCGGATCAAGTACGAGGGCGACAGCTCGGCGGCCAGGCAGATATCTTCCAGCTTCAACGCTTGTGTGCATTGCGCGCGAATGTATTCGGCGGCCCGTTCCAGTTTGTGGTTGACCTCGCGTACCGGGGTATCTGCAGGGTTCAGACGCTGCTGTACTTCGGTGAAATAACTGACCAGCGCGCTTTGTTTTTGCAGGTGTTCGGCCTGGGTATCCACCAGGATCCGGTACAACTCCAGCAAGCCGCGATACAGCACCGGGTCGCGGACGTAGGGCGTGTTGAACGGCCGGTAACCCTGGTCAGTGCTGAAGCCCAGTTGGTGCTGCAGGTCCGTCAGCCAAGGCGTGTCGATGTACAGCATCTGATAGGACCACGGCTCATTGTCGATGGGGTTGCATGCATGCACATCGCCGGGGTTCATGAGGACCACCGTGCCCGCGTCGATCTCGAACGTTTGCGTACCGTAGTGGTAATAGCTGCGTCCGGTGGTGATCGCACCGATGGAAAAGTGCTCGTGCGCATGCCGGCTGTAGGTCACCTTGCGTCCGTCGGCAATGGTGCGCGCCTCGATGAACGCCAACGCCGGGTCACGCCAGAAAAACGGTGCTGTTGCGGCGGTCATGGCAGGCGCTCCTTGAGAGGGTTTGAATGAGCAGGCAACAGCCTCGTACATCAAGTCTCAAGCTTCAAGCTTCAAGCTTCAAGCCTCAAGCTTCAAGCTTCAAGCTTCACGCAACAGGCTGCCAGGCGCGGCTTTATTGAGTGGGTTGATCGGCGGGCGGTACGAGAAACGCAGCCTCCAGCAATTGCCGGGTATACGCATGCTGCGGATCGGCAAAAATCGTCCGGGCATCGCCTTGTTCCACCACCTGCCCATGCTTGACCACCATCAGTTGGTGACTCAGCGCCTTCACCACCGCCAGGTCATGGCTGATAAACAGGTAAGTGAGGTTGTACTTGGCCTGAAGGCTGCGTAACAACTCGACCACTTGCCGCTGCACCGTGCGGTCCAGCGCCGAGGTGGGTTCGTCCAGCAGGATCAGGCGCGGCTTGAGCACCAGCGCACGAGCAATAGCGATGCGTTGGCGCTGGCCGCCGGAGAACTCGTGGGGGTAGCGATGGCGTGATGCCGGGTCCAGGCCGACTTCCTTGAGCGCCGCGATAATCGCCGCTTCCTGCTCGGCCGGAGTGCCCATCTTGTGAATGCGCAAACCTTCGCCGACGATTTCGCTGACACACATGCGCGGGCTCAGGCTGCCGAACGGGTCCTGGAACACCACCTGCATTTCCCGCCGCAGCGGGCGCACCTGCTGCTGGCTGAGTTTATCCAGCTGCTGGCCTTCAAAACGAATGCCGCCCTTACTGCCGATCAGCCGCAGAATCGCCAGGCCCAGGGTCGATTTGCCCGAGCCGCTTTCGCCGACAATCCCCAGGGTATGCCCCTGGGGCAGGCTGAAATGGATACCGTCCACCGCCTTGACGTAATCGACGGTGCTGCGCAAAAAGCCTTTCTTGATCGGGAACCAGACCTTGAGGTCATCGACTTCCAGCAACGGCGGCCCGACTTCATTGGCAACAGGCCCGCCGCTGGGCTCGGCGGCCAGCAGTTCCTGGGTGTAGGGGTGCCGAGGCGATTGGAACAGTGTCTCGCAGTCGGCCTGTTCAACGATGCAACCTTGCTGCATCACGCACACCCGGTGGGCAATGCGCCGTACCAGGTTCAAGTCATGGCTGATCAGCAGCAGCGCCATGCCCAGGCGGGCCTGCAAAGACTTGAGCAATTCGAGGATTTTCAATTGCACCGTGACATCGAGGGCCGTGGTCGGTTCGTCGGCGATCAACAGTTCCGGCTCGTTGGCCAGTGCCATCGCAATCATCACCCGTTGGCGCTGGCCGCCGGACAACTCATGGGGCAGGGCCTTGAGGCGCTTGTGCGGTTCGGGGATGCCCACCAGTTCAAGCAGTTCCAGAGTACGCCGGGTGGCGACTTTGCCGGTGAGCCCCTTATGCAGGCCGAGCACTTCGTTGATCTGTTTCTCGATGGAGTGCAGCGGGTTCAACGAGGTCATCGGCTCCTGGAAAATCATCGCAATGCGGTTGCCGCGAATGTGCCGGATGGTTTTTTCCTTGAGGGTCAGCAAGTCCTGCCCGGAATAAGCGATGGTGCCCGACGGATGCCGCGCCAGCGGGTAGGGCAGCAGGCGCAGGATCGAGTGGGCGGTCACTGACTTGCCCGAGCCGCTTTCGCCGACCAGGGCCAGGGTTTCGCCACGCTTGATATCGAAACTGATGTTGTTCACCACGCGCTGGTGGTGATTGCCGGTGACAAACTCGACGCTGAGGTCGCGGACTTCGATCAGATTGTCCTGATTCATCTCATTTCCTCGGGTCGAAAGCATCGCGAGCGGACTCGCCGATAAACACCAGCAAACTCAACATGATCGCCAGCACGGCAAAGGCACTCATACCCAGCCAGGGCGCTTGCAGGTTGGATTTGCCCTGGGCCACCAGTTCGCCCAGGGACGGTGAACCGGCCGGCAGCCCGAAACCCAGGAAGTCGAGGGCCGTGAGGGTGCCGATGGCTCCGGTGAGGATGAATGGCATGAAGGTCATGGTCGAGACCATGGCGTTGGGCAGGATATGGCGGAACATGATCGCGCCATTCTGCATGCCCAGCGCCCGGGCTGCGCGTACGTATTCCAGGTTGCGCCCGCGCAGGAACTCGGCGCGCACCACGTCCACCAGGCTCATCCACGAGAACAACAGCATGATCCCCAGCAACCACCAGAAGTTGGGCTGCACGAAGCTGGCGAGGATGATCAGCAGGTACAACACCGGCAGGCCCGACCAGATTTCCAGGAAGCGCTGCCCGGCCAGATCGACCCAGCCACCGTAGAAACCCTGCAAGGCCCCGGCGATTACGCCGATGATCGAGCTGAGGACGGTCAGGGTCAGGGCAAACAGCACCGAAACCCGGAACCCGTAGATGACCCGGGCCAGCACATCACGGCCCTGGTCATCGGTGCCCAGCAGGTTGACGCTCGAAGGCGGTGCCGGCGCAGGGACTTTCAGGTCGTAATTGATGCTCTGATAGCTGAACGGGATCGGTGCCCACAAGGTCCACGCATCCTTGGTCTTGAGCAGCTCCTGGATGTACGGGCTCTTGTAGTTGGCCTCCAGCGGGAACTCACCGCCGAAGGTCGTCTCGGGGTAGCGCTTGAGCGCCGGAAAATACCAGCCGCCGTCGTAATGCACGGCCAGCGGCTTGTCGTTGGCGATCAGTTCCGCACCCAGGCTCAGCACGAACAGGATCAGGAACAGCCACAGCGACCACCAGCCACGTTTGTTCGCCTTGAACCGCTCGAATCGGCGGCGATTGAGGGGGGATAGATTCATCTCAATGCTCCCGGCTGGCGAAGTCGATGCGCGGATCGACCAGCGTGTAGGTGAGGTCGCCGATCAACTTCACGATCAGCCCCAGCAGGGTGAAGATAAACAGCGTACCGAACACCACCGGGTAGTCGCGGTTGATCGCCGCTTCAAAGCTCATCAGGCCCAGGCCGTCGAGGGAGAAGATCACTTCCACCAGCAATGAGCCGGTGAAGAAGATCCCGATGAAGGCTGACGGGAATCCGGCGATGACCAGCAGCATCGCGTTGCGGAATACATGACCGTAGAGCACGCGGTGGTTGGTCAAGCCTTTGGCTTTGGCCGTGATCACGTACTGCTTGTTGATCTCGTCGAGAAAGCTGTTTTTGGTCAGCAGCGTCATCGTCGCGAAGTTGCCGATCACCAGCGCGGTAATCGGCAGCGCCAGGTGCCAGAAGTAATCGAGGACCTTGCCGCCCCAACTCAACTCATCGAAATTGTTGGAGGTGAGACCGCGCAACGGGAACCAGTCGAAATAACTGCCGCCGGCAAACACCACGATCAGCAGGATAGCGAACAGGAACGCCGGGATCGCGTAGCCGACGATGATCGCCGAGCTGGTCCACACATCGAAGTGGCTGCCATGGCGCGTGGCCTTGGCGATGCCCAGCGGGATCGACACCAGGTACATGATCAGCGTGCTCCACAACCCGAGGGAGATGGACACCGGCATCTTTTCCTTGATCAGGTCGATGACCTTGGCATCGCGGAAGAAGCTGTCGCCGAAGTCCAGCCGGGCGTAGTTCTTGACCATGATCCACAAACGTTCCGGTGCCGACTTGTCGAAGCCGTACATCTTCTCGATTTCCTTGATCAGCGCCGGGTCCAGCCCCTGGGCGCCCCGATAACTGGAGCCGGCCACCGAGACTTCGGCGCCGCCGCCCGCAATGCGACTGGTGGCGCCGTCAAAGCCTTCGAGCTTGGCGATCATCTGTTCCACCGGGCCGCCGGGGGCGGCCTGGATGATGATGAAGTTGATCAGCAGTATCCCGAACAGCGTGGGGATGATCAGCAACAGGCGGCGAAGAATATAGGCCAGCATTCAATTGCCTCCGCTCGCCGGGTCGGCGCTTTGAGTCGTGTCGAGGGAAACCGCGGGTTTGACGTTGGGTTTGGCCCACCAGGTGACCGTACCGACGTCATAGCGCGGCGGGACCTTGGGGTGGCCCAGATGGTCCCAGTAGGCGACGCGGAATGTCTTGATGTGCCAGTTGGGGATGACGTAGTAACCGAACTGCAGCACGCGGTCCAGGGCCTTGGCATGGGCCACCAGGCTTTTGCGCGAGTCGGCGTCGATCAACTCTTCCACCAATTGGTCGACCGCCGGGTCCTTGAGGCCCATGTAGTTGCGGCTGCCGGGTTTGTCGGCGCTGGAGGATTTCCAGAATTCACGCTGCTCGTTACCTGGCGACGTGGATTGGGGGAAACTGCCCACCAGCATGTCGAAGTCCCGCGAGCGCAGGCGGTTGATGTATTGCGACACGTCGACCCGGCGAATCACCAGGTCGATGCCCAGGTCGGCGAGGTTGCGCTTGAACGGCAGCAGGATGCGCTCGAATTCGGTCTGGGCCAGCAGGAACTCGATGGTCACCGGTTTGCCGGTGGTGTCGACCATTTTGTCGTTGACGATCTTCCAGCCGGCCTCCTGCAGCAACTGGTAAGCCTCACGCTGCTGGGCGCGGATCATGCCGCTGCCGTCGGTTTTGGCAGGCTCGAAGGCTTGGGTGAACACCTCGGCCGGGATCTTGTCGCGCAGCGGCTCAAGAATCGCCAGCTCGTCCGGGCCGGGTAAGCCGGTGGCGGCCATTTCCGAGTTTTCAAAGTAACTGCGGCTGCGGGTATAGGCGCCGTTGAACAGTTGCTTGTTGCTCCATTCAAAGTCCAGCAACAGGCTGATTGCCTTGCGCACGCGAACATCCTGGAACATCGGCTTGCGCGTATTAAACACAAAGCCCTGCATGCCGGTGGGGTTGCCGTTGGGGATTTCTTCCTTGATCAAGCGGCCTTGAGCGACAGCCGGAATGTTGTACGCGTTGGCCCAGTTCTTGGCGCTGATTTCCAGCCAGTAGTCGAACTGCCCGGCTTTCAACGCTTCCAGGGCGACAGTGTTGTCGCGGTAATAGTCGGTGACGCGGTTGTCGAAGTTGTAGAAACCCTGGGTGATCGGCAGGTCCTTGGCCCAGTAGTCCTTGACCCGTTCATAGCGAATCATGCGTCCGGCCTTGACCTCGGCGACTTTGTACGGCCCGCTGCCCAGCGGGATTTCCAGGTTGCCTTTGGAAAAGTCCCGGGTTGCCCACCAATGCTTGGGCAGCACCGGCAACTGACCGAGGATCAACGGTAATTCGCGGTTGTTGGTGCGCTTGAACTTGAACAGCACGCGCAACGGATCTTCAGCCACTACTTCATCGACGTCGGCGTAGTAAGTGCGGTAGATCGGCGAGCCGTCCTTGAGCAGGGTCTGGAAGGTGAACACCACATCGTCGGCGCGGATCGGCTGTCCATCATGAAAGCGCGCTTCGGGGCGCAGGTAAAAGCGTACCCAACTGTTGTCCGGGGCTTTTTCGATCTTGCCGGCGACCAGCCCGTATTCGGTGATGGGTTCGTCCAGGCTTTGCATGGCGAGGGTGTCGTAGATCAGGCCGATGTTATCGGCGGGAACGCCTTTGCTGATGTAGGGGTTGAGGCTGTCGAAGCCGCCCATGGCCGATTCGCGGAAGGTACCGCCCTTGGGGGCATTGGGGTTGACGTAGTCGAAGTGCTTGAAGTCGGCCGGGTATTTCGGCGGCTCGTTGTAGAGCGTCAACGCATGCTGCGGAGCGGCCTGGGCCGCGGTACACAGCAAGAGGCTGCCAAGCAGTGCCGTACGCAAAGACATCATTGGGCTTTCTCCGAAGCTTTGAGCCACCACGCGCTCAGGCCCAGGCTGTAGGGCGGCGTGGTGACAAAGGCGAACCGGTTGCGGTACGCCAGTCGATGATAGTTGAGGTACCAGTTGGGAATGCTGTAGTGCTGCCACAGCAGCACGCGGTCCAGCGCCCGGCCGGCGGCCAGTTGCTCGTCGCGGGTCTGCGCGGCCAGCAGTTGTTCCAGCAGGTGATCGACCACGGGGTTGGCGATGCCTGCATAGTTCTTGCTGCCCTTGATCGCCGCCTGGCTGGAGTGGAAGTACTGCCACTGCTCAAGGCCCGGGCTCAAGGTCTGGTTCAGGGTCATCAGGATCATGTCGAAGTCGAACTGATCCAGGCGTTGCTTGTATTGCGCCCGGTCAACGGTGCGCAGGCGTGCGTCGACGCCGATACTGAGCAGGTTCTCGACATAGGGCTGCAGGATGCGCTCCAGGTTCGGGTTGACCAGCAGGATCTCCAGGCGCAGCGGTTGCCCCTTGCTGTCGAGCAAACGTTGCCCCGTCAGTTTCCATCCCGCCTCACCGAGCAACGCCAAGGCCCGACGCATGGTCTCGCGGGGAATGCCGCGGCCGTCGGTCTGCGGCAGGCTGAACGGCTGGGTAAACAGGGGCGCCGGTAACTGATCGCGGTAGGGTGAGAGCATCAGCCATTCATGGCCCACCGGCACACCGGTCGCCGAAAACTCGCTGTTGGGGTAATAACTGACGCTGCGTTTATAGGCGCTGCTGAACAGGGAGCGGTTGGTCCATTCAAAGTCGAACATCAGCCCCAGGGCTTCGCGCACTTTGGCTTGGCTGAAGGCCGGCCGCCGAGTGTTCATGAACAGACCCTGGCTTTGGGTCGGGATCTGATGGGCGATCTGCGCCTTGATCACGTCGCCTCGGTTGACCGCCGGAAAGTTGTAGCCGGTGGCCCAGTTCTTGGCCTGGTGCTCGATATAGATGTCGAACTCGCCGGCCTTGAAGGCTTCGAACGCTACGTCACTGTCGCGGTAGAACTCCACTTCGACCTTGTCGTAGTTGTAGAAACCCTGATTGACCGGCAGGTCCTTGCCCCAGTAATCCTTGACCCGCTCGAATACCAGCTGACGCCCTGGCGTGACCTTGGTGATGCGGTACGGTCCGCTGCCCAAGGGGGGCTCGAAGGTGGTGGCCTTGAAGTCGCGGTTTTTCCAGTAGTGCTGGGGCAGCACCGGCAGCTCGCCCAGGCGCAGGATCAGCAGCGGGTTGCCGGCGCGCTTGAATACAAAGCGGATACGGTGACGATTGAGAATGTCGACCCGCGCCACTTCCTGCAGGTTGGTGCGGTACTGCGGGTGGCCTTCGGTCAGCAGCGTACGGTAGGAAAACGCCACGTCATACGCCGTAATCGGCTTGCCATCGTGAAAGCGTGCTTCGGGGCGCAGATTGAACACCACCCAACTGCGGTCCTCGCTGTATTCCACCGACTGAGCGATCAGCCCGTAGCTGGAGGTGGGCTCATCACCGGACGGGGCGTACTGGCCGGTGCCGACCATCAGCGGCTCGTTCAACTCATTGACGCCGTATTGCAGGAAGTTGGGCGTGGAAACCGGGCTGGAGCCCTTGAAGGTGTAGGGGTTGAGAGTGTCGAACGTGCCAAATGCCATGACCCGCAATGTTCCGCCTTTGGGCGCTGCAGGGTTTACCCAATCGAAGTGGGTGAATTTGGTCGGGTACTTGAGCGTGCCGAACTGCGTGTAACCGTGGCTCTCGGTAATCGTCGCGTTCGCAGTGAAGCTCAAGGCCAGACTTATTAGTAGAAGGAGGGGACGCTTCAAGTCAGAGATCCGATCCAGGCGGCTTGGGCTTTATGATCGGTACAGTAACAGCTTGTTCCGGTTGGAAAAAGCCAGTTGGGAGGATGGAGATGCAATGTGGGAGGGGAGCCCCGCCCACATTCGCTTTCAGGTGTTCCCGAGGGCCTCAGCGCGGGCCGGAAACCACGAGCATCTGCCCTGGCTTCAATGCCTGGCCTGTGCGTGGGTTCCAACGCTTGAGGTGTTGCATCTCGACGTTGAAGCGTTTGGCGACGATGTACAACGAGTCGCCTTTCTTGACCTTGTACTGCACAGGCTTCTTGCTGCTGGCCACAACCTTGCGCGTGTCCTGCATCACCAGGGTCTGGCCGACCTTGAGCGCCTGCCCGTTGAGCTTGTTCCAACGCTGCAGGTCATGTACATCGACCTTGTTGGCTTTGGCGATCAGGGTCAGGTTGTCGCCGGTTCGCACCTTGTAGCTGCGGGTGCGTCCGGCAACGGCTTTTGTCTCGACTTCGTCGAACACGGCCTTTTTCGGGCGCATAGCCAGCAATTCTTCCGGCCTCATCGTCGAAAGGGTGCTGGTCAGCAGTTGAGCTTTGGAGCTGGGCACCAGCAAATGCTGGGGGCCGTCCAGAGTGGTGCGTTGCTTCAGGGCCGGGTTGAGCTGGAACAGTTCGTCTTCGTCGATTTCAGCAAGCGCGGCAACCCGTGACAGGTCCATGCTCTGCTTGACTTCAACCACTTCGAAGTACGGCTGGTTGGCAATCGGGTTCAGGTTGACACCGTACGCCTCCGGCGCCAGTACCACCTGGGACAGCGCCAGGAACTTGGGCACGTAGTCCTTGGTTTCCTGGGGCAGGGGCAGGTTCCAGTAGTCGGTGGGCAGGCCGAGCTTTTCGTTACGCTCGATGGCCCGGCTGACCGTACCTTCGCCGGCGTTATACGCCGCCAGGGCCAGCAACCAGTCGCCGTTGAACATGTCATGCAGGCGCGTCAGGTAGTCCAGCGCGGCCGTAGTGGACGCGGTGATGTCGCGGCGGCCGTCGTAGGCGCGGGTCTGGCGCAAGTTGAAGTAGCGCCCGGTGGAGGGGATGAACTGCCACAAACCGACCGCATCGCTACGCGAATAGGCCATTGGGTTGTAGGCACTCTCAATCACCGGCAGCAGCGCCAGCTCCAAGGGCATGTTACGTTCTTCGAGACGTTCGACGATGTAGTGAATGTAGAGGCTGCCGCGTTCTCCGGCGTTCTCCAGAAAGGACGGGTTGCTGGCGAACCACAGGCGCTGTTGCTCGATGCGCGGGTTGACGCCCAGGCCGTCCTGCAATTGAAAGCCCCGTCGCATGCGTTCCCAGACATCCTGGGGCACTTCGGGGCTGGGCTTCTCTGAGAGCCAGATAGGTTTCTGCTTGATCTTGGCGGCAAGATTGGGTTTGGGTTGCACGGTGGATTGTGCAGCGAAATTCGTCGATTGGCAGCCCGCCAGAGTCGCGGACACAGCCACCGCCACGGCTTGAGCCAGGCGGGTCAATGCGTCTGAAGAAATGGATTTACGAATAGATGACGACATTGGCTGGAAGTAAGTTCCGGGCAAAAATGTCGGGCGATTCTAGAAAGCGCTTCGGTTCCGGTCAACCATTCAGAAATTGCGTATCAGATTGCTTCCCGTTAGAACTTATCTTTCCATGCCCTCAAGCTAGCAAACACCTCGGCCCCAGAGCGGTTGTCACGACCGTTCCGTTCGTCCGCTTTTTGTTTAACGGATGTTTCAGCAGTGCGTAGAAAGGGGTTGGTGCGTTTTTCCAGGGCCAGGTTGGACGGCAGTGTCATCTCGCCACGGGCTCGCAGTTGGTTGACGTTCTCTACCCGTTCGGCAATATCCGCGTTATCCGGCTCCACGGCCTGGGCAAATCTGAGGTTGCTTTGCGTGTACTCGTGGGTGCAGTACACCAACGTGTCGACGGGCAGGGCGGCGAGGCGCTGCAACGAGGTGTGCATTTGCTCCGGAGTGCCTTCGAACAGGCGCCCGCAGCCGGCGGCAAACAGGGTGTCGCCGCAGAACAGCACGCCCTGGTGGTAATAGGCGATATGGCCGAGGGTGTGGCCGGGCACGGTATAAACGTCGAAGTCCCAGCCCAGCACCGTGACTCGGTCGTTATCCTGCAGGGCAATGTCCCGTGCCGGGATCTTCTCGTTGGCCGGGCCGTAGACCTTGGCGCCTGTAACACTTTTCAGTTGCTCGACACCGCCGACATGATCATGGTGGTGGTGGGTGATCAGGATATCGCTGAGCACCCAACCGGGGTGGGCCTTGAGCCAGGCGAGTACCGGACCGGCATCGCCGGGGTCGACGACGGCGCAGTGTTGGGTAAGCGGGTCTTGTAACAACCAGATGTAGTTGTCGGTGAAGGCGGGTAGCGCACTGATCTGTATCATTCTTCGATTCGCCAAGCTGAACACATTGGTGCATCTTAGAACGTCTAGGCGAGTTGGAGAATGCAATGACTGATAAAGCGTTCGCCCAGGCCGATCCTGAGTGGCTGGCCCTGATCAGCGCGGCCCGTGAGTGGCTGTCCGGGCCGATTGGGCAATTTCTGCTGGAGGAAGAACGACGCATGCTCGAAGACGAGCTGGGTCGCTTCTTCGGTGGCTACCTGGTGCATTACGGCCCCTCGGCGCAAACGCCGCCGTCGGCGCCGCAGGTGCAGCGCAATGTGCGCCTGGGGGCACCGTTGCCCGGTGTGGAAATCGTCTGCGAGGAACAAGCCTGGCCACTGAGCGAGCACGCCGCCGATGTGGTGGTGCTGCAACATGGCCTGGATTTCTGCCTGTCTCCCCACGGCCTGCTCCGTGAAGCCGCCAGCAGCGTACGCCCGGGTGGCCATCTGCTAATTATCGGCATCAACCCCTGGAGCAGTTGGGGCCTGCGCCATATGTTCGCCCACGACGGCCTGCGCCAGGCGCGCTGCATCGCGCCGTCGCGGGTGGGGGACTGGCTGAACCTGCTGGGCTTCGCGCTGGAGAAACGTCGTTTCGGGTGCTATCGTCCGCCGCTTGCTTCGACCAAGTGGCAGTCACGCCTGGCCGGCTGGGAACGCCGGGCCGGGGCCTGGCAAGTGTCGGGTGGTGGCTTCTATTTATTGGTGGCGCGCAAGATTGTGGTCGGGCTTCGGCCGGTGCGTCAGGTGTTGCGCCAGCCTGTAGGCAAACTGGTGCCGATGCCGCTGGCCAAGGTCAACCGCAAGCAAAGCGAACAGTAAAACCTCTTTTTGATTTCAGGCCGAGTAACCGATGACCGATAGCGTAGAACTCTTCACCGACGGCGCCTGCAAGGGCAACCCTGGCCCGGGTGGCTGGGGGGCCCTGCTGGTGTGCAAGGGCGTGGAGAAGGAACTGTGGGGCGGCGAAGCCAATACCACCAACAACCGCATGGAGCTGATGGGCGCCATTCGTGGCCTGGAAGAGCTCAAGCGCCGCTGTAACGTGCTGCTGGTGACTGACTCGCAGTACGTGATGAAGGGCATCAATGAGTGGATGGTCAATTGGAAGAAGCGTGGCTGGAAGACGGCGGCCAAGGAGCCGGTCAAGAATGCCGACCTGTGGCAATTGCTCGATGAGCAATGCAATCGCCACGACATTACCTGGAAATGGGTGCGCGGGCACATTGGCCATCCCGGTAACGAACGGGCCGACCAGTTGGCTAACCGTGGCGTAGACGAAGTGCGGGGCTACAAGCAGGGCTGATGCTCATCGTACGTCGATGGCCTGTGCCAGCTGCATGTCGGTAAAGGTCTGCCCTGGCAGGCGTTCGTAAATATGTACCAACGCCGCCTCCAGGCGCACACCACGGATCTGGCCATCGGTGGCGGCAAAGGATTCAGCGTCGTCCCGCGCAGCTTTGCCAGGAATTGTTAAAAGACTGTCGGGGATTGAGCGCCTTGGGTCAGCCCTTGGGCTGCTTGAGGCATGACGTGCTAATATCGCGCCCCTTGAAATACACCACACCGTTGAGAGCTGAACCCTGATGGCCATCCGATCCGTAGTACTCGATACCGAAACCACCGGCATGCCGGTGACCGATGGTCACCGAATCATCGAGATCGGCTGCGTCGAGTTGATGGGCCGCCGCCTCACCGGCCGTCATTTCCATGTCTATCTGCAACCGGATCGGGACAGTGACGAAGGCGCTATCGCCGTTCACGGCATCACCGATGAATTCCTCAAAGGCAAGCCGCGCTTTGCCGAAGTGGCGGATGAGTTCTTCGAGTTCATCAACGGCGCCCAGCTGATCATCCACAACGCGGCGTTTGACGTTGGCTTCATCAACAACGAATTCGCCCTGATGGGGCAGATGGATCGAGCGGATATTTCCCAGCACTGCTCGATTCTCGACACCCTGATGATGGCTCGTGAACGTCACCCGGGCCAGCGCAACAGCCTCGACGCCTTGTGCAAACGCTACGGCGTCGACAACTCCGGCCGTGAATTGCACGGCGCCTTGCTCGACTCCGAGATTCTCGCCGACGTCTACCTGACCATGACCGGTGGGCAGACCAGCCTGTCCCTGGCCGGTAATGCGTCCGACGGCACCGGTTCGGCGGAAGGCTCAGGCAATCGTCCTTCGGAAATCCGTCGCCTGCCGGCCGACCGTAAAGCGACCACGATTATCCGTGCCAGCGAGCAGGACCTGGCCGAGCATGCGGCGCGATTGGAAGCGATTGCCAAGGCGGCCGGTGCGCCCGCGTTATGGTCGCAACTGGCGGAACAATAATCTTCATTCGCCACATCCTCTTCCAGCTTCTACCCTGAGTGCATAGCCCTCAGGACTACAAGCCGTCATGTACAAAGACTTGAAGTTTCCCGTTCTGATCGTGCACCGCGACATCAAGGCCGACACCGTTGCCGGTGATCGGGTTCGAGGCATCGCCAGGGAGTTGGAACAAGAGGGCTTCAGTATTTTCTCCGCCGTGGACTATGCCGAAGGGCGGCTGGTGGCATCGACCCACCACGGCCTGGCTTGCATGCTGATTGCAGCCGAAGGCGCCGGGGAAAATACCCATTTGCTGCAAAACATGGTCGAACTGATCCGCCTGGCGCGGGTGAGGGCGCCCAACCTGCCGATCTTCGCTCTGGGCGAGCAGGTCACGCTGGAAAACGCTCCGGCTGACGCGATGAGTGAACTCAATCAACTGCGCGGCATTCTTTATCTGTTCGAAGACACCGTGCCGTTTCTCGCCCGGCAAGTGGCGCGTGCTGCGCGCACTTACCTTGATGGCTTGCTGCCGCCTTTCTTCAAGGCACTGGTCCAGCACACCGCCGATTCCAATTACTCCTGGCACACCCCTGGCCATGGCGGCGGCGTGGCCTATCGCAAAAGCCCGGTGGGGCAGGCGTTCCACCAGTTTTTCGGGGAGAACACACTGCGTTCGGATTTGTCCGTTTCCGTGCCGGAACTCGGTTCGCTGCTGGACCACACCGGGCCGCTGGCGGAAGCCGAAGCCCGCGCCGCGCGCAACTTTGGTGCTGATCACACCTTCTTCGTAATCAATGGCACGTCCACAGCCAACAAAATCGTCTGGCACTCCATGGTGGGTCGCAATGACCTGGTGCTGGTGGATCGCAACTGCCACAAATCGGTACTGCATTCGATCATCATGACCGGCGCGATCCCACTGTACCTGTGCCCGGAGCGCAACGAGCTGGGCATCATCGGTCCGATCCCCCTGAGCGAGTTCAGTCCCGAGTCCATCCGCGCCAAGATCGACGCCAGCCCCTTGACCCGTGGCCGACCGCCGAAGGTGAAGATGGCGGTGGTGACCAATTCGACTTACGACGGCCTGTGTTACAACGCCGAGCTGATCAAGCAGCAACTGGGCAGCAGTGCCGAGGTGCTGCACTTTGATGAGGCCTGGTACGCTTACGCGGCTTTTCACGAGTTTTTTGCCGGGCGTTACGGCATGGGCACTTCGCGCACGCCGGACAGCCCCCTGGTGTTCACCACCCACTCGACGCACAAGTTGCTGGCCGCGTTCAGCCAGGCGTCGATGATCCATGTACAGGACGGTGGCGCCCGCCAACTGGACCGTGATCGCTTCAATGAAGCCTTCATGATGCATATCTCGACATCACCGCAATACAGCATCATCGCCTCGTTGGACGTCGCCTCGGCGATGATGGAGGGGCCTGCCGGGCGTTCGCTGTTGCAGGAAATGTTCGACGAAGCCCTGAGCTTTCGCCGTGCATTGGCCAACCTGCGCCAGCATCTCGCCGCTGAAGATTGGTGGTTCTCGATCTGGCAGCCGCCGTCGGTGGCGGGTATCGACCGGGTTGCCACGACGGATTGGCTGTTGCATCCCGGAGATGACTGGCATGGTTTCGGCGACGTGGCCGAGGATTATGTGTTGCTGGACCCGATCAAAGTGACGCTGGTGATGCCGGGTCTCAACGCCGGAGGAGCCTTGAGCGATCGCGGTATCCCGGCGGCGGTCGTCAGCAAATTCCTCTGGGAGCGCGGGCTGGTGGTGGAGAAGACCGGCCTGTATTCATTTCTGGTGTTGTTTTCCATGGGCATTACCAAGGGTAAATGGAGTACCTTGCTCACCGAGTTGTTGGAATTCAAGCGTAACTACGACGCCAATGTCAGCCTGGCCAGTTGTTTGCCATCGGTGTATGCGCAGGGGCCATCGCGCTATCAGGGCCTGGGGCTGCGTGACCTGTGCGACCAATTGCACAGCTGTTACCGCAGCAATGCCACCGCCAAACACCTCAAGCGTATGTACACGGTGTTGCCCGAGATTGCGATGAAACCGGCCGATGCCTACGACCAGTTGGTGAGAGGCGAGGTGGAGGCCGTGTCCATAGATGCCTTGCCTGGGCGCATCGCAGCCGTGATGCTGGTGCCTTATCCGCCGGGTATTCCGTTGATCATGCCCGGCGAGCGCTTTACCGAGGCTACGCGGTCGATCATTGATTACCTGGCGTTCGCCCGCACGTTCGATAGCGGCTTCCCAGGGTTTGTGGCCGATGTTCATGGCTTGCAACACGAAGATGACGGTAACGGTCGTTGTTACACCGTCGATTGCATCAAAGGTTAAGGATGGTTATGCACGCAGTGATGAACTTGAAGTATCCAGGGCTCAGCGTCCGGGTGGCCGACGAGGGTTTCGATGCCTACGTGTGGGGCAATGACTTCAGCTTTGAGGTCAGCGGCTACGGCCTGCCGCAGATGGGCAAGCGGGTCGATGAATGGCCCGTGGAGCGCATCCTGCCGTACCGCAAGTGCTATGGCATAGACCCGGAAGAGTTCGCCAGTTTCCGTGATGCCGCCGACAGCGCAATCTTCATGGCTTACCTCGATGACCAGGCGGTGGGGCACATTGTGGTGAGCACCAATTGGAACGGTTTTGCGCACGTTGATGAATTGGCGGTGATCCTGACTGCGCGGCGCCATGGGGTGGCCAAGGCGTTGCTGGACGTGGCGCAGTTCTGGAGCCGCAAGAAAAACCTGCCGGGCATGATGCTGGAAACCCAGAACAACAACCTCGGTGCCTGCCGCTTGTATGAACGCTGTGGCTATGTGATGGGAGGTGTCGACCACCTGCGCTATCGCGGCATTGATCCGCATACCCGTGAAGTGGCGATCTTCTGGTACCGCTTGTTCAAGACCGAAACTGAAGCGCCTTAACCCGCCAACAGGCTTTGCGCCTTCTGCGTGACGATCTCCAGCAACGCATTCAGCGCAGGGGTCGTCACGCTGTCCTTCAAGGTCATCGCATACAGGCTGACCAGGATCGGCGGTGACACCGGGCACGCATCCATCCCGGCTTCGCGTGCCCCGAACGCAGTAAACGGGTCGACAATCGCCAGCCCCTCGCCGGCTTCCACCATGCTGCGCATCATCTGGTAGGTTTGCACCCGCGTCTGTACCACCGGCAGCGGGCGCAGGGCCTGCAACTTGGCGTCCAGCAGGCGGCTCAGCGGGTCCTGGCCTTCGAGGCCGATCATCGACTGCCCGGCCAGGTCCTGCAGCGCAATATACTTCTGCTTGGGTTTGAGCCAGCCATGGGGGGCAAGCAACTGCAATTTGCCCTGGGCCAATACGGTGCTTTGAATTTGCGGGTGTTCCGGGTCATGCAGGCTCAGGCCTACATCGGCCTCGTGCAACAACAGGCTCCTGACAATTTCCCGGGTCGGCTGGTTCGACAGGTTGCACGGCGTGTCTTGAAAGCGTCGGCGCAGCATGGCGATGCTTTGCGGCAGCAACTGGTTGGCCAAGGGCGGTGTGCACAGGACACGCAGGGTCGGGGCGTGATGGTGTTTCAAACGGCTGGCCAGACGTTGCACCGGCTCCAGGCTCTCATAGAGCTGGGCGATTCCGGCCTGCAGCTCCAGGGTCTCCCGGGTGGCTTGCAAGCGCCCGCGCACACTGGCGAACAGCATGAAGCCCAATTGCTGTTCGGCGTCTTTGAGCACAGCGTCTACATCGCCCACGGGGAGTTGCAACCATTCGGCGGCGGTGCCGAGGTGTCCGGTTTGCAAGATGGCCTGAATCACTTCGATATGACGTAAACGCATCGCCGGAGTCTAGGGCGCGCGCGACGGGGTTTCAATGGCTCGGGGAAAAGAGCACCCCTGTCGATGCAGGCGTCCTGCGTTAATCGCGCGTGCAACTGCAACGAGCAGGCCCTATAAAGAACGTATGAATCTACCAGGGAGCCGTACTCATGGCCGGATCAACCGCAGTGGTTGGAACGTTGCACACCCAACGCGGTTATACGCGCTGGGCGGTTTTAGGGGTGTTAGTCGTGATGGGTCTATTGGCCCTGGCTTTGGGGCCGCGGTTGTTTGGTGATGTGACCTTGGTCGAAATAGCCCGCGCCAAAGCCCAGGTAAGCCAGTTGGGGGAGGCCGTCGAGCGCTTTCATCAAGACACCGGCCGTTACCTCAGCGATGACGAAGGGCTTGAAGCGCTGATACGGCAACCTGCCGGTGAGGCCAAATGGAGGGGGCCGTATATCAACGAGGACTTGCTGACGGACCCTTGGGGCATTGCCTACCAATACCATTATCCGTCGAGCCAACCCAATGTTCCCTTCGATCTGTTCTCCTTCGGCAAGGACCGCACGCTGGGCGGGGTAGGGGAAAACAAGGATATTACCTACGGCGACCACTGATAGATCTGGCATTACCCCGCGACCTGATTAGAATGATGCGTCTGATCATCAACGACCAAAGCCGATTAATCGGCACTAAAACAACAACAGGTCTGGTCTCGAATGCCTCTACCCACGAACTTTTTCGGGGTGACGGCCAAGCAACTCCTGGTGCTGGTAAGCCTGGGGTGTGCGGCTGCTTATCTCTTGAACGATCACGAAGAACACTCACCTGAAACCCTCGCGCTCGAAGCGTTTATCCGTTCCCAGGAACAGGTGAGCGCGCGCGTGGGCGCCGTGCTGGAAATGGCATTGGTCAGGCAGGTGGTCGCTTACCCCACCAACACTGCAGAGGGATACAAGCGTTCGATGTTTGTCGTCGAGGGCGAGAAAGGGCAGTTGATGGTGACACTCAAGCAAATCGACGGCGAGCGGGGTATCGAGGTGACGGAGATACGTGACCGCTGATCCCAGCCCAGTCGATGGCATCGAGGGCCAGGACTGAGCAGGTCGACCAGGCGAGATCTTATGAGGCGAGGGTGGTTTGCGATTCGCGCACGATGATCGTGCCCGACTGAATCAGTTTGAATTCATCACCTTCCAATTTTTCTACACGGTCGCCAATGGCCAACTTGTAGGTAGTGGTAGGCATCGAGCCAGCCTGGCTGTCCTGCGCCGGGTTGGATTCCTGGAACTCATGCACCGAATACACGCGTCCTTCCGCGTCTCTGGCATGGAACTGTCCGACAAGTACTGCAGCCATCTGTTTAGAACCTCTGGAGATAAACACTCATTTGCGGTTCTGTAGACCGTCATGTAGCGGGGTAGTTTACCTATAAGAAAAAAATACTATTCGTTGAAATTATCAGACGTTTCCTACGCATGGCGCGGAGCGGAGAACCTCTTGATGATTATCAAAACCTGCTGGTGCACACGCAGCGAAGACTCTATAACTAATCACTCCTTAGTCAGACGTCGGGAAAACCTCCATGAGCAAGGTCTACACGATTGCCGTCCTGGTTGGCAGCTTGAGAAAAGAGTCGATCAACCGCAAGGTCGCCCTGGCATTAGCCGAACTGGCCCCTGCCAACCTCAAATTGAACATTGTCGAAATTGGCGATTTGCCCCTCTACAACGAGGACATCGACGGTGCAGCACCGCCGGCAGCCTACAGTACTTTCCGTAAACAGGTGAGCTCATCCGACGCAGTGTTGTTCGTGACCCCGGAATACAACCGTTCCGTGCCGGCCCCGTTGAAGAATGCCATCGACGTCGGTTCCCGTCCTTATGGGCAAAGCGCCTGGAGCGGCAAGCCGGGGGCTATCATCAGCGTCTCGCCGGGGGCCATCGGTGGTTTTGGCGCCAACCACCATCTGCGCCAATCCCTGGTGTTCCTGGACGTGCCCTGCATGCAGCAGCCCGAGGCTTACCTGGGTGGCGCGGGCAGCGTGTTTGACGAGGCGGGCAAGCTCTCGGATAAGACCAGGCCCTTCCTGCAGGCGTTTATTGATGCCTTTGGCAAGTGGGTTGCCAAGCAGAACGGCTGATGCCCCCGAACCCGGCCAACTAGGCCGGGTTTTCTACGAAGGGTTCAGGCCAGTTGAAGGGGAGGGATCACTTGGGCGGTGATCCGCTACGACGCCGGTCATCGTTATTGATACTCAGCGCAACCAGTTGGTCCGTGCCAGTTCAATCACTTCATCGCCACGCCCGCTCATGACCGCCTTGAGCATATACAGGCTGAAGCCCTTGGCCTGTTCTAGCTTGATGCTCGGAGGCATCACCAGCTCCTGGGTGGCGGTGACCACATCTACCAGCACAGGGCCATCATGCGCCAGGGCGCGGCGTAGTGCCGGTTCCAGGTCTTCGGATTGTTCCACGCGGATTCCCAGAATGCCCATGGCGTTGGACATGGCCGCGAAGTCCGGGTTTTTCAGTTCTGTGCCGGTATCGAGGTAGCCTGCCGCTTTCATTTCCATGGCGACAAAACCCAGGGACGAGTTGTTGAACACAATGACTTTTACCGGCAGTTTCAGTTGGGCCAATGAGATGAAATCCCCCATCAACATGGTGAACCCGCCGTCGCCGGACATCGAAATCACTTGGCGCCCGGCAAACGCCGCCTGGGCACCGATGGCCTGGGGCATGGCGTTGGCCATGGAACCGTGATTGAACGAGCCGATCAGGCGGCGCTTGCCATTCATCTTCAGATAACGGGCGGCCCAGACCGTCGGTGAGCCGACATCGGCGGTGAAGATGGCATCGTCGTCCGCCAGTTCACTCAGCAGACGTGCGACGTATTGCGGGTGAATCGGGCGGTTGGCTTTCGACGGTTGAGCCAGGTCATCCAGCCCCTGGCGGGCTTTCTCGTAGTGCTTCAACGAGGTGTCGAGGAAGCTGCGGTCGGTTTTGCGGGTCAGGCGGGGCAGTAGTGCATCGATGGTTTCGCGGACGTCGGCGGCGATGCCCAAATCCAGAGGCACGCGACGGCCCAGGGCCTGGGCATTGCGGTCGACCTGGATGATTTTCGCGTCCGTTGGGTAGAACTGACGGTACGGAAAGTCGGTGCCGAGCATCACCAGCGTGTCGCAGTTGAGCATGGCGTGGTAGCCCGAGCTGAAGCCGATCAGGCCGGTCATGCCGACGTCGAACGGGTTATCCCACTCCACATGCTCTTTGCCACGCAGTGCGTGGACCACCGGCGCGCCGAGCGCATCGGCCAGGGCCACCACTTGGGCGTGGGCGCCGGCACAGCCGCTGCCGCACAGCAGGGTGACTTTCTGGCTGCTCTGGAGCAGTTCGGTGAGGCGCAGCAGATCCTCTTCAGCGGGTAGCGTGCGCGGCGCGTGCAGGGCCGGCCAGGGCTTGAGCCGGTCTTCCACTTCCAGCAGCGACACGTCTCCCGGAATCACCACCACCGCCACGCCACGATTCAGAATCGCCGAACGCATGGCGCGGTGCAGCACCTCGGGCATCTGCGCGGGGTTACTCACCAGCTCGATGAAATGGCTGCACTCCTTGAACAGTTCCTGGGGATGGGTTTCCTGAAAGTAATTGAGGCCGATCTCCGAGGACGGGATCTGCGCAGCGATGGCCAGTACCGGCACGTGGTTGCGATGGCAGTCAAACAGGCCATTGATCAAGTGCAGGTTGCCCGGCCCGCAACTGCCGGCGCACACCGTCAACTCTCCGGTGACGGCGGCTTCGGCGCCGGCGGCGAACGCAGCAACCTCTTCGTGGCGCACGTGCATCCACTCGATGCTGTCCATGGTGCGCAGGGCGTCGGTCAGGCCGTTGAGGCTGTCGCCGGTCAGGCCCCAGATGCGCTTGATACCCGCTTGTTCAAGCGTGGTTGCCAATTGCTGGGCCAGGTTGATTTTCGCCATGAAGAACTCCAATCGTCAGTGAGATTAAAAGCGTCTGATCAGAAGAGGACAGTTCAATCAAGGCGTATGTTCACCACGTTATATGAAGTTTGTGTCATCCCCCTGCACACGCCGAGGAACTCACTGACATAAAACGTGTGGCCATGGAACTGCAGTTTTGTCAGTAGCCACTGAGAGGATGAAGCGGCAGGAAGCCCTCTCTTAAACATCCCAGAGGTCCAGCCATGCAGTTATCCAATCAACCGGCTATTTCACCACGCGTTCCAATGGCTCATCTGCACACCTCAGGCACCGTGGCGCCGTTGTCGCCTGAAGTGCCAGGTACTTTGAATGCTACGCGCCGTTCAACTCACAATCAGGGGCATGCCAACCGATACCCTATGGCGAGCGATGCAGAGATCCGTGCCCACAACACGCGTGGTCTGAAGGGGGTCGGTTTGAGCCGGGCCAGGCCGCCTGTGTCGACTCCACCTGCCAAACCACCGGTAGCATCCAAACCGTCGGCAGTGAAACAACCTGTCAAGACGTCGGTAACACCCAAGCCGCCGGTGTTGAGCAAACCTGTCAGGCCTAAAGGTACGAAGGGGGCTCTGAGTGACTCGAATAAACTTGCAGGGCTGCACAAAAACAATGCATTCCCGCCGCTCTCCACACAACTTGCCGCCAGCGCACGTAGCGCCTTCGTGAACTCGGCAGTGGGGAGCCTGATCAATATTCCCTTCACTGTCGCACAGCATTTGGCCTCTCAAGGCATTCTCAATCGGATCGAGGCGCAAGCCAGGCTGCCAGGTGCCGAACAGGTCAATTCAAGCGGCGTCAAAACGACCGTGGATCCAGGCGCTACGCAGCAGCAGAAAACCGAGGCGCGCCTGGAAAACAATGAAATAAAACTGGAGCTGATGGTCAACTCAATCCTGTCCATCAACGAAGGCCCGGACGCCGCGGCAGTGAGCAAAGGTCCCGGCTCGCCGACTGACACGAACGGACGTTTGGCCAGTCTTGAAAAAACCATGGATGTGGTTGAAGCGCAGATGAAAGACATCGCGAAAAGATACGGGCTTGTGTATGACCCGTATGTCGCCCCTGATTCATCCGAAGCACCGACTGAGAAGTCCCGCCTGGATGTCATCGAGCAGCGCCTGATTCATATGAACAGAATGCTCAAGAGGCTGATCAGGAATGCGGAGGCGGATGCGGAAGACGCTGAATAGCGCTTCAGTTCAGGCACAAAAGGCCAGCTAAAAAAATGGGCACGCCGACCGGGTCGGGTGCCCATTTTTTCATCCAGGCTTAACGTCGACGAAACAGCGGCAGCGGCTCATCCGTTGCCGCCTGGTACGTCACCGAGAAGTCATTGAGGCTTTCCAGTGCTTCGTACGGGTCTTTGTCGGCGCGCAAGGCGAAGGCATCGAACCCGCAGCGGTGCAGGTAGAACAGTTGGTCGCGCAGTACATCGCCAATCGCGCGCAGTTCGCCTTTGTAGCCGTAACGGTCACGCAGCAGACGGGCATTGGAGTAGTTGCGCCCGTCAGTGAAGGCCGGGAAGTTCAGGGCGATGACCTGGAAGTGCTGCACGTCTTCGCCGATCTCTTCGGCTTCCTCGTCGGCGTCCAGCCACACGCCCAGGCCACCGTCGCGCGCCTTGAGGGCGTGGCCGTGCTCGCGCCACAGGGCCAACGGCACGATCAGGTCGTCGCAGTTGGAGATGCCGTCGAAGCTCGCATCCTTGGGCAGCAGGTGCCAGGTTTCGTCGACGACTTCGTTGTTCTTAATGATTCGCTGCATAGACGCGCTCCTTGAACAGGTCGATGCCGATGCGCTGGTAGGTGTCGATGAAACGCTCATCTTCGGTACGCTGTTCGATGTACACGTCGATCAGCTTGCCGATCACCTCGGGCATGGCTTCCTGGGCGAAGGATGGGCCGAGGATCTTGCCCAGGCTCGCATCACGGCTGGCGCTGCCACCCAGGGACACTTGGTAGAATTCTTCGCCTTTCTTGTCCACGCCCAGGATGCCGATGTGACCGACGTGGTGGTGACCACAGGCGTTCATGCAACCGGAAATGTTCAGGTCCAGCTCGCCGATGTCGAACAGGTAGTCCAGGTCGTCAAAACGGCGTTGGATCGATTCGGCGATCGGGATCGACTTGGCGTTGGCCAGGGAGCAGAAATCGCCACCCGGGCAGCAGATGATATCGGTCAGCAGGCCGATATTCGGTGTGGCGAAACCGCCTTCGCGCAGCTCGCCCCAGAGCGTGAACAATTGGCTCTGCTCAACGTCGGCGAGGATGATGTTCTGTTCGTGGGAAGTGCGCAGTTGGCCGAAACTGTAGCGGTCGGCCAGGTCGGCGACGGCGTCCAGTTGCTTGTCGGTGATATCGCCCGGCGCAACGCCGGTCGGTTTCAGCGACAGGGTCACCGCCACATAGCCCGGCTTCTTGTGCGCCAGGGTGTTGCGGGTACGCCAGCGGGCGAAGCCGGGGTGCTGCTGGTCGAGGGCAGCGAGCTCGGCGTCCTGGTTGGCCAGGGCCTTGTATTCAGGGTCGATGAAGTGCTTGGCCACGCGGTGCACTTCGGCGTCGGTCAGGGTGGTCTGGCCGCCGCGCAGGTGTTCCATTTCAGCGTCGACTTTCTGGGCAAAGACCTCAGGGGTCAGCGCCTTGACCAGGATCTTGATCCGGGCCTTGTATTTGTTGTCACGACGGCCATAGCGGTTGTAGACCCGCAGGATGGCGTCGAGGTAGCTCAACAGATCCTGCCACGGCAGGAACTCGTTGATGAACGCCCCCACCACTGGCGTGCGGCCCAGGCCGCCACCCACCAGCACACGGAAACCCAGCTCGCCGGCCGCGTTGTGCACCGGCTCCAGGCCGATGTCGTGCACTTCGATCGCTGCGCGGTCCGAGGTCGAGCCGTTGATGGCGATCTTGAATTTACGCGGCAGGTAGGCGAATTCGGGGTGGAAGGTGGTCCATTGGCGGACGATTTCACACCATGGGCGTGGGTCGATCAGTTCGTCGGCAGCCACACCGGCAAATTGGTCGGTGGTGACGTTGCGCAGGCAGTTACCGCTGGTCTGAATGGCGTGCATCTGCACGGTGGCCAGTTCGGCCAGGATGTCCGGCACATCTTCCAGCGCCGGCCAGTTGAATTGTACGTTCTGGCGCGTACTGATGTGGGCATAGCCTTTGTCGTAGTCGCGGGCAATCTTGGCCATCATGCGCGCCTGGCGCGAAGTCAGCTGGCCATAGGGCACGGCCACCCGCAGCATCGGCGCAAAGCGCTGAACATAAAGGCCATTTTGCAGGCGCAGAGGGCGGAACTCTTCTTCGCTCAGTTCACCTGCCAGATAGCGTCGGGTCTGATCACGGAACTGCTTGACGCGGTCCTCGATGATGCGCTGATCGTATTCGTCGTATACGTACATATAGGTCCTGTTCTCGGCAAATCTGCGCGCACGGCCGCGCACTCCCAACGGAGCCGGCGCACGATACCAGTTTGCGTTTATGCGCAAAAGTGATGTTTGAGTATATGTAAATAACCAAATTGACTAATGAGAACGGTTATCGCGATAACCACATTTGTCATGCGGGCAATCATGAACTTTACTGTGGTCGAGTCTTAGTGCAGTCACCTATAAAACCGACAAGAGGCGATGCGATGAGCAATTCTACAAAGGCCCGTAAACCCGACAGTACCGTTGATGCCTGGGCGATTCTGTTTTTGATTGTTCTGGTGGTGGGCACAGCGGTGTTCTGGGTGAGCCATCAGTAAGAAGATGTAGATTGAGCCTCGATTGACTGTCGTAATGCCACTATCATGGCGGTCAATGCTCTAGGCTCGGACAACCATGTTGAAGGTTCTGATTACGTGTGCGTGGTTGCTGGGATCGACGTACGGGGCGCTGGCCCATGCCACGTCGGTGGTATTTCTTAACCCCGGCATGTCGACGGAAACCTTCTGGGTCAGTTATACGCAATTCATGCAGGCTGCGGCCAAGGACCTCGGCCTGGATTTGCGCGTGCGTTATTCCGAGCGCGACATTCGCAACACCCTGGCCCAGGCCCGGGAAACGCTGCACGGCCATGAGCGGCCCGACTACCTGGTGCTGGTCAACGAACAGTACGTCGCCCCGCAGATTCTGCGCATGGCGCAGGGAACCGGGGTCAAGCTGCTGCTGGTCAACAACACGCTGACGGCGGATCAGGCGCAATTGCTTGGCAGTGACGTCGATTGGCTCGGCAGTATGGTGTCCAACGACGAGCAGGCCGGTTACCTGATGCTTGGCGACCTGCTGCGCGAGCACGGCCCGGTGGCGCCAGGCGAGACCATTGACCTGTTGGCATTCTCCGGCGTCAAGACCACCCCGGCTGCGTTGTTGCGGGAGCAGGGCCTGCGCCGTGCTCTGGCCGAACACCCGGAGGTGCGCCTGCGCCAGCTGGTCTACGGCGAATGGAGCCGCCACCGCGCCTGTGAGCAGGCCACGCAGTTACTCAAGCGCTACCCACAGACGACACTGGTGTGGTCGGCCAATGATGAGATGGCGCTGGGTGCGATACAGGCCTTGCAAGACAGCGGTCGGGTACCCGGCAAGGACGTGCTGTTCAGTGCTCTCAACAGTTCGCCGGAGATATTGAAAGCGCGTCTGGACGGGCGACTGACAACCTTGGTCGCCGGGCATTTCACCTTGGGCGGCTGGGCGATGGTGTTGATCAATGATGATGCCAAGGGCGTCGACATCAAAGCCCTTGGCGGGCGTGACCGGCAGGAAGCGTTATTCCAGTTGATCGATGCCGCCCAGGCTCAGCGGTTGCTGGAGCCGATGGCGCCGGTTGATTTCCGTGCACTGTCTGCCGTCGGCAAACCGGCGTCCTACCGGTACCCCTTCAGCCTGCAACTGCTGTTGCGCTAGACGCCGGCCAGGTGCAGCACGAGCTTGACGATACCGAACAAGGTCAGGGCAAACACTGCGGTAAACAGGATGCCCAGGAGTACAAAGTGGCTGGGCTTGCCGTGGGTGAAATCCCGGGCGCGGTTCTTGCCGCTCTGTACGCCGAAGGCGGCCGCCATGACGCTGTGGAGCATCTGCCAGAAGGTCGGTGGCTTGTTGTCGACTGGATCGTCCATACATCCCTCTACACAAGGTGTGTGAGGGATAGCATAGCCGCTGGTTGACAGGCAGTGAGCGGGGCAAGCCCGCTCACTGCACAAGCCCGACAATCAGTTGTCGTAGCCCAGGTTCGGCGCCAGCCAGCGTTCCGTCACGCTCAGGTCCTGGCCTTTGCGCGCGGTGTAGCTCGCCACTTGGTCTTTATCGACCTTGCCCACGGCAAAGTACTGCGCTTGCGGGTGAGCGAAGTACCAGCCACTGACTGCCGCCGCGGGGAACATCGCGTAGTGTTCGGTGAGGAACACACCGCTGCGGCCGGCGTGCAGTTCATGGGCCTCGGGGTCGAGCAACTGGAACAGGGTGCCTTTCTCGGTGTGATCCGGGCACGCCGGGTAGCCGGGGGCAGGGCGGATACCGCTGTACTGCTCCTTGATCAGCGCCTCGTTGTCGAGTTCCTCATCCTTGGCATAACCCCAGTAGTCTTTACGCACTTGCTGGTGCAGCCATTCGGCGCAGGCTTCGGCCAGGCGGTCGGCCAGGGCCTTGACCATGATCGAGTTGTAATCGTCGCCCGCATCCTGGTAGGCCTTGGCCACTTCTTCGGCGCCGATGCCGGCGGTGGTGATGAACCCGCCCACATAGTCGGTCACGCCGCTGTCCTTGGGCGCGACGAAGTCGGCCAGGGAGAAGTTCGGCTTGCCGTCGGTCTTGATGATCTGTTGGCGCAGGTGGTGCAGGGTGGCCAGGGGCTTGCCGTCTTCGCCGTAGACTTCCAGGTCATCGTCCTGGACCTGGTTCGCCGGCCAGAAACCGAACACCGCGCGGGCGCTGATGAGTTTGCCGTCGATCAGCTTCTTGAGCATTTCCTGGGCGTCGGCGTACAGCGCGGTGGCGGCTTCGCCAACGACCTCATCGGTGAGGATGCGTGGAAACTTGCCGGCCAGGTCCCAGGAAATGAAGAACGGTGTCCAGTCGATGTACTCGGCCAAGACATTAAGGTCGATATTCTCCAGCACCTTGGCACCGGTAAACGTCGGTTTGACCGGGGTGTAGCCGGCCCAGTCGAACTGCGGCTTCTTGGCGATGGCGGCCGCATAGCTCAGGCGCTCGGTGCGGGCGCTGCGGTTGGAGGTGCGCTCGCGGACTTCCACGTACTCTTCGCGGGTACGCTCGACAAACCCGGGCTTGAGCTCCTTGGACAGCAATTGCGTGGCCACACCCACCGCACGCGAGGCGTCGGTGACATACACCACCGCATCGTTGCTGTACTTGGGTTCGATCTTTACCGCCGTGTGCGCCTTGGAAGTGGTGGCGCCACCGATCATCAGCGGCAGGTGGAAGTCCTGGCGCTGCATCTCACGGGCCACATGCACCATCTCATCGAGCGATGGGGTGATCAGGCCGGACAGCCCGATGATGTCGCACTTCTGCTCCCTGGCTACCTGCAGGATCTTCTCGGCCGGTACCATCACACCCAGGTCGACGATGTCATAGCCGTTGCAGCCCAGGACCACGCCGACAATGTTCTTGCCGATGTCGTGCACATCGCCTTTGACCGTGGCCATCAGGATCTTGCCCTTGGCTTGCGGCTTGTCACCTTTTTCCAGCTCGATGAACGGGATCAGGTGGGCTACGGCCTGCTTCATCACCCGGGCGGATTTCACCACCTGGGGCAGGAACATTTTGCCTGCGCCGAACAGGTCGCCGACGATGTTCATGCCGGACATCAACGGGCCTTCGATCACCTCGATCGGGCGGGCGAACGACAGCCGGGATTCCTCGGTGTCTTCGACGATATGCGTGGTGATGCCTTTGACCAGCGCGTGTTCCAGGCGCTTGTTGACCTCCCAGCCACGCCATTCCTCGGTCTCCGCTTCCTTGACGCTGCCGTCGCCCTTGTACTTGTCGGCAATGGCGAGCAGGGCGTCGGTGCCGTCCGGAGTGCGGTTGAGCACCACGTCTTCCACGGCATCACGCAGCTCGGCCGGGATCTGGTCGTAGATTTCCAACTGGCCGGCGTTGACGATACCCATGGTCAGGCCATTGCGGATCGCATACAGCAGGAACACCGAGTGGATCGCCTCGCGCACCGGGTTGTTGCCACGGAACGAGAACGACACGTTGGACACGCCGCCGGAGCTCAGTGCATACGGCAGCTCGTCGCGGATGTAGGCGCAGGCGTTGATGAAGTCGACGGCGTAGTTGTTGTGCTCTTCGATACCGGTGGCGACCGCGAAGATGTTCGGGTCGAAGATGATGTCTTCCGGTGGGAAGCCGACCTCATTGACCAGGATGTCGTAGGAGCGTTTGCAGATCTCTTTCTTGCGCGCTTCGGTGTCGGCCTGGCCGGCTTCGTCGAACGCCATCACCACCACGGCCGCGCCATAGCGCTTGCACAGCTTGGCGTGGTGAATGAACTGCTCCACGCCTTCTTTCATGCTGATCGAGTTGACGATGCCCTTGCCCTGGATGCACTTGAGGCCGGCTTCGATCACTTCCCACTTGGAGGAGTCGATCATGATCGGCACGCGGGAGATGTCCGGTTCACCGGCAATCAGGTTGAGGAAGGTCACCATGGCCTTCTTCGAATCGAGCATCCCCTCGTCCATGTTGATGTCGATCACCTGGGCGCCGGCTTCCACCTGCTGCAGGGCGACTTCGAGGGCTTCGGTGTAGTTGTCTTCGCGGATCAGCCGGGCGAAACGTGCGGAGCCGGTAATGTTGGTGCGTTCGCCGACGTTGACGAACAACGACTGACGATCAATGGTGAACGGCTCCAGGCCGGACAGGCGGCAAGCCTTGGGAATGTCCGGGATCTGGCGCGGCGCATAGCCGGCCACGGCCTTGGCAATGGCCTCGATGTGGCCTGGGGTGGTGCCGCAGCAACCGCCGACGATGTTGAGGAAGCCGCTCTGGGCGAACTCTTCGATGACCTTGGCGGTTTCCGAAGGCAGCTCATCATACTCGCCGAATTCGTTGGGCAGGCCAGCGTTGGGGTGCGCGGATACGTGGGTGCCGGCCTTGTTCGACAGCTCTTCCAGGTACGGGCGCAACTCGCTGGCGCCGAGGGCGCAGTTCAAACCCACCGAAATCGGTTTGGCGTGGGCCACGGAGTTCCAGAACGCTTCGGTGGTCTGGCCCGACAGGGTGCGGCCGGAGGCGTCGGTGATGGTGCCGGAAATCATGATCGGCAGTTCCAGGCCCAGCTCCTCGAATACGCCTTGCACGGCGAAGATTGCGGCCTTGGCGTTGAGGGTATCGAAGATGGTTTCGATCAGGATCAGGTCGGCACCTCCTTCGATCAACCCTTTGGTGGCTTCGGTGTAGTTTTCCACCAGCTCATCAAAGGTGACGTTGCGGTAGCCGGGGTTGTTCACGTCGGGTGACAGTGAGCAGGTGCGGCTGGTCGGGCCTAGCACTCCGGCGACAAAACGCGGCTTGGCCGGGTTTTCCAGGGTCTTGGCGTCGGCCACCTTGCGCGCCAGGCGCGCACCTTCTACGTTTAACTCGTAAGCCAGCTCTTCCATGCCGTAATCGGCCATGGAAATGCGTGTGGCGTTGAATGTGTTGGTTTCGAGGATGTCGGCACCGGCATCCAGGTAAGCCTTCTCGATCCCGCCGATCACGTCGGGGCGGGTAATGACCAGCAGATCGTTGTTGCCTTTGACGTCGCTTGGCCAGTCGGCGAAGCGTTTGCCACGGTAGTCATGTTCCTCAAGCTTGTAGCTCTGGATCATCGTGCCCATGCCACCGTCGAGGATCAGGATGCGCTCCTTGAGGGCTTGGTGAAGGGTTTGCAGACGAGCGCTACGATCGGACATGGGACTACTCTGGTCAGGCATTACGGAGGGCATGGATCATAGCAAACCTGTGCCGATTTGGAGCACGTGCGGGCTTTGCATGAATATCGTTCATGTTGGCAGGGTTAATGGCCCGGTAGAATCACCGGCAATTTTTCCAGCGTACGCTTCGAACCGGGACCCGATACATGTCATTTCGTCTTATCTCCAGTGCCATCCTGGCACTGGTAGCCGGCTTTGCCCAGGCACAGGGTCCCGCCTCGGCGATCTCCTATACCCGCGATATCCAACCGATCTTTACCGAAAAGTGCGTGGCCTGCCACGCATGCTATGACTCCGCCTGCCAGCTCAACCTGGGCAGTGCCGAAGGCGTGGCCCGAGGCGCGAGCAAAATGCCGGTCTACGATGGCGAACGCAGCCAGGCCGCGCCGACCACCCGTTTGTTCTATGACGCGTTCGGCAAGCAAGCGTGGCAGCAAAAGGGGTTTTATTCGGTGCTGGACGCCCAGGGCAGCCAGGCCGCGCTGATGGCGCGCATGTTGGAACTGGGCCACAACGCGCCCTTGAAACCCAATGCGAAACTGCCTGAAGACATTGCGTTGGGCCTGAACCGCGAAAACATGTGCGCGATGCCCGGCGAGTTCAACGCCTATGCCGGCGCCCATCCCAGGGAAGGCATGCCGTTGGCGGTGACCGGCCTGACCGATCAGCAATACCAGACCCTGCAACGCTGGCTCGCCGCCGGCGCGCCGATCGATGAGCAGGGCCTCGCGCCCAGTGCGAAGGAAGCCTTGCAGGTGCAGCAATGGGAAAACCTGTTCAACCAGCCCGGCGCCCGGGAAAGCTTGGTGGCGCGTTGGTTGTTCGAGCATTTGTTCCTGGCGCATATCTATTTCGAGAACGGCGAGCCCGGGCACTACTTTCAGTGGGTCCGTTCGCGCACGCCGAGCGGTAAACCCATCGACCTGATCGCGACGCGCCGTCCCAACGACGACCCCGGCACCCAGGTGTACTACCGTCTGTGGCCGGTGCAGGGGGTGATCGTGCATAAAACCCACATCACTTACCCATTCAGCGCCGCAAAGATGGCTCGCATCAAAGACCTGTTTTACGCCGGCAACTGGCAGGTTGACGCCTTGCCGGGCTATGGGCCGGGCCGTCGCGCCAATCCGTTCGAGACCTTCGAGGCGATCCCGGCCAAGGCGCGCTACCAGTTCATGCTGGATAACGCCGAATACTTCGTGCGTACCTTCATTCGTGGGCCGGTGTGCCGTGGGCAGATCGCCACGGACGTGATCCGCGATAACTTCTGGACCCTGTTCCAGGACCCGGACCACGACCTGTACATCACCGATGCGCGTTATCGCGGCCAGGCCACGCCGTTGCTGGCGATGCCGGGGCAGAACGATGACGTAGGCAGCGTGCTCAGCCTGTGGCTGGCCTATCGCGACAAGCGCAACCAATACGAAGCCTTGCGCCGCGACAGCTATGCGGACGTGGCGGCGCCGAGTTGGTCGACCCTGTGGGCCGGCAATGACAATGCCTTGTTGAGTGTTTTCCGTCATTTCGACAGCGCCTCGGTCACCAAAGGCCTGATCGGCGAAGTCCCGCAAACGATGTGGTTATTCGACTATCCGTTGCTGGAGCGCACTTATTACCAATTGGCGGTGAACTTCGATGTGTTCGGCAACGTGTCGCATCAGGCCCAGACGCGCCTGTATTTCGACTTGATCCGCAACGGCGCCGAGCAGAACTTCCTGCGCCTGATGCCGGCCGACAGCCGCGATGCCTTTCTTGATGACTGGTACCAGAACAGCGGAAAACTCAAGCTGTGGATGGACTACGAAGCGATTGATGACGACAAACCGAGCGGTTTGCACCTTAATGAAAAAGACCCGAAACGCGACTTTGCCAACCAGTTGCTGACCCGCTACGACCACCTTAACGCCAGCCCGGACCCGATCAACCGTTGCACCGGTGCCTTTTGCTCCCGTGACGGGATCGACCCGGCATTGCAGGACGCCGAACAGGCGCTCAGCCGCTTGACGTCACGCCCGGCCGCCGGGCTCAAAGTCATCGACCAATTGCCCGAAGCGAGCATGCTGCGCATTGAAACCCCGAGCGGCAAACGGCTGGTCTACAGCATGCTGCGCAACCGCGCCCACAGTAACGTGGCATTCCTGCTGGGCGAGGCCTATCGCTACCAGCCCGGGCTGGATACGGTGACTATCTACCCAGGGGTACTGAGCAGCTATCCGAACTTCATCTTCAACATCCCGGCGCAGCAGGTGCCTGAGTTTGTTGCAGCGATGGAGGGCGTCAAGGATGCCAAGGGGTTTGAGCAGATCGTCGAGCGGTGGGGTATTCGCCGCAGTCACCCGCTGTTTTGGCAGTATTTCCATGATCTGTCGCAGTACATTCACGAAACCACGCCGGTGGAAGAGGGTGTACTGGACATGAATCGCTATGAAAACCTCTGAGCCCTAAACCCCTTTTGCGAGTCTGCTCGCCTGGTCAGGGGGATGGGCGTTGCCAATAGGCGGGGCCATAGTCCATCAGCAGCTCACTGCCGGCGCGAATGTCGTCCTTGGCGATCAGGAAAACCATGTATTTTCCGGCGTAGACGGCCGCCACATTGTCGTTGCCCACACGTGGCGCGCCAGGCTTCTGGCCTGTATTGATCAGACTGAGCATGTTGCTGTTGCCATGCCCACTGATCGTCGCGCCTTCGGTGGCGGTCTGGAACAAATAGTCGGACACCCGCTGCATGCCATGCTCAAGAATATCGGCACTGAGCGACGCATCATTCAAATGCAAGCGCCCGGTGTATGGCCCCAACACATCAAAATGCTGGATATCGCGCCGCGCCACCAGCGAGTAGCCGCGCTCCGGGCCTTCATTGAGTTTTTTGACCTCGAACAGTTCGTTCAGCAGGTCATGGTGACGGCCTTCCTTGGTGATCCAATCCTGGATGTCTTCCGTCACGGCCTCGATCACCCGCTGGCGTTTGGGCCCGCTGAGCCCGTCGAACAGGCCGCAGTCATTGGTGATCCTGATCTGTTCCACCGTGCCCTCCAGCTCTGCTGTCAGGCTGCGGTTAACGTTGTAGGGATCTTGCAGGATCGGCGCGGCGTTGTTGATCTGGTGCCCATCGGCGCGGTCGACGTCGTATTGCGTACGGCTGCGCTTGGTGGCGAGGGTGGGCTGTTCAGTGGCGGGTTCATGCAGCGACGTTTGGGTGGTGGAATCCTTGGAGGGGCTGGCAGTCTGCACCGGCACCATGCGCTTACGCGCCAGCGGCGTGTTGGGCAGTGGCTGGTCGAAAAACACCGCCAAGCGACCGGCCTGGGTCAACTGGCCATTGTCTTCGACATATTGCCGCCATTTCACCGGGTTCAGATTGCGCTGGTCGAGGAAGTGCTCCATGGAGCGATGCGGCTGGGCCTGGGTGTGTACGCTGTGCCAATCCTCCAGGTCTTGTCGGGTCAGTGGGCTGAATGACTGCTGCCGGCTGTGTTTTTCCAGGACTTTGCCAAGTGGCGTGAATGAACCGTCCATATTGACGTGGTCGATAAAGGCCTGCGGGTCCAGGTTGTGATCGTGGGCATAGCCTTCGCGGGTGCGCTTGACCCGCACCGCCTGGGGCATGCGCCGCCAGCGTTGCAGGTTTTTCAAGGCGACGGGTACCCGTGCGTGGGTGGCTTGATCGAGCATTTCCTGGCCGCGACGGCTCAGTTCGCTGCGGGTATGCACAAATTGGCGAAACGCCGCCGGGTCGAGCTTGTGCTTTTTGATGAAGGCCTCCGCCGCCAGCTTCAATGACATCTCGGAGAAGGCCGACCACTTCTGCAAGGTCGGCGGCGTAATCACATTCAGGCCATCCGGCGCACCGCCCGCGAGTCTTGCCTGGCTTGAAAACCAATGGCCGGGCTGTACCGAAGACAGCCTGATGCCCAGGTCCTGATTGGTTTTCGGGTTGATTAGTGCGACGGTAAAACTGTTTCCGGTGCCCTCGGCAATTTCCTTGAGGTAGCCGTAGGAATGCTCGCGGATCTGATAAACGGCGATCTCGCCACGCTGATCCAGGTTGCAGACAAACGCTTGACCATACTCTCGCCGATGGAAAATCCCCCGGGAATCCGGTTTGAGCCCGCTGATCCAGTGGGCTGATACCGCATAGCGGCTGATGTGCGGGTCGCTGTTGCTCATGACCGTGAGCGGTTCGCGAAAGCGTGGGCCGAAAACGCTGTCCGAGGCAGCATCAATCAAGCGCCAATCCGGTTGCGCAGTGTTGCCGACATTGCGCAGCGGCACATTGGGCGTGCCTGCCACCACAAACAGCCGGTCACCGGCTTTTTGTGGCGCCCAGCCTACGGGGTTTACCTGGATCAGGCGGCTGGCCGGAATCATCTCGTCCGCCCATTCGCCCAGCGTGTTCAGGGTCTTGTAAAACCAATTGAGCGAATAGTAACGGCCCATGCGCAACAAGTCCGGCAGGGCGCTAAGCGGGTTCAGCTCCTGCAACACCTGGATGATCAACTGCCGCGTCAGGGTCTTGAGCGCGGGCAGCGCCAGGCGAATCCCGGCCCGGCCGGATTGCACGATCACCCTTGCACTGCCGGCCACGTATTTGCCCAGGGGCAGGGCAAACCCAACGATATCCGCAAAAAAACTCAAGCCGCCGAGGGCAACACGTTCCGGGTCGCCGGAGTTGAGGTCCTCGATGGGCCCCCAGAACGGCACCAGGACTTTGCCCCAGAACGCCATGCGTTCGCCGAGGTATTCGCCGAGGTCCAGCACCTTGGTGGCTTCGCGGGTGGTTTCCAGCAACGTCACTTCGTCGCAGTAAAAGTGATGCTCGGCAATCATGTGCGCCAGCGCTTCAGCGCGTGCGCCATAGAGATGGTTGGTGGCGCGGGACACCTGACTGACGGGTAGATCGAGCGGTGCCAGCACCTCGCCAATGGGGTCGGCGATCAGCGTACTGTGCTGGCCGGGCCTGGGCGTCGCGCCGCTGCGGTAGGCCGGCCAGTCGAAAGGCAGCAAGGTACCGCAGCGAAAACTGCCCTTGCCGGGGCGGGTGGCGCCGCCAATGGATTGGGTCTTGACCACGCCACCGATCAGCAGGCTGCGGATATCGTCGCGCACACGAATCACGCCAAGGGCGGGAAACACTTCGATGTAGCACGCAGCGTCCGCAAGACGCGGGTTGCCCAGGCGCAGGATGAAACCCGTGCGACCACTTACGGCGGCGGTCCGGCGCGGGGTCTCGAAGTTGGCTTCGATGTTGTGCAGCGGCTCCCGCAATGCATACAGGCTGACTTCATCGCGCTCGATATCGCCGACAGCCGGCGGGATTTGCGCGAGCAACGTCTTGATCAGTTTTTTATAGGTGGCTTTCGGGGTTTGCAGATAGGCATAGAACGCCGTGTCATGGGCTTGGTCGCTGCTGAACTGCGCGCGTCCCGGCGGCCTGAGCACAAGCTGCTTGATAGCCTCGATGACCTCGCGCTCGTGCCGCTCCAGTGCCGCAACGGCCTGGGTCACTTGCTCCGGGGTGTAGGGCTGCTTTTGCACGGGCAGCAAACCGTTGGCCTGCGCCCAGCACAGGGTCGGCGGCAATCTGGCCAGGCTCACCAGCGCCTGTCGCTCGGTATCGCCCTCGCAGGCCCGGAAGTACTCGGCTGAGAGGTTGTGCAATTCATCGAAGGTGAAACTACGCGCCGAGCCGGGTGCCAGGCATTCGGCGAGGAGAAAGCCGCTTTTGAAATGCACCCAGGCACTGGTGATGCCGTAGGGCAGGTCATCGGGAATGTTGTCGACCCATAGTTCGCTGGCGATGTGCGCCTTGGCGACGCACAGCACCAGCGCAGCGCCATGGGCGTCGACACCCAGCGCGCGCTGATAGTCGCGCAGCAGGGACTCACGGATTGGCGCGTAGCGGGCACACGGTTCGATCAACCGGTTGAGTTCGTTGTCGTACTGGGCGGCGTCCTGGGGCTTGATGCTCAGCCATAGGGCGCGCCAGACCAGTTTGACCAGCACTGCCCGAGGACAGTCCTGAGTGGGGTCTGCGCCGAACCAGTCGAGTGCGCTGACGATCCGCCGGCCGACCTCGAGGCTGTGGGGCTGATGCAGGTATTCGCTCAGCAGTGCTGTCGGCTGGCTGCGGGCCAGCTTTTGCTGAGTGGCAACAAAGGTCTCGGGCAGGATATGGCTGAACAGTGATTTGCCGTGCTCCTCTTCCAGCGAGCGCGTCACGCCAACGATGATTGCATCGCCGGCGTCGCCCAACAGCGGCTCCAGGTCGTTGCTGTGATCGGTGTGGCCCAGCGTGAGCAGCGCACAATATTCGCGCAGCGTTTCAAGCAGCGTGTTCCATTGCGCGTGAGTGGCCGGGCTATGGGGGATCAGGCCGTAGTATTTGAGCGCAAGATCGAAGCGTACCGAGCCGTCACTCTTGAGCCCGTCGCCGACGCGACGGTGGATGGCCAGTAGTACCTCGACATCCATCGTCCAATAGGTAGGGATATCGCGCAGCACCACGGGTTGATTGCACAGCGTGAAAATCTCCACGATGGCGGGTTTTGGCTGCCTGGGGGTGTTGACGAGGGCGGCAAGGGCGTCCAGCAGCGTGTCGGTGTAGGGCGTCTGGGAGGGTTGTCTGTTGTGCAGGTACTCGACAAAATCCTCGTCGGCCTCCAGCTTTTGCAGGGTGGTAAACGCGGCCTGGCACTGTCGGCCGAGTTCGGAGTCGGGGAGCGGGCGATAATAGAGGCTGGAGGCTGCCGCGCTGGAGGCGGAGCTGGCCAGCGGGGTGACTGCGTCGATCAAGTGGTACAGGGTGTCGAGTCGTGTAGGGCGCTTTCTGCAAAAAGTCGAGGATGATAGTGGGTCCATGGCGGATCTCGGCCGAGTCGGTAAAACCCGATGGTAGGCAGGCGCTGCCGGGCCGGGACGTATATAGATACCTGCTGGTATGTCGGTGACTTTTCCGACAAAAATACTAGGACTTTGTACCGCCTCGATGATTGGCGTAAACTGGCGGCAAGCCTGTGAGGAGTTTCCATGACTGCCATAACCATTACCGACGCCGCCCACGATTACCTGGCTGACCTGCTGTCCAAGCAGAACACCCCAGGTATTGGCATCCGCGTCTTTATCACCCAGCCTGGCACCCAATACGCCGAGACTTGCATCGCCTACTGCAAGCCTGGCGAAGAGAAGCCGGAAGACACTGCCCTGGGGCTGAAAAGCTTCACTGCGTACATTGACGCTTTCAGCGAAGCCTTCCTGGACGACGCCGTGGTTGACTACGCCACCGACCGCATGGGCGGCCAGTTGACCATCAAGGCGCCTAACGCCAAGGTGCCGAACGTCAACGCCGACAGCCCGGTCAACGAACGCATCAACTACTACCTTCAAACCGAGATCAACCCGGGGCTGGCCAGCCACGGCGGTCAGGTCAGCCTGATCGACGTAGTCGACGACGGTATCGCCGTGCTCAAGTTCGGCGGCGGCTGCCAGGGCTGCGGCCAGGCGGACGTGACCCTGCGTGAAGGTATCGAGCGCACGCTGCTTGAACGTATTCCTGAGCTCAAGGGCGTACGCGATGTGACCGACCACACGCAGAAAGAAAACGCCTACTACTGAGTAAGGTGTTCACTGCGAACAAAAAAACGGCGCCCCGTGAGCGCCGTTTTTTATTTTTAAAATTCAATGAGTTGCGACTTATATCTGACAATTAAGATTAAAGTCTGAAGAGCGCTTGCTCCCACCGTTTTGTCGGTATGTGTTTAGGGGCGATAGAGGTGGGCATGGCCTGCGCGGTACAGCGATGACTCGCTGAAACTGTCGTTGGCCAAGACACGGCCTACCACGATCAGTGCCGTGCGTCGGAAGCCCTTGATTGCGACCTTTTCGGCAATGTCCGCCAAAGTCCCCACCGCCCAGTCCTGATCCGGCCACGTGGCCCGGTGCACCACGGCAATCGGGCAGTCGGCGCCATAGTGCGGCAGCAATTGAGCGACGATCTTCTCCAGATGATTGACCCCCAGGTGAATCGCCATGGTCGTGCCGTGACGGGCCAGGCTGTCGAAGTCTTCACCGGCCGGCATGCTGGTTTTATCGGCGTAGCGGGTCAGGATCACACTCTGGGCGATATCCGGCAGGGTCAGTTCGGTTTCCAGCAACGCGGCACAAGCTGCTACGGCAGTCACCCCGGGAATGATCTGGAAGGGAATGCCCAACTCCCGCAAGTGCCGGATCTGCTCACCAATCGCCCCATACAGGCTTGGATCCCCCGAGTGCACCCGCGCCACATCCTGGCCCTTGGCGTGCGCGGTCTTGATCAGGTCAATGATCTGTTCCAGGTGCAACTCGGCACTGTTGACCAGCGTCTGCGCCTGATGACCTTCCAGCACCGCGGCCGGCACCAGCGAGCCCGCGTAGATAATCACCGGGCAACTGCGGATCAGCCGTTGGCCTTTGACGGTGATCAATTCCGGGTCGCCGGGGCCTGCGCCGATGAAGTAGACGGTCATGGGGAGTTCCTGTTGAAAAACGGGCGAGCATGAAAATTGCTCATTATCAAAGACGGCAATTATCGGGATTTCAGCCGGCGCACGCCAATGCGAAGGTGGCATGGGGGGATTTTCTGCGGCTGATCAACAGTCGGGAAGGGGCCTTGGCAAGTTCCTCGGCCAGGGCCAGGGCGGCGCCTTCGGCGATGCCGTAACAGCCGGTATGGGCAAAGGCTAGCTCGGATTTGTGGCTCAGGCGGTCTTCATACATAGCCAGATGCTGTGCACTGAAGCACCGTAAGGGCAGACCCAGCCGCTCGGCCAGCGCCAGTAAGCCCGGCTCATGCTGTTTGTGATCGATACTGGCCAGCGCCGTGACCTGTTGGCGCTCGATACCGCCCTCGGCGAGGGCGGCGTCAAACAGCGCCAGCAGGGCATCGACCTCACAGCCCCGCCGGCAACCCAGGCCGACCACCAAGGTCATGCCGAGTATTGACTGTCGCGATGACGCCGGAACAACCAGGCGCTGATCAGGCCCAGGGCCAGCCAGAACAGCACGTTAGTCAGTTGCGACGCGATTTTGAACTGCGCTTCCAAGGCCTCCGGGGCCAGCATCGAATGCACTTCGGGTTGCGGCGCGCCGATCACATGAGGTACGGCCAGGATCGCCACGCCCAGCACTTTGAGCAGCCAGTTGCGCCCAAACACCAGCAGCGCGATACCGGCCGCCGTGGAGGCGGCGGTGCCGATCCACCAGATCTGGCGCTGGGCCAAATCCGCCGCGGCAGTGCCCGGCAACTCCGGTGGCAAGCCCAGAGTAGGGGCCAATACGAACGTTGCGTAACCGGCCAGGCCCCACAGCAGGCCCTGCGCCGTGCGGGTGGGCGCCCGCAGGGTGTAGAGACCGGCCAGCATCAGCGCGAAACCAACGGCGACCACCAGGTTGCCACCGGTGGTAGACAGCACGCGCTGCCAACCGTCTTCAGGCTCCCAGGCCTCGGCATCGTGAGTGTGGGCGGCGGCGCCGTCAGCATGTGCATGGGGGACTTCGGCAGTCGCTGGGGCCTTTTCAAAAGTCTCTGCCTGCAAAATCAGGGGTGCGACCCAGAAGCTTTGCAGCAAGGTCAGCAGCAAGGCGGCCAGCAACCCGGTGAACCCTGCGGTTTGCGCAATACGCTTGATCATGTCGGCAGGTCTCAGTGGCACGGGAAAGCGGCGCTGTGGCGGGTATCGTGCGCAGCGTTATGCACCGCTTCGATATGCGAGAAACCGGCGAAATAAACCAGGCACGCGCCAAGAATCGACGCACCGATGGCGGCGGTCAGGCGTTGGCTCAAGGTAGAAGTGCCGCTGGCGGCGGACGAAGTACTGCTGATGATCGACATGGCGCGTCCCTTTGGGGTGTCAGGGTGAAACGAGCGCATGCAAACCCCGCGAGCCAGGCACGCAGGGTTCCGAACAGCGCCCGCCCACCGCGGGTTTGTTATCTGATTTTTTCGGGCCGGTCTCCGGGCTTGCGAGGGGCGCTCTCGAGAGAGTCCTGAAAGCGTCGCCTTCCCATGCATTCGCACAGTGGCTGTGACACTTCGCTCGCTTACCGTTGCGGGGGCAGCACCGGACTGGTCATATCGCTATGACGCACCGGTTTCCCGTTTCACCCTTTGCAGGGCACCCGAAACAAGGTGTGTAGGAGAGCATGAGGGGGTTGGGGGAGTCAATTGGGGGAGTCAATTGGGGGGTGGGCATATCCGTTGTTTGGGTGATGGCGGGTATTGGTTCCGCCCTTACGGCGGCTCACTTTTGAAAAGCGCAAAAGTAAGCAAAACGCTCTTGCCCCAACACTCGGCACCTCGCTCACGCTCGGTGTGCCCGTAATCCGATATTGATTTGGGGGGCCGCCGCCACGCGCCATCCATGGCGCGGGGCGGCTAAACCGGCATCCCTGCCGGTTTACCCCCCAAATCAATATCGAATTCCGGCCAGCGTGTTTAACGGGGCGCCTAGATCAAAATCAAGATCAAAAACCAAAGCACGGCGGCCTGACAGCCGGCCTGAGTGGTTGGATCAAAAGCAGATACGCGTAGAAGCTGGCTTGCCGGCGATGCAGAAGCCTCGGTACATCAGGCACACCCAGCCGATGTCATCGCAGGCAAGCCAGTTCCTACAGCCTGATCGAGGTCGACATAAAAACTCGGTCGGCTGTCAGGCCGCCGCGTTTGCGTTTGATCTTAGGCGCCCCGTTAAACACGCTGGCCGAACGCAGGCTTGAATCCGTGGGTAACCCGGCAGGACGCCGGGTTAGCCGCCTCGCGCCATGGATGGCGCGTGGCGGCGGCCCACGGATTCAAGCCGGAGTGAGGGCATGCCGAGCCTAGGCGAGGCACCGAGTGTTGGGGCAAGAGCGTTTTGCTTACTTTTGCGCTCTTCAAAAGTGAGCCGCTGTAAAAGCGGAACCAATAGCAGCCGTTACCAAAGAAACGGATATGTACACTAACCCAACCCATCATTGACCATCCCCCAAGCACTGCGTAGCCTTGCACCCTCGAGGTTCTTCGGCCTAGGCCGAAGCTAAGAAGGGAACGCGGTTCAAGCCGCGGCTGCCCCCGCAACTGTAAAGGGTTCGACTGACTGCCACGCCACTGCCGAAAACGCGGGAAGGCGCAGCCAGCGCCGGTCGCAAGACCCGCAAGCCCCAAGCCAGGAGACCTGCCTCGTAACCGATTTTCCAATTCAACCGGGCGGGGTGATCCGGTGACGAAATCCGCTGCTGCGCACCGCCGCAGGGCCTGTCGTCCCGTCTGCCCGCCCCAAAGGGCATCCGATGAAAACACTGGCCAAACTCCCCGTCACCATCGTTACCGGCTTTCTCGGCTCGGGCAAAACCACCTTGCTGCGCCACATGCTCGACAACGCCCAGGGCCGCCGTATCGCCGTGATCGTCAACGAGTTCGGTGAACTGGGTATCGACGGCGAAATCCTCAAGCAGTGCTCCATCGGTTGCACCGAGGAAGAGGCCAGCGGCCGCGTGTACGAACTGGCCAACGGCTGCCTGTGCTGCACCGTGCAGGAAGAGTTCTTCCCGGTGATGCGCGAGTTGGTGGCCCGTCGCGGCGACCTTGACCATATCCTGATCGAAACCTCCGGCCTGGCCCTGCCAAAACCTTTGGTGCAAGCCTTCCAGTGGCCGGAAATCCGCAGCGCCTGCACCGTTGACGCCGTGATCACCGTGGTCGACAGCCCAGCCGTGGCCGCAGGCACCTTCGCCGCCTTCCCGGACCAAGTGGACGCGCAGCGCAAACTCGACCCGAACCTGGACCACGAATCGCCGCTGCACGAGCTGTTCGCCGATCAATTGGCCAGTGCGGACCTGGTGATCCTCAACAAGACCGACCTGATCAACCCCGAAGACCTGGCCCGTGTGCGCCTGGAAGTGGCCGAGGAACTGCCGCCGGCGGTGAAAATCATCGAAGCCAGCAGCGGTCGTCTGCCCCTGGACGTGCTGATTGGCCTGGGCGCCGGCTCCGAAGAACATATCGACGCTCGTCACAGCCATCACGATCACCACCACGACGGCGAAGATGATCACGATCACGATGCCTTTGACTCCATCTCCATCGACCTGCCGCAAACCGACGAAGCCCTGCTGCTTGATGCCCTGACGCAGTTGGTGGTGCAACACGGCATCCTGCGCGTCAAGGGTTTCGCCGCGATTGCGAACAAACCGATGCGCCTGTTGATCCAGGGCGTGGGCACGCGCTTTGACAAACACTTCGACCGTGCCTGGGGCCTGGATGAGGCACGCACCACGCGTCTGGTGCTGATCGGTCAGGAACTGGATGCGGCAGGCCTTGAAGCGCAACTGCGCGCCGCGCTCAGCGTCTGACCCATGCACCTGCTCAGGACCCAGCCCGGTGGTTTCGTCTCGGACGACAATATCGCCGACCTTGGGCAAACCCCCGCTGAACTGGTGATCCTCTGCAGCGGCGACTCCAGCCTGGCGCTGCTGGCCGAAGCGGCGCAGCAGTTGCCCGAGGATTACCCCAGCCTGCGCCTGGCCAATCCGATGCAGGTGCAGAATCACGCTTCGGTCGACCTGTACGTCGATGAGGTGCTGCGCCACGCCAAGGTCATCCTGATTTCGCTGCACGGTGGTATCGCTTATTGGCGCTATGGCATCGAGCGGCTGGTGGAGTTGGCAGAGCGCGGCGTGCAGTTGATCCTGGTGCCGGGGGATGATCGCCCCGACCCGGAGCTCAGTAGCCTGAGCACCGTCGAAGCGGGCGACCGCGACCGCCTCTGGCACTTCCTGCGCCAGGGCGGACTGGGCAATGCCCTGGATTTCTATCGCTGCCTGGCCAGTGCTTACCTGGGCCGCGATTACGCCTGGGCCGAACCGCAAACCCTGCCGCGCACGGCGATTTATCATCCCCATAAAGCCAATGCCCGTCTCAACGACTGGCAGCGCGAGTGGAACCCTGAGTTCCCGGTGGCGGCGGTGCTGTTCTACCGTTCCCATCTGCAAGCGGCCAATACCGGCTTTATCGACGTGTTCTGCCAGCGCTTGCAGGCGGCGGGGCTTAATCCGTTGCCGATGGCGGTGGCCAGTCTGAAAGAGCCCGGCTGCCTGGCGGTGGTCGAGGACTGGCTGGATGAGGTCAATGCCGCGGTCATCCTGAACACCACCGGCTTTGCCCAGTCCAGCCCCGAAGCGCCACACCTGCGCCCGTTTCGCCGCAATATCCCGGTGATCCAGGCGATCTGCGCCCAGGACAACCAACCCGGCTGGGAGGCCAGCGAGCAGGGGCTCGGCCCACGTGACCTGGCGATGCACATTGCCTTGCCGGAGCTGGACGGGCGCATCATCAGCCGGCCTGTCAGCTTCAAGGATTTGGCGTGGCGCAGCGAGCGCAGCCAGTCGGACGTGGTGTGCTACCGCGCAGCCCCGGAGCGTATGGACTTTGTCGCCGAACTGGCACGGCGCTGGGTTGAACTGGCGCGGGTGCCGAATGCGCAGAAACGGATTGCGCTGGTGCTCGCCAACTACCCGACCCGCGACGGGCGTATCGGCAACGGCGTGGGCCTGGATACGCCGGCGGCGGCGCTGAATATCCTGCGTGCGCTGCAAGCGCAAGGCTACCCACTGCCGCAGGCCTTGCCGGGCAGTGGCACCGCGCTGATCCACGAACTGCTGGGCGGCGTCACGAATGACCTGGACAGCCTCGACCTGCGCCCTTGCCACCAAAGCCTGGGCCTGGACGACTACGCGGTGATGTTCAACCGCTTGCCCGAAGCCAACCGCCAGGCCGTGCTGGAACGTTGGGGGGCGCCCACTAACGACCCGATGTGCCGCGACGGCCGCATGATGATCGCCGGCCTGCGCCTGGGCCTGACCTTCGTCGGTATCCAGCCCGCGCGGGGTTACCAGGTAGACCCCAGCGCGGTGTATCACGACCCCGACCTGGTGCCGCCCCACGGCTATCTCGCGTTTTACTTCTGGCTGCGCCACACCTATGGCGCCCACGGCGTGATCCATGTGGGCAAGCATGGCAACCTCGAATGGCTGCCGGGCAAGGGCGTGGGCCTGTCGGAAAACTGCTGGCCCGATGCATTGCTGGGGCCGCTGCCGAATATCTACCCGTTTATCGTCAATGACCCGGGCGAAGGCGCCCAAGCCAAGCGGCGCACCCAGGCGGTGATCATCGATCACTTGATGCCGCCGCTGACCCGCGCCGAAACCTATGGCCCGTTGCGTGACCTTGAATTGTTGGCGGATGAGTACTACGAGGCGCAGTTGCTTGACCCGCGCCGCGCACTTGAACTGCAAAAAGACATTCTCAAGTTGGTGCGCGAAACCCGTATCGACCAGGAACTGGAGTTGGGCAGCGATGTGGACGCGGCGGTCTGGCTGCCGCGCCTGGACACTTATCTGTGCGACTTGAAGGAGTCGCAGATCCGTGACGGCCTGCATATCTTTGGCGAGTCTCCCGAGGGCCGCTTGCGCATCGATACCTTGCTGGCGTTGTTGCGCATCCCGCGCGGCGACGGCCGTGGCCCGCAATCGAGCCTGCTACGGGTACTGGCCAAGGCTTTCGAGTTGGGCTTTGACCCTCTTGATTGTGCCTTGGCCGAACCCTGGACCGGCCGCCGGCCCGAGGTGTTGCAGAAGATTGACGCTCAGCTATGGCGTACCGCCGGCGATACGCGCGAGCGTCTGGAATTGTATGCGGCGCGGTTGATCGAGCAGGCGCTAGAAGGTCCGCTGGAGCAGCTGGAAGAGCCCGGCTGGGAAGCCGTGAAGTCCGTTATCGAGAGCCTGCGCATAGTGGTGGCGCCGCGCCTGGATAGCTGCGGCCCGGCCGAGATGCGTGGCTTGCTGGATGCCTTGAGCGGCCGCTTCGTACCGGCCGGTCCCAGCGGCGCGCCGAGTCGTGGACGCCTGGATGTGCTGCCCACCGGGCGCAATTTCTTCGCGGTGGATGTGCGCAACTTGCCGACAACCACCGCCTGGCGCATTGGCTTCCAGTCGGCCAACTTGATTCTGGAGCGACACCTGCAGGACCACGGCGACCATCTGCGTCAGCTCGGCCTGTCGGTATGGGGTACGGCGACCATGCGCACCGGCGGCGACGATATCGCCCAGGCCATGGCACTGATGGGCGTACGCCCGGTGTGGGCCACCGGCAGTCAACGGGTGGATGACTTTGAGATCCTGCCGATCAGCCTGTTGGATCGCCCACGGGTAGACGTGACGTTGCGGGTGTCCGGGTTCTTCCGTGATGCCTTCGCCAACCTGATCCGCCTGTTCGACGCGGCGGTGCAGGCGGTGGCCGCCTTGGATGAGCCGGATGATATGAACCCGCTGGCGGCCAAGGTGCGCAGCGAGCGGGAGGCGTTGCTCCGGTCGGGGCTGGACGCAGAGTCTGCCGCCAGGCAGGCCGGTTGGCGCATTTTCGGCGCCAAGCCCGGGGCTTATGGTGCCGGTGTGCAGGGCGCCATTGATGGTCGCCTATGGCAAAGCCGTGAGGATCTGGCCGAGGTCTACCTTAACTGGGGGGCTTACGCCTATGGCGGCTCGGATGAAGGCAGCGCGGCCCGCGAGCAGTTCGCTCGACGCTTGAGCCAGGTGCAGGCGGTGTTGCAGAACCAGGACAATCGCGAGCATGACTTGCTCGATTCCAACGACTACTACCAATTCCAGGGCGGTATGCTCGCCGCCGTGGAAACCCTGAGTGGCGACAAGGCCGCCAGCTACCATGGCGACCACAGCCAGCCGGACCTGCCGAAGATCCGTACCTTGAAGGAAGAGTTGAACCGGGTGATCCGCTCCCGCGCCGCCAACCCGAAGTGGATCGACGGGGTGAAACGCCACGGTTATAAAGGTGCCTTCGAAATGGCTGCGACGGTGGACAATCTGTTCGCCTTCGACGCCACGACGGCGCTGATCGACGACCATCAATATGCCTTGCTCGCCGACGCCTATTTGCTTGACCCCGATACCCGCGCCTTTGTGCAAGAGCACAACCCGGCTGCGCTGCGCGACATGACCGAGCGCATGCTTGAAGCCCAGCAGCGCGGCATGTGGCAGGCACCCGGCGCGTATCGCGAGGCGTTGCAAAACCTGTTGCTGGATATAGAAGAAGACAGCTGATGACTGATACGCCGCATTTCCCACTGGCCGCCGTGGTCGGCGCCGATGACTTGAAACTGGCGCTGTGCCTGGCCGCCATCGACCCGAAGATCGGCGGCGTGCTGATCGAAGGCCCCCGGGGCATGGCCAAGTCCACCCTGGCCCGTGGCTTGGCGGACCTGCTGGCCAGCGGTCAGTTCGTCACCTTGCCGCTGGGCGCCACCGAAGAGCGGTTGGTCGGCACCCTGGATTTGGACGCCGCGCTGGGCGAGGGCCGTGCGCAGTTCTCCCCGGGTGTGCTGGCCAAGGCCGATGGCGGGGTGTTGTACGTCGATGAAGTCAACTTGCTGCCGGATCATCTGGTGGACGTGCTGCTGGATGTGGCTGCCAGCGGTACCAATTTGATCGAGCGCGACGGCATTTCCCATCGGCACTCGGCGCGCTTTGTGCTCATCGGCACCATGAACCCGGAGGAGGGCGAGTTGCGTCCGCAACTGCTCGACCGATTTGGCTTCAACGTGGCGTTGAGCGGGCAGACCGTGCCCGCCGAACGTGGGCAGATCATCCGCCGTCGCCTGGATTTCGACACCGACCCGGCAGCGTTCTGTGCGCAGTGGGCAGACCAGCAGGGCGCCTTGCGTGAACGTTGCACCCAGGCGCGGGCACGGCTGGGCAGTATCGAGCTGGATGATCAGGCGTTGGCCCGGATCACCGAGCGCTGCTTTGCCGCCGGTGTCGATGGCCTGCGTGCGGACCTGGTCTGGCTGCGCGGTGCCCGGGCGCATGCGGCGTGGCGTGGCGCGGCGGCGATTGCCGAGCAAGACATCGACGCCGTTGCGGAGTTTGCCTTGCGCCATCGCCGTCAGGCGCCATCCCCACCGGCCAGCCCGCAGAGTGAAGGGCAGTCACCCGCATCTGCAGACACTTCGCCGGGCCAGGGCCAGTGGGGCGATATGCCTGCGCCGGCCTTGCCGACGGGCGCCCGGCGGGATGTGCCGACCTGGCCAAAAAAGCCCTAGGCATTCGCCTCCGACCTGACACGGCGGCGGATGCCCGGCCCAAGGCGGGGCGACTGGACAGGGGCAGGCAAGGCAAGGCGCGGCGTGCGCAGCAGGGCACGATCAATTGGCCGGGCACCTTGCTGGGTGGTCGGCCGCACACCCGCGAAGACTTGTTGTTTCATCTTCGCAGTCGCGCGGCCCATGAATTGTGGCTGGTGATCGTCGATGCCTCGGCCTCTACGCGGCGCCATCACGCCTTGAGCGATGCCAAGGGCTTGTTGGCCCAGGTGTTTGATGACGCTTACCACCAGCGCGCGCGCCTGGCGTTGCTGACGGCCAGCGGGCAGTCGCCCACATGGCAGGTGCAGGGCTTGAAAGCGGCGAAGGGCTTGGCCGATTGGTTGCACCCGTTGGGGGCCGGGGGCGGCACGCCGTTGCTGGCCGCGCTGACCGAAGCCGGGCACTGGCTGGCGCTGCGACGCAAGCGTTACCCCGCCGAGCAGCAGCGTTTGCTGGTCATTACCGATGGCCGCCTGAAGGATATGGCCGGTTTGCCCTGGCTGGAATGCCCAGGGTTACTGGTGGATATCGAGCGTGGGCCGATCCGGCTGGGGCGGGCGCAGGCCCTGGCGACCGGATTGGGGATCGCCTATCGGCATATCGATGAGCTGTAGAGACGCGGCACCGGCTTCTTGCAAGGCAAAAAAGCCGGGCCTGGCGAGGCTTTTTGTAGGAGCGAGCTTGCTCGCGAAAAACTCACCGGCGCCGCGTTGATTCAGGCCACACGCGTCATCGTTGAGATTCTTCGCGAGCAAGCTCGCTCCTACGGACGGCACTTACGCTTTACATGTCTATATAGACTTCCGTCTTATCGCGAGACTGGATGATCGAAGTGCCTTTATTGGCCACCGCTTCATCGACGGTTATCCCCGTTGAGCCCGTCAGTTCAGGGACGCCTCGAATGGGCGGGTGGCTGTCATACGTGACGACGTGGTCGCTGCCGACCCGGGCAATCCATTTCTCCCCGGGGTGGGCAGCCTGGTCGCGCTCGATGACGTTGGCCGCGTAGTAATTCATGTTTTTGATCCGCGTCGTTTTGGACTCGCTGGAGGGCACTTCAATCGCTTTGACTCGAATGCTATTCAAGCGCATGGTCACCAGCAGTTGTTCGTTGGTGTAGGGTTTATGCGCGGCATGGGCACGGTCGATTATCTTCAGGTTTTCCCGCAACTTGGGTGAGATCTCGCCGGTTTCGTAGAACTTGTCCAAGTCAGGCTGCAACGAGTGGTCGAACCCTTCCGAATACAAGATGCGGACATTGTTGCGCTTGAACTCGCCGGCATTATCAATCAGCAGTCGCAGCGTGGCCGACTGTGAGTGATCTTCGCCAAACACCAGGCCGGTGGTTTTTTTGAACAGGCTATTAATGGTCTCCGCCAAAGATGCTTTTTTGGGGAGCGGCGAATGGACCGGCCGCGCCTTGCTCTTGGCATTTTTATGGAAGTCGTCCGCGTCTTTTTTCAACTGTTTATCTATTTTCTTGCTGGCGCTCGATGATGACGGCTCGCCCGTCGCCGGGTAGTCGTAAGCGGCGGGATCGAACGGCTTTTCGGCTTGCCACGGCCACTTTATGCCGCCCGGGCCGTTGAGCGGCGTCCAGGTACCGTCGGCGGTGGCGTGGACGGTCATCACCGGTCTTCTGGTCTGCGGGTCGATCACTTGGGCATAACCGTTGCTGAATTTGCCTTTGATTTCAAACACGTGCTCGGCATTCTTATCATCGGCAAGCTTGATCAACCAGCGGTCTTCGCCCTGGCTGCCCTTGACCTGATAAATGCCCTTGGCGTCAGGTGTGCCGTTGGTTAGCAGCTTTTCGCCATCGGGGACGACGTAGGCGCTGATATCGCTCCATTGTGATGGGCGCAGGCGATTGGCGGTGGCGGCGGGCGCTTCATTCTTCAGGGGCAGGTTCGCGTCGTCCGTCTCGACCTGTACCCCGGGTTTTTCAGTGGGGTTGATCACCTTGGGTTCGCCACGGCCGGCACGCCCGATATGGGGGGCCACCGTGACGACGGCGTTGAAGACGCCAAATACCACGCGGTCGGTGCCTTTGGGTTTGCCCTGTACCTGGTCATCCACTCCGATGCCTGCCGTGGTGATACCGCTGACCACGTAAAACGCGTCCAGCCCCAAGGCCACTTCAGGTACGACCATCGCCAAAGGCGTCATGAACAAGGCCATCTTGCCGATCTGCTCCAACGTGTCGAGCACGCCTTGTTTAGTCACGTCGGCGTCACTGGTGATCTTGACGGCCGCGTCGGCGTAGGAGCGCTCCTTTTGCCTGCGGGTCACTTCGGCAAATGGCAACGTGCTGGGTTCGGTCTTGATGTAGGTCTGCGGGTCCCATTTACCACTGAATGCCCGATGGTTGTATGAAAGCAGCCCGCCTGGTGTTTCACGTGCCTTCGGCCAGGCGCCGAGCCCGGCCAATGTTTCATCTACCCCAGCCCTGGCCCAGCCCATGGGTTGGTCTTTAAGTGCAAAGTGTGACGACAGGGCTGTGCGCTTGGCCGGGTCGGCCATTTGCGCCGCCAGCCAGGTTTTCATCGCGGCCGGGCTGTTGAATGTGTGCAGTGGCGAGGAGTTGCCCGGTATATAGAGAAGCGTCATCGGTGGCAGCTTTTTGCCATCGGCGTCGAACCGAGCCTTATTGTCCGTGATGTACATAAGGTCGGTGGATTGATACTCGCCGATTTTCAACAAGCCGACTTCAATGTCCGGGTCCTTGGGCGGGTTCTTCTGCAAGTCTTCATAGTTGATGTCGGGCCAGGATTGCTGATTACCGGATAACCCGGCGGCACGCATGACCAACTCGCGGCCTCGCGCGCTGAGGCTGCCTTCTTGGTGTTGGGCCATGGCCGCCTTGACCAGCGAAGCCTTGGCCAGCACTGGGTATTTCTCCTGGTGGGTGCTCCAGAACTCGTCCAGAAACTGCGTGTAGGGTTTTTGGAAGTCGGCCTTCCAGACCAGGCTTTTGAATTGTGCCGGGGTGACAGCGCTCTGGTTCGAGGCGTTGTAATGCTGGGTGGACGAGTTGGGGGGCTCTCTATAAATGCCTTGGTAGCTATGGGTGACATCCGCAGTTTTGCTGTTGGGGTTCAGGCGACTGGGGAAATCAAATACCCCCGGTTTGTGCGTCGGCAGATGGTTTTGGACGTGCACGTCCGGGCCGCCGGTGAAGAACGGCACTTCATAACCTTTGCCCGTGGGCGTTTTTTGCGCATTTTGAATCAGCGCCTGGGTCAGCGAGATGCGCTGGACGATCTTCGCCGGGTGAGGGGGTGAACCCTTGCTGTTGTAGTCGTAAGTGACCAGGTAGGTCGTGTCTGGGTCGATGTCCCATTTCGCCTTGTCGCCAGTCTCCTTGGCCTTCATTTCGGCAAATTTCTTTTTTAGAAAATCCGAAGCTTGCTGCTCGACAGTTTTGAAGGCGCCCGAGATGGCTTCTGCGCTTGGATCAATATTGATATTCGGCCCCAGGTTGATTGGCGCTGGGGTCTTGTCGGTGTTCGCGACGTTTTTACCCGGGGCGAGGTCGACATTGACTTCGACGTAGCTGTCGGAAGTGGGGTCAGGCTTCACCTCAACGCCCAACAGCTGTTGCTTGGGTGGGGCGCCGTCGATATGGCGCTTGATGCGTATACCGTGATCGACAGGTTGGGCCTCTGGACCGGCTTCCGGGGTTGGGAATGTGGGCGGCAGGTAGGGTGGCTTGGCGACAATAGTCACAATTGAACTCTCGTTATGCAGTCACAGGAGGATGTCGTCCTTGCGTGGCTGCATGGATCGGAAGAGTTCCAGTTTTTCTGTAGGAAGGATGGCTGGTTGCAGGGGGCGCTGCGTTCGTCAGGCATTGCCTGGAACGTTGGGCCAAAGGTCCGCCACCAGGAACAATCGCTCGGCTTCCTCCCAGGCTTCACCGGCCTGCACCAGCCGCACCAACAGCTGTGCCGGCGCCATCGGGTCCAGGTCGGCCAGCCAGCGGTGCATCTGTTCCTCGCTCCACACCTCGCTCGCAGGGTAATGCGCCGGCGCCAGCCATGCGTGGCGTGGCAGGGGTTGCCAGCGCCCGGGCGGGCGGGTGCTGGAAAAATCGTACCAGTCGCGCTGATGCAACCAGTGCCCGCGCAGATGTTGCGGATGGGCGCCGCGCGGAGGTTCGGCCTGGCCGGGCCACGGGTACAACAGATAACCGCCCAGCCACAAATGCGCATCCAAGGGTTGGATATCCAGCGCCGCCAGGGCTTCACGGCTTTCCGGCCTGGCCGATATCGGCAATTGATGTTGAGCCAGATGCGCCAGTTTGCGATCCAGCCGGTCGTGGCATCCAGGGCCCAACCATTGCGCGGCGTCCTGGCCATCGCCGTGCTGGGGGCCAAGGTAAAGTTTGATTGCCAGCTCCAGGTGGTGCACGCCGTCGCGGTCGCGCACCAGCATATCCAGCTCGCCCAGGGTGTGCCCGGCGCGGCGGATCGGCAGGTTGGCCGCCACCAGCTCCACGCCCGGCGCATGCTGCACGGCAAATTGCCACAGGCGTTCGTAGTAGAGGCCCAGGCGTCGGGTGCGTGACAGGCTCAGCCAGTGCTGCAGGGCGCTGCTGTCTTGATCGAGGGCGCGCAACCAGTGTTCAAGCCGATCGGGCGCCTGCACCCAGGCGCTGCCGGCCAGCGGATGGCGCTGCGGCCAGGGCGTTTGCGCAAGCATCGGCGGGGCAAGTATCACCCACGCCAGGTCGCGCACCTCGGGGTGGCGCAATTGGCGGGGTAAATGCTGCAAGTCAGGGAAGACGGTCATGGTCCGAGCATAGCCTTTTACGCACCGGGCAGGTGGCTGAGAACCGTTGTCATCATGGTCCGGCAGCGACAAAGGGTTTTGCCTGACGCGGCCTTTCGCCCATAATCGTTCTTTTTGGCCACACCCCACATCCCGCAGGAGCCCCATGGAGCAATTTCGCAATATCGGCATTATCGGTCGTCTGGGCAGCACCCAGGTACTGGACACCGTCCGCCGGCTGAAAAAATTCCTGCTGGAACGCCACCTGCATGTGATCCTCGAAGACACCATCGCCGAAATCCTGCCGGGTCACGGCCTGCAGACGTCGTCGCGCAAGATGCTTGGCGAAGTGTGCGACATGGTGATCGTGGTCGGCGGCGACGGCAGCCTGCTCGGCGCGGCCCGGGCCTTGGCACGGCATAACGTGCCGGTACTGGGGATCAACCGAGGCAGCCTGGGGTTTCTCACCGACATTCGTCCGGATGAGCTGGAAGTCGAAGTGGCCAAGGTGCTCGATGGCCATTACCTGGTGGAAAACCGCTTCCTGCTGCAAGCCGAAGTGCGCCGCCACGGTGAAGCCATCGGCCAGGGCGATGCGCTGAATGACGTGGTGCTGCACCCCGGCAAATCCACGCGCATGATCGAGTTCGAGCTGTATATCGATGGCCAGTTCGTGTGCAGTCAAAAGGCCGACGGCCTGATCGTCGCCACGCCCACCGGTTCTACGGCGTATGCGCTGTCGGCCGGTGGCCCGATCATGCACCCCAAGCTCGATGCCATTGTGATCGTGCCGATGTACCCCCATATGTTGTCCAGCCGACCGATTGTGGTCGATGGCAACAGTGAGCTGAAAATCGTGGTATCCAAAGACATGCAGATCTACCCGCAAGTCTCCTGCGACGGGCAGAACCATTTCACCTGCGCGCCCGGTGACACCATCACGGTGAGCAAGAAGGCACAGAAGTTGCGCCTGATCCACCCGCTGGATCACAACTACTACGAAGTGTGCCGCACCAAGCTGGGCTGGGGCAGCCGCTTGGGGGGTGGAGGCGACTGATGCTCGATCCCGCGCGTAGCTACGACCTGATTGGTGACGTGCACGGTTGCGCCCATACCCTTGAGCACCTGCTCGACCGGCTGGGCTACCACAAGCAGGGCGGCACCTGGCGCCATCCAACCCGCATGGCGGTGTTCCTCGGCGATATCATCGACCGCGGCCCGCGCATCCGCGAGGCGTTGCATATCGTCCACGACATGGCCGAGGCCGGCCAGGCGCTTTGCGTCATGGGCAACCACGAGTTCAACGCACTGGGTTGGACCACACCGGCGCCGCCAGGCAGTGGCAAGCAGTTCGTGCGCGAGCACAACCCGCGTCATGCGCGCTTGATCCATGAGACCCTGACCCAGTTCGAGCACCACCCGGCCGACTGGCACGATTTCCTCGGCTGGTTCTATGACATGCCGCTGTTTGTCGATGCCGGGCGCTTCCGTGTGGTGCATGCGTGCTGGGATGACGGTTTTATCCAGCCGCTGCGTGCGACCTTTCCGGACGGCTGTATCGACCAGCACTTCCTGCAGGCCGCCGCCGTGCCCGGCAGTTTTGCCTGCAATGCGTTCGACCGCCTGCTGCGCGGCACCGATATGCGCCTGCCGGATGGGCTTACGCTCACCGGTGGCGATGGCCTGACACGTTCGTTCTTCCGCACAAAATTCTGGGAAGACGATCCGAAAACCTACGGCGACATCGTGTTTCAGCCCGACGCATTGCCGGAACCGGTAGCGCGCACGCCCTTGTCGTCCACTGAAAAAAACTCCCTGCTGCGCTATGGCGTCGACGAGCCGTTGTTGTTCGTCGGCCATTACTGGCGCAGCGGCAAACCGGCGCCTATCCGCGACAACCTGGCCTGCCTGGACTACAGCGCGGTGCTGTACGGCAAGCTGGTGGCGTATCGACTGGATCAGGAAACCCGACTGGACCCGCGTAAATTCGTATGGGTCGACGTTGAGCGGCCTGAGGTTATTGCATGAGTACCGTAGCTGTATTGCGCTTGCCCTTGAGCGTCGACCTGGGCGGTTTCGTCAAGCTGCTGCAACGCATGCAGGTGCCCCATCGCGTCAGCGAGGAGGGCGGTGAGCAGGTGTTGTGGGTGCCCGAGAGCATCAGCGACGATGTGCGCGTGTTGTATCAGCGCTTTCCCGCCGGTGACCCGGACCAGCAACTGGACATTCCCGAACAGGCGCCTCTCAGGCGACCCGGCTTTGTCCAACAACTGCGCATGAGCCCGGTGACCGCACTGGTGCTGCTGGCGAGCATGATTGTGGGCGCGGTGACCCTGCTCGGTGAAAACCTGCAAGCCGTGGCCTGGCTGACCTTCCTGCCGTTCCGGGTCCTGGGTGAGTACATCCAGTTCACTCCGCTGGCCGACAGCCTGGCCTCGGGGCAGTGGTGGCGGCTGGTCACGCCGATGCTGATCCACTTCGGCATCCTGCACCTGGCCATGAATGGCATGTGGTACTGGGAGCTGGGGCGCCGTATTGAAGTACGCCAGGGCAGCATCAACCTGCTGGGCCTGACCCTGTTGTTCAGCCTGGTCTCCAATTACGCGCAATATGCCTATGGTGGCCCAGGCTTGTTTGGCGGGCTGTCCGGTGTGTTGTATGGCTTGCTCGGGCACTGTTGGATTTTTCAATTGTTGTCGCCCAACCCGGCCTATCGTTTGCCCCGTGGGGTGCTGGCAATGATGCTGATATGGCTGGTGCTCTGCATGTCGGGGCTGGTCTCGATGATCGGCTTCGGCGAAATCGCCAACGCGGCCCACGTGGGCGGCTTGGCCATCGGTTGCTTGACGGGTTTGCTGGGCGGGCTGTACAGCCGCCGCAAAGCGTCCATTTGATAAGGAAGAGCCTTATGTCCTCTTTTGCTGAAATGATCGAAAACATCACCCCGGATATCTACGAGAGCCTCAAGCTCGCCGTGGAAATCGGCAAATGGTCCGATGGCCGCAAGCTCACCGCCGAACAGCGCGAGCTGTCCCTGCAAGCGGTGATCGCCTGGGAAATCCAGAATCTGCCGGAAGACCAGCGTACCGGCTATATGGGGCCGCAGGAATGCGCGTCCAAGTCGGCACCGGTGCCGAACATCCTGTTCAAGTCGGATGCGATCCATTGATTGAAATTGGTCGCGGTGCAGTCAGCAAAATGTCGGCGCAACTCGGTGAGCCGACCGTCCAGTATGCGTTTCGCCTGGGTGACACCGAGGTGCCGGTCAATCCGTTGATCGGTACTCACGTGCGCCTGGAGTACCTGGGCGCCATCCATTGCAGCCATTGCGGCCGCAAGACCAAAACCAGTTTCAGCCAGGGTTACTGCTACCCGTGCATGACCAAACTGGCCCAGTGCGACCTGTGCATCATGAGCCCCGAGCGTTGTCATTACGACGCCGGCACCTGCCGTGATCCGGGCTGGGGCGAAAAATTCTGCATGACCGACCATGTGGTCTACCTGGCCAATTCGTCGGGAATCAAGGTCGGTATCACCCGCGCCACTCAACTGCCAACCCGTTGGCTGGACCAGGGCGCCAGCCAGGCATTGCCGATCATGCGCGTTGCCACCCGCCAGCAATCGGGTTTCGTCGAAGACCTGTTCCGCAGCCAGGTGGCCGACAAGACCAACTGGCGTGCGCTGCTCAAGGGCGACGCCCAGTCGGTGGACCTCAAGCAGGTACGCGATGAACTGTTCGCCTCCTGCGCCGAAGGCTTGCTGGGGTTGCAGGAACGCTTTGGCCTGCAGGCCATCCAAACCATTGCCGACGTCGAGCCGATCGAGATCCGCTATCCGGTGGAGCAGTATCCCGCCAAGATCGTCAGTTTCAACCTGGACAAGAACCCGATTGCCGAAGGCACGCTGTTGGGGATCAAGGGCCAATACCTAATCTTCGACACCGGCGTTATCAATATTCGCAAGTACACGGCCTACCAGCTCGCCGTGCATCAGTAGAAGGATGCCACCCATGCGCACCGAACAACCGAAGATGATTTACCTGAAGGACTATCAGGCGCCGGACTACCTGATCGACGAGACGCACCTGACCTTCGAATTGTTCGAGGACCACAGCCTGGTCCACGCGCAACTGGTGATGCGCCGCAACCCTGAGCGCGGCGCCGGCTTGCCGCCATTGGTGCTGGATGGCCAGCAACTCGAGCTGTTGAGTGTGAGCCTGGCTGACCAGGCGTTGACGGACGCTGACTACCAGTTGACCGACAGTCACCTGACCGTGCACCCGAAGAGCGTTACCTTCACGCTGGATACCACGGTCAGGATCCACCCGGAAAGCAACACCGCCCTGGAAGGCTTGTATAAATCCGGCGGCATGTTCTGCACCCAGTGCGAGGCCGAGGGTTTTCGCAAGATCACCTATTACCTCGACCGCCCGGATGTGATGAGTACCTTCACCACTACGGTGATCGCCGAGCAGCACAGCTACCCGGTGCTGTTGAGCAACGGCAACCCGATTGCCAGCGGCCCCGGTGAAGACGGCCGCCACTGGGCGACCTGGGAAGACCCGTTCAAGAAACCGGCCTATCTGTTTGCCCTGGTCGCCGGTGATTTGTGGTGCGTGGAGGACAGCTTCACCACCATGACCCAGCGTGAAGTGGCGCTGCGCATCTACGTCGAGCCGGAAAACATCGACAAGTGCCAGCACGCCATGACCAGCCTGAAAAAATCCATGCGCTGGGATGAAGAAACCTATGGCCGCGAGTACGACCTCGACATCTTCATGATCGTGGCCGTGAACGACTTCAACATGGGCGCCATGGAAAACAAGGGGCTGAACATTTTCAACTCCAGCGCCGTGCTGGCCCGCGCCGAAACCGCCACCGACGCCGCGCACCAGCGGGTGGAGGCCATCGTCGCCCACGAGTACTTCCACAACTGGTCGGGCAACCGCGTGACCTGCCGCGACTGGTTCCAGCTGTCGCTCAAGGAGGGCTTCACGGTATTCCGCGATTCCGGGTTCTCCGCCGACATGAACTCGGCCACGGTCAAGCGCATCCAGGATGTGGCGTACCTGCGTACTCACCAGTTCGCCGAAGATGCAGGCCCCATGGCTCACGCCGTGCGCCCGGAAAGCTTTATCGAAATCTCCAACTTCTACACCCTGACCGTGTATGAAAAGGGTTCGGAAGTGGTCGGCATGATCCACACCTTGCTCGGCGCTGAAGGCTTCCGCAAAGGCAGTGACCTGTATTTCGAACGTCACGACGGCCAGGCGGTGACTTGCGATGACTTCGTCAAGGCCATGGAGGACGCCAATGGCGCCGACCTGAGCCAGTTCAAACGCTGGTACAGCCAGGCCGGTACGCCGCGCCTCGCCGTCAGCGAGTCCTACGACGCCGTTGCCAAGACCTACAGCCTGACGTTCCGCCAAAGCTGCCCGGAGACGCCGGACAAGGTGCAGAAACTGCCGTTTGTGATTCCCGTGGAATTGGGGCTGTTGGACGGGCAAGGTGCGGGTATTGCCTTGCGCCTGGCTGGTGAGGCGACTGCCGTGGGCACCTCCCGCGTCATTTCAGTGACTGAAGCCGAGCAGACCTTTACCTTCGTCGATATCGCCGAACAGCCGTTGCCTTCGCTGCTGCGCGGGTTCTCGGCGCCGGTGAAGCTGAGCTTCCCGTATAACCGCGATCAACTGATGTTCCTGATGCAGCACGACAGCGACGGCTTCAACCGTTGGGACGCCGGCCAGCAACTGGCGGTGCAGGTCTTGCAGGAACTCATCGGCCAGCATCAGGCAGGTCAGCCGCTGAAACTCGATCAACGCCTGATCGACGCGTTGCGCACCGTGCTGAGTGACGAGAGCCTGGATCAGGCGATGGTCGCCGAGATGCTCTCGCTGCCGAGTGAAGCCTACCTGACGGAGATCAGCGAAGTGGCGGATGTCGATGCCATCCACGCTGCCCGTGAGTTTGCCCGCAAGCAGCTCGCCGAGCACCTGTTCGAAGCGCTCTGGCTGCGCTATCAGGCCAACCGTGCACTGTCCCGGCAGACACCGTATGTGGCGGCCGCCGAGCACTTTGCCCGTCGCGCCTTGCAGAACATCGCGCTGTCGTACCTGATGCTCAGCGGCAAGCCCGAAGTGCTGGCGGCCACCCTGGAACAGTTCGACGCCTGCGACAACATGACCGAACGCCTGACCGCGCTGGCGGTGTTGGTGAATTCGCCGTTCGAAGCGGAGAAGACCCAGGCATTGGCGGTTTTTGCGGAAAACTTCAAAGACAACCCGCTGGTCATGGACCAATGGTTCAGCGTACAGGCCGGCAGCACCCTGCCGGGCGGTCTGGCACGGGTCAAGGCGTTGATGGAGCACCCTGCGTTCAACATCAAGAACCCGAATAAGGTGCGGGCACTGGTTGGCGCGTTTGCCGGGCAGAACCTGGTCAACTTCCACGCCGCCGACGGTTCGGGTTATCAATTCCTGGCGGACTTGGTGATCCAGCTGAACAGTCTCAACCCGCAGATCGCTTCGCGCCAACTGGCGCCACTGACACGCTGGCGCAAATATGACGACGCACGCCAGGCGCTGATGAAGGCGCAGCTGGAGCGCATTCGCGGGTCCGGTGAGTTGTCCAGTGATGTGTTTGAGGTCGTCAGCAAAAGCCTCGCGTAAATCAGCGGAAAAACGGCCTGCACAGGCTAATGCCAGTCGGTTAAGGGTGAACGCTGTATGTGTGGCGAGGGAGCTTGCTCCCGTTGGGTCGTGAAGCGGCCCCGTTCTTTGTTTACAAAGCATGGGACTGCTGCGCAGTCCAGCGGGAGCAAGCTCCCTCGCCACAGGTTACTTTTCAGCCTTTCTCCTTCTTGACTGACTGGCATTAGGATCAGTGATCCGGTTTCCTGTCGGTGACGGTCAACTTCAACAACATCTTCGACAAGTCCTACTACACCAACGTGGGCTTTTATAACTGGGCCGCCTACGGTGAGCCGCGCAACGTGATGGTCAGCACCCGTTGGGACTTCTGATGTGAAGTCTTGATCGCCCTGGGTGATCGAACAAACGCCCGATGAGCGCCACGCGTTCATCGGGCGTTTTTTATGCACACACAAACACGGCGCAAAAAAACCGGATCAGTGACTAATGCCCAGTCAGTTAAGGGGGAACGCTGTATGTGTGGCGAGGGAGCTTGCTCCCGCTGGGTCGCGAAGCGGCCCCGGTCTTTGTTTACAAAGCATGGGACTGCTGCGCAGTCCAACGGGAGCAAGCTCCCTCGCCACAGGTACTTTTTAGCCTTTCTCCTTCTTGACTGACTGGCATTAGGATCAGTGATCCGGTTTCCTGTCGGCGACGGTCAATTTCAACAACATCTTCGACAAGTCCTACTCCACCAACGTGGGCTTTTATAACTGGGCCGCCTACGGTGAGCCGCGCAACGTGATGGTCAGCACCCGTTGGGACTTCTGATGTGAAATCTTGATCGCCCTGGGTGATCGAACAAACGCCCGATGAGCGCCACGCGTTCATCGGGCGTTTTTTATGCGCACACAAATACGGCGCAAAAAAACCGGATCAGTGACTAATGCCCAGTCAGTTAAGGGGGAACGCTGTATGTGTGGCGAGGGAGCTTGCTCCCGCTGGGTCGCGAAGCGGCCCCGTTCTTTGTTTACAAAGCATGGGACTGCTGCGCAGTCCGACGGGAGCAAGCTCCCTCGCCACAGGTACTTTTTAGCCTTTCTCCTTCTTAACTGACTGGCATTACCTGCACAGGTCTTTTTTTGCCTCGGATCACGGGTGGGTGAGGGCGCGAACAGAGGTCGATGGAAAAGAAGGGGCCCTCGACTGCTGACATTTTCTGACAGGGTTCCCTGCTAAGCTGCTTCACTTTTTCGCTTTTCAGGGGCCGCTATGTCGCGTACCACTCGTCTACTGACTTTGCTCCAGGCCCTGCGGGGCAGGAAACGCCCGGTGACCGCTGCGGTGCTGGCAGCGCAATTGGAAGTTTCGGAGCGCACGCTGTACCGCGATATCGCCGAATTGACGGCTTTGGGCGCGCCGATTTTTGGCGAGGCCGGGGTAGGGTATGTACTGCGCGCCGGGCTGTTTCTGCCGCCATTGATGCTCAATGCCGAAGAAACCGAAGCCATTGTGCTGGGCCTGCGTTATGTGGATCAACGCGGCGATGAGGTACTGAGCCGCGCCGCCGCCAACGCGCTGGCGAAAATCGCTGATGTACTCGACCCCGCCGCCCAGGAAGCGCTGCGCAACCCGACGCTATTACCTGGCCCGCCTGGCTTCGGCTATCCGGAAAACCGCGTCCCGCTCAATGTGTTTCGCGAAGCCATTCGCAACCAGGCCAAGTTGCATATCGACTACGCCGATGCCAGCCAGGCCCGGAGCCAGCGTCTGATCTGGCCGTTGGCGCTGGGTTTTCTCAATGAGGTGCGGGTCATTGTGGCGTGGTGTGAGTTGCGCGAGGCCTATCGTACGTTTCGTACCGACCGTGTGGCTGCCGCGGCGAGCCAGGGCGAGCGCTATCCGGGGCGGCGCAGTGACCTGCTGCGTGGCTGGCGCAGGCTGATGGAGCAGCAGGAATCCGCTCCCTTTACTCCTGACAAAAGCTGACACAAACCTGGCTTAGCATGGCGCCATAAATCACCAAAAAGGAGCTGCGCCATGTCCCTTCCTGAGTTGGCCCCGGCCATCGCGGCCTATATCGAGGCGGCCAATACTTACGATGCGTCGGTTGTTGCCCAGTGCTTTGCCGAGGATGCCAACGTATTCGATGAGGGCGAGCATCAGGTCGGCACTGCCGCCATTGCACGATGGATGGAGGACACCGGACGGCGTTACCAGCCCCGGGTCGAGGTGCTGAACGTGCAACACCGCACCGGCAAGGTGCTGGTCAGCAATGTGGTCCACGGCAATTTTCCCGGCAGCCCGCTGGAGCTGCGCTACACCTTTCGCCTGAACGAGCAGGGCAAGATTTCACGGTTGGACATCTCGCTGTAAGTCATACTGGAGCCCATGACTTTCGACTCGCCGCTCGCCGCTTACCAACACGCCATCAACCAGCAAGGCTTCGTACCCGACGACGCCCAGCGTCAGGCGGTGGACGCCTTGCAGGCCTGCCATGAAGCCTTGCACCACGGCCGCTTGCCTACCACCGGGGTTTACCTGTGGGGGCCGGTGGGCCGTGGCAAGACCTGGTTGATGGACCAGTTCTACCAGAGCCTGCAAGTGCCCGCACGGCGCCAGCATTTTCATCACTTCATGGGGTGGGTGCATCAACGCCTGTTCCAGCTCACCGGCATCCAAGATCCGCTGCAGGCATTGGCCCGCGAGTTAAGCCGCGAAGTGCGTGTGCTGTGTTTTGATGAGCTGTTCGTCAATGATATTGGCGATGCGATCATCCTCGGCCGCCTGTTCCAAGTGATGTTCGAGGAGGGGGTGGTGATGGTCTGCACGTCCAATCAGCCGCCGGACCAACTGTACGCCGATGGCTTCAATCGCGAGCGCTTCCTGCCGGGCATCGAGGCGATCAAGCGGCATATGCGGGTAGTGGCGGTGGACGGCGTTGAAGACCACCGTTTGCATCCTGGGGTTGGCCTGCAGCGCTATTGGGTCAATCAGCCGGAGGCCCTCGCCGCGTTGTTCAAGCAATTGAGCGAAGGGCAGGGCGTATCCGACGGGCCGATCAGCGTGGGTCACCGAACGCTCGCGGCGGTGCAGGTCAGTGACACCGTGTTGTGGTGCCTTTATGCCGATCTGTGCGAGCAACCGCTGTCGGCGATGGACTTCATGCTGCTGTGCGATCGCTTCAAAGCCATTCTGCTGGGTGAAGTTCCCAGCCTGAGTGCGCAGACACGGCCAGGCCAGATAGCCCGTGGCACTGAGGACGGGGTGCAGCGTGTCGAAGCCGGTGATCGCGAATTACCGGCACTGTCGGTTCACGATGACAGCGTGCGGCGCTTCATTGCGTTGGTGGATGAATGCTACGACCGCAAGGTACCGCTGTTTATCGAGGCGCAGGTGCCGCTGGACCACCTTTACACCGAAGGCTACCTGGCGTTCGCGTTCCGGCGCACCTTGAGCCGCTTGCAGGAAATGCAGTTGCAGCGTTTTGGCGCCTGAGAAAAATCTCCGTAAAGGGCGAATGGCACGTTTTTGATGCGCTCAACCTTCGTGCTTTCTGCCGTGCATTTGTAGTTAATCTCCTTCATCTACGTCCGCCCCACGCTTACAATCTTCCCCCTCAAAGGGAATCGGTTCCCTTGTTGTCGTGATCGAGGAAGGAAATGGACACCCCAGACATCCTGGTGCTGCAAGCAAGCTACACGAACCCCGTGCATGCCGAAGCCATTGGCCAAGTGCTTAATCATTACGCGCAGGACCCGATGGGCGGAGGCCAGGCATTGCCGGCCGACCTGTTGGAACAACTGCCTGCCGAATTGGCCAAGCGTCCCCATGCATTCAGTGTGCTGGCGTTTGTCGGAGGTGAGCCGGCGGGGTTGGTCAATTGCTTTGAAGGGTTCTCGACCTTCGCCTGCCGCCCGCTGGTCAACGTCCACGACGTTGTGGTGATGGGCCCGTTCCGTGGCTTGGGGTTGAGTCAGAAAATGCTGCAGAAGGTTGAGGAGATCGCGCGTCAGCGGGGTTGCTGCAAGATCACCCTTGAAGTGCTGGAGGGTAACGCCGTGGCGCAATCGGCGTACCGCAAGTTTGGTTTCGAGGATTCGATCTTTGATCCGGCCCATGGCCGCATGTTGTTCTGGAAGAAGTCGCTTTAATAAAAAACGCCTATAAAAAAGGCGCCATTGAATGGCGCCAAGTTAACCTTTGCCAAAGGAGCGAAATGGCACAGGGTCATGCGGATTAAGTCAGTGTTAAGTTAACCCTTCGGAAGTTGCTCCGAACTTTTCTGTTCGACGGTAGAACTTTTTTCGGTCTTGCCGTCGGCCAAGGCAGTCTGTTCGGCCGTACCATGGGTTTGTTGCTGGGTGAAGCTGAAGTCGTTGTAGAACGCTTTCGAGCGCTCTGCACCGCCTTCTGCAAAGGCGGCAGCAGAAGTCAGGGTCATCAGGCCGGCAAGCATCAAAGTTGAAAGTTTCATGGTGGTATTCCCATTAAGAGTGATAGGTGTCCAGTCGTTCCGTGATCAGATTCATGGCGCGACTATAGGGCTATCTTATTAAGTGGGAATTAACGCGTAGGTACCCCGAAGTTAACGTTTTTGTTAACTTCGGGAGGGCTGAGAATAATCAGGTCAATGATTATTTAGTTGCTACGCCGGCAGCATCCGGGTTCTTTGGCTTGAGCAGGCTGAAATCAATCAGGCTCTTTTGCTGACGTGCATAAGGGTCGCCAATCAAGCGTGGTCGCGGCTTGAAGCTGTCGTTGACCAGGCTTTTGCTGCGGTCCCACTCATCGAAACTCAGCCCGGCCAGGTCGGCCCAGGTGTGAATCAACTGCGAGCTGCTGTACGGGCGCTGCAGGTCTGCGGCGAAACTCCAGTCGTGGGTTTCACGCCATTTGGGCGAGGCGTACGCCATGAACGGAATGGTGTACATCGGCGCTGTCGGCTTGCCTTCGTTGCGCCCCAACGTGCTGTGGCCGGCCGAATCGTAGACGTCTTCGCCGTGGTCCGAGAGGTACAGCAGGAAGCCGTTGGGATCGGTCTTGGCGTAGTCCTTGATCAGGCTGGATACCACGAAGTCGTTGTACAGCACGGCGTTGTCGTAGCTGTTGTAGATCGGCAGTTGTTCATCGCTGATGCCGTCGGGTACGCCCTGGCGATCGGTGAATTTCTCGAAGGTCTGCGGGTAGCGGTACTGGTAGCTCATGTGGGTACCCAACAGATGCACCACGATGAACTTGCGCTCGGCGGTATCCGCCAGGGCCTTGGAGAACGGTTCCAGCACGTCGCCGTCGTACTGCCGGGCGTTCTGGTTACGGTTGTTGTTCAGGTATACCTGTTCATCGGCCTGTTCGGAAAAGGTCGTGAGCATGGTGTTGCGCTTGGTCATGGTCTGCTGGTTGGTGATCCAGAAGGTCTTGTAGCCGGCCTGTTTCATCACGCTGACGATTGACGGCGTCTTGAGGTAAAGGTCCGGGTTTTCTTCGTCGGCGAAGGTCAGCACCTGTTGCAGCGCTTCGATGGTGTAGGGGCGCGGGGTGATGACGTTATCGAACACGGCCAGTTGGTCACGCAGCTTGTCCAGCTCCGGCGTGGTGTTACGCGGGTAACCGTAGAGGCTCATGCGCTGGCGGTTGGTGGACTCGCCGATGACCAGGACCAGGGTAGACGGCTGGCCGGCCATGGTGTCCTTGAGGTTTTTCAACGGCGGGATCTGGCTGGCACTGGTCAGCATGCCTTGCATGTTGTTCAGTTGCTCGGTGTAGCGGCGGTAGGCAACGATCATCTGCCACGGCACGGCCGGCTCGATGCGGGTCTCGAATCGCTCGATGGCTTGTTCCCGGGTGTCGCTGGTGGCGAACTGCTTGACCAGTGGGTAACCGACAACGGCTACGACGATGGCGACGGCCGCCAGTATCGACTGGCCACGAGGCAGGTAGACCGGGCGCAGGCGCGTCCACAGGAAAACCGCCATGGCGGTATGGGCGATGAACGCCAATATGATCCACCAGGCAAAGTACTGGGTGGCATATTCGCCGGCTTCAGAAATGTTCGACTCGAACATGATGAAGATGACGCTCTGCGAGAATTCCTGCTGGTAGATGAAGAAATAACCCAGGCTGGCCATGGAGCACGCCCACAGCACCACACCGATCAAGGCGGCGAGCAGGCGCGTGCGGCGCGGGAACAGCAGCATGGGCGCCAACCACAGCGCGCTCATGAAGAACGCTTGCCGGAAACCACTGAAGCCGGAAGTGCCGGTCAGTTGGATCAGTAGTTGGGTGATACCCGAGAAATACCAGAAAAACAGAAACAGCCAACCAAGGCCGGCCCAATCAAAGCCTTTCGCAGTCGTCGTGCTGCGTTTGAACATCGCCATCCAGCGCCCCATCAGTCATCAATGATTGCCGCACATAGGTGCACGGCATCAGGCCGCTCGGTAAGTGAGCGGCATCACGGATCGGAAGTATCGGGACAGGTATGTGAAAACTTCGTGAGTTTTGCGTAAGGATTGCCTTACGACGCTTTGCGTACAGGGCTCAGCAGATCGCAGGCTTGGTGGCCGATGGCTGATCCAGTTGGGCTTGCAGGTGCGAGCGCAGGCGCAGGACCTCTTGCTGCAACTGATCACGTTCGTCTTTGAGCTGGCGCAGTTCATCACGACGAATGGTGACGTAGAGGGTTTGCGGCGGTCTGGTCATCTGTACTGTGCTCATTGCTTACCTCGCAAATAGCCGGTAGATCGCGGTGCCGGAGTGCTCGGTAGAGGTTCTCGGCAACAGTCGGTAGCAAGTTTGAATTCTTTTTTGGATCAAGGGAACTTTTTTATTTTTGACGGTCGTGTGACTTTTGGCGGGGTGATGTTGAAACGATGGCAAATTTTTTGTCATGAAACTACACGGATCTGCTCAGGACTAATCCTCATTAGCCTCATTGCGCTATAAACTATGTCACACATTTTTTAGTAGTTAGGAGCATCAGCACATGCAACTGGGGATTATCGGACTAGGCCGCATGGGCGGTAACATTGCGCGGCGCCTGATGCTCAATGGGCATACCACCGTTGTATACGACCGTAACGAAGCATTCGTCAAAGGCTTGAGCGAGGAGGGCGCCACCGGCGTTGCCGACCTCAAGGCCCTGGTTGCCGGGCTGCAGAAACCGCGCACCGTCTGGGTCATGCTGCCGGCAGGCGCACCCACCGAAGACACCATCAACGAGTTGAGCACGCTGCTGGAAGACGGTGACGCAATCATCGACGGCGGCAACACCAACTATAAGGACGATGTGCGTCGCGCCAAGGCCTTGGCCGAAAAAGGCCTGCATTACGTCGACGTCGGCACTTCCGGCGGTGTCTGGGGCCTGGAACGCGGTTATTGCATGATGATCGGTGGCGACGCCGAGACCGTGCAGCGCCTTGACCCTATCTTCAAGAGCCTGGCCCCGGGGCTGGGCAGCATCCCGCGCACAAAGGACCGCGCTGCCGGTGCCGATCCGCGCGCCGAACAGGGCTACATCCACGCCGGTCCCGCGGGCTCCGGCCACTTCGTCAAGATGATTCATAACGGCATCGAGTACGGCATGATGCAGGCGTTCGCCGAAGGTTTTGACATCCTCAAGACCAAGAATTCGGAGAATCTGCCGGAAGACCAGCGTTTCGACCTCAACGTCGCCGACATCGCCGAAGTGTGGCGCCGTGGCAGCGTGGTGTCGTCGTGGTTGCTGGACCTGACCGCCGACGCGCTGGCCACCGACCCGAAACTCGACGGTTACTCCGGCTCCGTAGCCGACAGCGGCGAAGGTCGCTGGACCATCGAAGCCGCCATGGAACAGGCGGTACCGGTGCCGGTGCTGTCCACTTCGTTGTTCGCACGTTTCCGTTCGCGCCAGCAGAGCACTTACGGTGACAAAATGCTGTCTGCCATGCGCTTCGGCTTTGGCGGTCACGTGGAGACTTCCAAAAAATGACCGCCAACGGCAAGAAACCCAAGGCCGAACCCGCTCCGCCCACCACGCTGTTTCTGTTTGGTGCCCATGGTGATCTTGTAAAGCGCCTGCTGATGCCGGCGCTGTACAACCTCAGGCGCGATGGGCTGCTGGGCGATGGCCTGCGTATTGTCGGCGTTGATCACAACGCCATCAGTGACGTGGACTTCGCCAAGAAGCTCGAGGATTTTATTCGTACCGAGGCGTCGAGCAAGGTCCGGGGCAATGCTGGAAACGCATTGGACCCTGAGCTGTGGGCGCAGTTGGCCAAAGGTATCAGCTACGTCGAGGGCGACTTCCTCGACGACGCTACCTACGCCGATATCGGCAAGAAGATCGCCGACAGTGGCACCGGTAATGCGGTGTTTTACCTGGCCACCGCACCGCGTTTTTTCAGTGAGGTGGTGGAGCGCCTTGGCAACGCCGGGCTGCTCAACGAAACGGATGACGCCTTCCGGCGTGTGGTCATCGAAAAACCATTCGGCTCCGACCTGGCCACTGCCGAAGCGCTCAATGCGTGCCTGCTCAAGGTGATGAGCGAGAAGCAGATTTATCGCATCGACCATTACCTGGGCAAGGAAACGGTGCAGAACATCCTGATCAGCCGTTTCTCCAACGTGCTGTTCGAGGCTTTCTGGAACAACCACTACATCGACCACGTGCAAATCACTGCCGCCGAAACGGTCGGCGTGGAAACCCGGGGTAATTTCTTCGAGAAAACCGGCACCCTGCGCGACATGGTGCCCAACCACCTGTTCCAGTTGCTGGCAATGGTGGCCATGGAGCCGCCGGCGGCGTTTGGCGCCGACGCGGTACGCGGAGAGAAGGCCAAGGTAGTCGGTGCCATTCGGCCCTGGTCCCTGGAAGAGGCCCGGGCCAACTCCGTGCGCGGCCAGTACACCGCCGGAGAGATCGGCGGCAAGTCGTTGCCCGGCTACCGCGAAGAAGCCAATGTCGCACCCGACAGCAGCACCGAGACGTTCGTCGCCCTCAAGGTGATGATCGACAACTGGCGTTGGGTCGGCGTGCCGTTCTACCTGCGTACCGGCAAGCGCATGAGCATCCGCGACACCGAGATCGTGATCTGCTTCAAGCATGCGCCCTATGCGCAGTTTCGCGACACGGAGGTGGACGAACTCAACCCCACTTACCTGAAAATCCAGATCCAGCCCAACGAAGGCATGTGGTTCGACCTGTTGGCCAAAAAGCCTGGGCCGACTCTGGAAATGGCCAATATCGAACTGGGCTTCGACTACAAGGACTTCTTCGAAATGCAGCCGTCGACGGGTTATGAAACCCTGATCTACGACTGCATGACCGGCGACCAGACCCTGTTCCAGCGTGCCGATAACATCGAGAATGGCTGGCGCGCCGTGCAGCCGTTCCTGGATGCGTGGAAGGAGGATGACGGCATCCAGGTCTACAAGGCCGGTGAAGATGGTCCGGCAGCCGCTGATGCCTTGCTGGCCCGCGATGGCCGTACCTGGCACTTTCTCGGATGAATGAGGCAGCGATTCACCCAATCCGATTCGTCTTGAGTGATATGGACGGGACGCTCTTGCACCCCGATCATCGGCCCAGCCAACGCACGCTTGATTCGGTGCGCGCCCTGCGCGACGCCGGCGTGCTCTTCAGCCTGGCCAGCGGGCGGCCGCCCAAGGCCATGTTGCACATGATCGAAGCCTTCGGGATCGATGTGCCGGTAGCCGGCTTCAATGGCGGCACACTGATCAACCCGGACGGTAGCATCCTGGTTGCCCACCACCTGCCGGCCGAGGCGGCGTTGGTGGCGTTGGCGCTGTTTTCCGGCGAGCCGGACGTCGAGGTCTGGGTGTTTGCCGACGGTGACTGGCTGCGTCGCGACGCACCGGGGCCGATGGAACAGCGTGAGGCCGATGGTCTTGGCTATGGCCCGAAAGTGGTGGAGAGCTTCGAGCCGTATCTTGATCGGGTCGACAAGATTGTCGCTGCAAGCCAGAACACGCAGTTGCTGGTGGAACTGGAAGCGCGGTTGCAACCCAAAGTGCAGGGTCTGGCCCAGGTCTCGCGTTCGCAACCGGTCTATCTGGATGTGACGGCGATGTTGGCCAATAAAGGCGAAGCCTTGAAGACGCTGGCGGCGCACCTTGGGGTACCGCTGGAGCAGACAGCCGCCATCGGCGATGGCGGCAATGACCCGGCGATGTTTCATGTGGCGGGTTTTTCGATTGCCATGGGCCAGGCGGAAGAAACCGTCAAGCGCCAGGCCGATGTCGTCACCGGCAGCAATGTCGAGGATGGCGCGGCGCAAGCGTTTGAGCGCTTTATTCTCGCGCCGCGATAAACTCTCTAAGTTCCAATGCGCAACTTGCGGTCACTGCTTACAGTGACCGCAAGTTAGTGCATCGACTTACTTCGGCATTGCCCAGGACTGCAACTGATAGCCATCTTTGTCGAGTTCGGCGCGGGCCTTCAACAACAAGTCTTCCAATTGTGCCGGGTCGGTATAGGTGCTCGACGACAGCTGTTTGCTGCCGATACGGGTATTGGTGCGGTCAATGACGCTCAGGCTGAGGGCACCATTGCCATCATGCCAGGCTACGCACTGGAAGGGCTGGAAGGCACGGTCTGCGATCAAAAGAGCTTCGTTGATGCGGAGCGGGGCGTTCATGGGGATCTTCTCTCTAAATGCCCATTCAAGTGAAATGCCGTCGGTTGGGCTGACCGTGCGGCGGGTTACTTGTACTGATGCACGATGGCTGGGTATGGGTCACATCTTAAAACAAGAAATTTCAACTTTTCGTGATTAGCGTCATGTAAGCGGCTGTTTTGAAAGCTGAATGAAAGTGTGCAAGCGCCAGACTTTTTCGCATGCGGTGAGGAAGTGGCTTTTTGCCGCGTACTTATAGCGAAACGGTACAAAGCAAGCGTCAAAATCTTGCTAGGGTTATCAGCAGCCAACACAAACTGTTGTTTCTGAATAACTTTAATAATTTTGGCGTCAGGGGATAGTCATGGTTGTTACACCTGTCCAGCGCCGCTTGCTCGTGGTTGACCCCTGTGACGATTGCCACGGGCTATTGCCCGGTTTGCGTAGCGCCGGGTGGGAGGTAGACAGTTGCGGCCTGGAAGCCGTAGGCGAGCGATCCTGCGACGTCGGCCTGTTGCGTTTGCAGCCCTGCCATCTGGAGCGTCCGGAGTCGGTCAAGGAGTTGATCAGTCGCAGCGGCACCGAATGGATCGCCGTGCTCAGCCAGGATGTACTGCGCCTGCAAAACGTCGGTGACTTTGTGTGTGAATGGTTTTTCGACTTTCATACCTTGCCGTTCGATGTTTCCCGGGTGCAAGTGACCCTGGGCCGTGCCTTTGGTATGGCGCGCCTGCGCGGCAAATGCCATGCGCGGGTCGACGAGCCCGAGCATGAACTGCTGGGCGACAGCCGGCCGATCCGGGAACTGCGCAAGCTGCTGGCCAAACTGGCGCCCACCGAGTCACCGGTATTGATTCGCGGTGAAAGTGGTACGGGTAAAGAGTTGGTGGCCAAGACCCTGCATCGTCAGTCCCAGCGCCATGCCAAACCTTTTGTCGCGATCAATTGCGGTGCCATTCCCGAACACTTGATCCAGTCCGAGCTGTTTGGTCACGAAAAAGGCGCGTTTACCGGTGCCCATCAACGTAAGGTCGGGCGGATCGAAGCAGCCCACGGCGGTACGCTGTTCCTCGATGAGATCGGTGACCTGCCCATGGAGTTGCAGGCCAACCTGTTGCGTTTCCTGCAGGAGAAGCAGATCGAGCGTGTCGGTGGCAGCCAGCCTATCCCGGTGGATGTGCGGGTACTGGCGGCGACGCATGTCGACCTGGAAGCTGCCGTCGCAAAGGGTACGTTTCGTGAAGACTTGTATTACCGGCTCAATGTCCTGCAGGTGGTGACCGCGCCTTTGCGTGAGCGTCATGGCGATGTAGGGAAGCTGGCCAACCATTTCTCGCATTTCTACAGCCAGGAGACCGGGCGTCGTCCGCGCAGTTTCAGTGAGGATGCGTTGGTCGCCATGGGTGAACACCTGTGGCCGGGCAACGTGCGGGAGCTGGCCAACCGCGTACGACGCGGCCTGGTGCTGGCCGAGGGGCGACAGATCGAAGCTGTCGATCTGGGCTTGCAGAGCCGGCAGGCAATCGAGCCGGTGATGGCTACACTGGAAGATTATAAGCACCGTGCCGAACGCCAGGCTCTGTGCGATGTGCTCAACCGGCACAGCGACAACCTGAGTGTCGCAGCCCGCGTGCTGGGCGTGTCCAGGCCGACGTTCTACCGGTTGCTGCACAAACACCAGATCCGCTAGGGCGGGTAAACCGAAAAGCCCCGCAACGACCCTTATCGTTGCGGGGCTTTTCCTTGTGGGGCGAGCGGGCTTGTCACACCGTCGCGCCGCCTGCGCCGGGCTGCAAGGCAGCCCGTTGGGTCAGAAGTAATACGGGAACTTCAGACTGAAGCTGAACGACGGCGCATCCGGGGTGATCCCGATGGCCAGGTTCGGCACGATGGTCAGGTTGTCGGAGGCCGCGATGGTCATGCCCACGTTGAAGTAACCGGCGTTGGCATCACTGGAGACCACCGATTGCCAGTCGCCGCCATCCGGCTTGAGTTTGCTCTTGCGCTGCACCAGGTCGGAGACCGAGAACGACATACTCATCTTCTCGTTGAGCGCGAAGGCTACGCCGGCGCCGAGCTGGAAGCTGTCGCCCAGACGCACCTTGCCGCCCACCTTCTGGTTGATGTCACTGCTGATATCGTCAAACGAGTCTTCGAAGTTGTGGGTGTAGGACAGCGAGCCAAACAACACTGCCGGGTCGAAGGTCTTGACCAGGGAAATACCGGGGGTGATCGACCACACACCGTTACCCGTTGGCAGGCTTTCAGGCAGGTAGAGGTTGTCGTTGTTGGGTTGCTTGACCAGCTTGATGCCAAACGGATCTTTACCCGTAGGTGCCTTGACCCGCAAAGAAACCACCGCGTCCGGCAGGGAAGGGGTTTCGTCGAGGAATTTGTACGCCACACCGAAATTCACGTCGCCAAGCGTTGGATTGCGGGTGACTGAAGCTTCCGATGTCGCGGTGGCATCGTTGCCGGCACCGCTCGACTGGTAGGTCGAGTCGCGGTACACCACCGGCGCGTTGACGTCGAACTGCCAGCGGTTATCCAGGTTGTAGCGCCCGGTCAGGTCAAGGGTCCAGCTATCGGACTTGATCCGGTCTAGGTTGATATTGCCAAGGAAGATCGAATCCAGCGCCAGGAAGCCGTTAAGGGTCAACTGACGCGCGTCGTAACGGGCATAGGTGATGCCGGTTTCAACGCTGAACTTGCCGTTTCCGAAAAAGCCGCTGGCTTCGTTATACAGGTTGCTCACACTTTGCGCGGGGGCTGAGTCGTCCTTGAGGGACTGCCCGTAGGAACTGCCGCCGCCTCCCGCACCTCCCGACGCCGCTGCAGCGCCTGTTCCCGCGACAGCCGTGCCGCCTTTCTTGAAGTCGGCGGGCGATTTGGCCAGGCGTCGAGGCGCGGGTGTGGCCGGCTGGTCTTCGACCTGGCGCACACGCTGCTCCAGCACCGCGAGGGCTTTTTGCTGCACGTCGTAGCGCTGCTTGAGCTCGAGGAGTTCCTGTTTGAGTGTTTCGATATCGGTATCTGGCGCAGCGTACAACATGGATGCGGGCAGTAATGTACTCAAACAGACCACCGCGCGTAGCGATAACGATCGTTGCATGAAATCAGCCGTCCTTTTCTAATGCGAAAGTGCCGAGGGTCAGCGTAGTTCAATAACCGAGATTGCGTAGGCCTTTGAGTTGATCCAGGTTGCAGTTCAACGCGCGGTTGTTCAATCCGTTGTTCATCACGACATTGAGCTGGGTCATGTTGTTGACGAAGTTGGTATTGCCGGTCAATACCGTACCTTGCAACACATTCCCGCCGCCGATCTGCTGCAGGCTGTTGCCCTGGTTATGATTGGCCTGGATCGCCATCTGCAATCCGCCGTTGTTGGCTGACACACTCACGCGGCCTGCCGCGCTGTCGCCGGTGACCGTACCGCCGGCGACCAGTACTTGCCCTGATTGCACCGCATTGGAAGGGGCGAAACCGTTCTGGCTGATGTTGATGCCTACATCGTTGTAGGCGGTGTTGCCATCCCCGGCCGTGCGCACGCTCTGGGTCACGCCCTGGCCGCTGCCGAGTCCGGAGCCGCCCACCACATTACCGTTGCCGGTGTTCTGGTTGGTTCCGGTACCCGTGGAGCCGGTCGTCTGCACATAGAACTGCGGGGTGATGGTGGTTTTGTCGATCTGCATGCTGGCCTTGCCGGTAATGCTGTCGCCCACAGCGTTGGTCCAGGTGCTGCTCATGACAATGCCGAAGCTGATGATTCGCCCCGGCATCACGTAACGGCCGCGCAGGTCGGCCATTTCCGAATCCTTGAGTTCGATCGGTTTGAACCCCGACGACGCATAAGCAGGCATTGAGGCTGCCAGACACAAGACGGTCAGCCAGCGGGAAGTGTTCATCTTCTGCTCCTGGAGCGTCCTGCTCCTTATTGCGCTTCTAGAAGAAGTCGCTCTGGATAAAACCGAAGTCCATCAGCTCGGCATCGCCCACAGGCTTGAACTCATTCATCAGGTTCCTGGCGGTCAGTGGTGCGGGCGGGCTGAGCAAGACATTAGTCTTGTCGTAACCCTCACCCAGCACGGCGAATACGATGCCATTCCAGCCCTTGACGAAGTCGTCTTTCGAATAGCGCTTATGGCCCAGCACCGGGTCGCCGACATACACCCAGTCCTTGTCGGCGCGCTGCATCACCACAAAGTGCTTGTAGCCTCGGATTTCCAACAACACCACCACGGGGATTTTTACGGTCACCAGCGTCTCTGGCGCAATTTTGTAGCCTCGGGCACGCATGCCGATGCTTTCGAGATAGCGCTTCATGTCCAGCATGGAGAAGCCCTGGGTACGTACCAGTTCCTGGTCGGCGGTCACCAGCATGCCTTTGATGATGTGTTCTTCATCGACGTCCAGCCAATAGGCCTGGCGCAGGATGGTGGCGAGTGCCGCGGCACCGCAGCTGAAATCGGTTTTCTGTTCCACCAGGTTGGCGAAGCGCCGCTCACGGATACTCTCGACCTTCTTGAAGATGACTGTACCGCCAGGCATGGCGGAGATCGCCATGGTGCCTGCCCATGTGGGGCCGGCCAGCAGCATCAGGAGGGTGAGGGTCGCGAGGCGCATGATCGTATGACCTGTCGGACACTGGAATAAAAAAGGGCCTTGTTGCCAAGGCCCCGTTGGATCAGAAGCGCACGCCGCTGGCGCAGACGCTGCAACCCTGGCCGATCGACAGGCTGTTGCTGCCTTGGTTGCCGGCGCCGGATTGCAGGTTCACACCTACGTTACCGGAGTTGTGGTTAACCGAGTTGTCGAGGCTGGAGTTGTTGGACACGTATTGAGCCTTGCTGCCCCAGCCATAGCCGTGACTGGTAGCGGCGGTGTTGAGGAAGGTGTTGTTGAGCGAGTTTTGCTCGGTGTTGGAGGCTGCCGCGATGTTTTTGCCATCGGAGGTGGTAATAGCCAGGTTGTTTTTACCCTGGTTGCCTTGACCGGCCTGACCGTTGTAACCCACGTTGCCGGAGTTATTGTTCACCGAGTTATCCAGCGACGCATTGTTTTGCGTGCCTTTGTTGGTGAAGGTGTTGTGCTGGCTGCCTTGGTCCACGTCGATCACTGCAAACACAGTTGCGAAGTCGCCTTTGGCACTGGAGATAGCACCGGCGTTGTCCGCCTGGTTGCCCGAGCCAGCCTGCGCGTTTACCCCAACGTTACCGCTGTTGTTAGTGACCGAGCCATCGGCAGAAGCATTGTTCTCGGTTTTGGTATCGTTGAATTTGTTGTGGTCACTTTTTTGTACATCTGTCACGACGGAGGCAACAGTACCGGTTGGTTGAGGCGCTGGATGCCAGCCACCCCCTGCTTGAGCTGCGGCAGCCATGAGTGCGGCGAGAGCGAAAACCATTGGTTTCAGAGCCATTTGAGGTTTCATGGTGTTTCTCCTTGCTTCTAATTAGTTGGTTAAGTGTTGGTACGGTCTGACGTGTGCTACCAAGCGTTTACTTGATAGTGATGCCCAGGGTGTTAGCCACTCGGTTCCCCACCCCGGCACTCTGGTTCACCTGAATCACTCCTCGGCTGCCGGTGAAGGCCTGGTCGCTTGTCACGACCTGGCGGCTGCCAGTGGTGGGGGTGAGCCCTGAGTCGGTTGCCAGCGTCGTTGTGTTCTGTTGCAACAAGACGCTGTCGTCGATGCTGAGCGGGCCAGGGTTTACGCTGATCCGCACGGCATTGACTGATTGGTTATTGGCCCCGGCCGACTGGTTGATGCCCAGTACACCGTTGCCGTTGCTGAAAGAGGTACCCTGGATCGCCGCCTTGGCGTTCAGGGAAGGGTCGACGCTGCCATCCATTCGCTGGATGTTGAGGGTGGTGGCCTGACCGCCCAGGGTAACGGCGCGGTTGTTGGCCATCTGTTGCTGGTTGCCTGCGGCCTGGTTGATCGACAGATTGCCGCCGTATGCCTGCCCGCTGTCGTTGACCAGCGCGGTGTTGTCGGCCATGGCCGAAGCGCTGCCCAATAGGGCCAGGATCACCAGGGAACGGTTCATCATTTGCCCCCCATCATGCTGCCGATGTTGTTCAGGGGCGCCATGCCGCGTTGGATCGAGTCACTGATCTGCCCACCCATGCTGCTGCCTGCACCATGGCCGGCGGCTGAGCCGGCACTCAAGGTCGACATGCCGTTCTGGGTGGCCTGCAAGTTGTTCAAATTGCTGCTGGATTGAACGGCTTGCACGATGCTCGAGCCGCTGCTGATACCGCCAATCGCCGCATCACTGAGTTCGCCGGTGGCGCCTATGACGTCACGGCTTGGATTGGCGTTGGCAGTGGTGGGGTAGGGGTCGGGACCGAAGGAGGGGCGCCCGTACATATGACCCTGTACGTCACGGCCTGTCACGATAACGCCGTCGCCTGCATAGCTCGGAACGCTGAGGCCGACACTGAGTGCACAGCTGATCAGCAGCATGTTCATCGAAACTTGAGTGCGAGTAGCCACGGCGGCATTCCTTATTCTTGGCGCTGACCCTAAACAGCGCTGTAAGAGGTAGAGCAGGAGGTGTGCCGCTTTTTATTTATTGTTTTTATTCAACGAGATAGGTTTTTTTCAGGGCGAAGTGATGGCCAAGGTGTTTCATCGCTGAGACAGTTGCCATTCCATGGGATATGCCGGGGCCCAAAGTAAGGTTGTCTCAGCGATGAAACACTGCGCATGACAAAACGATGAATCCGCCAGGGGCGGGCCATCCAGCGCAGGTGGGTGTTTCAAAAATGGACACTGCAGGCGCGAAGAAGGGTGCTTCGGCAGCTGGAAGGCTCAGCCCTTGGGCGTTTTACGCGGGATGGAGTTGAGTACGGGATTGCCATCCAGGTTCTGGGTCAGGTAGACCGGCAGTACTTTCGGCAGGGAGGGGATGAGGTTGCTGACCTCATTGATGTTGTAGATGCCGCCGATACGAATGGTCCCGGTACTGGCGTCTGCCAGCATCACCGGTTTTTCCAGGTAACGGTTGATCAAGGGCAACGCATCGGCGAGGGCCAGGTTGTCGAGGATCAGCTTGCCCTGGCGCCAGGCCAAGGCGTTATCGTCGGGGGCAATCGCCTTCACGCGCGGTGTCGCGTCGCCGGGTTGGTAGCTGGCCTGCATGCCGGGCGTCAGCGGCACGCTGCCGTGCACCTTGTCGCTGGAAATCTGTACCGAGCCTTCAAGCAGCATCACCCGCACTTGGTCTTCATATTTCCAGACGTTGAATTGAGTGCCGGTGACCCGCACCTGGCCTTCGCCGGCGCGCACGATAAACGGATGTTCGCGGTCATGGCTGACGTTGAAGAAGGCCTCGCCTTTTTTCAGCGTGACCCGACGCTGGTCCTTATAGTTGCTGTAGGTCAACTCTGTTCCCAGGTTGAGTTCCACCTGGCTGCCATCGCTCAGGGTGACCTGCCGCAACCCGTGGGTGGCGTCATAGCGTTCATAAGCGTTCGGCAACCAGCCCGCTTCCCAGCCGGTAAAGGCGACCAAGGGCAACGCAAGCAGGCTGATGGCTGCCGCAACCGCGTAAGTGCGCAAACGGCTGTGGGGCTTGGACGCCACCGGCACTACGACGGCGGTGGGTTCATTGCGCGGCAGGTGATCGGCAACGTCCCAGATCTCCAGCATTGCCGCGTATTCAAAAGCGTGCAGAGGGTGGGCGTCGTGCCATTGTGCAAAAGCCTCACGTTCAGCCTTCGTGCAATCGCTGGCGTGCAAACGCATGCACCACTGCGCAGCCGCATCGGTTATGGCGTCATATTCGGCTTCTGAGAGGGACTTTTCGGTCATTAACTCATCCTGATTTCGTACATTCTAACCTCCGTAACAGGGCAACGAGAACTGCCATCATGGCGATTGCACGTCAACTGCGACTGGTTCTCGTTTGATAAACAACTGCTGTGTCAGGTTGAAGCCTTGTGGCGAGGGAGCTTGCTCCCGTGGCGGCCTATGTGCCGACCAGTATGTTGGAATGGACTGTGTACACATCCATCGCTGAGGCAACGGCGGCTAAGATCAAAAGCAAGATCAAAAACACAGCAAACACGCATCAGGGCCGTCATTTGTGTAGACACCTATGCTTCTGAAGGTACCGAAAAACGCAGGTTGACAGTGGGCTTGCCCCGCGGTGTTTAATCGTCGGCCTGGATACCCAGTCTTGTCGCCCCTTCCAATCATAAAATCGGAGCTTCAGATGTCTCAGGTCCATGAGCGGGCGTTGGCCCGCATCGGTTTTGCCGAGCTGGTGGCGTTGCTGCATCGGGTTTTCGTTCTGCACGGTACATCACCGCAGGTCGCGGCGACCCTGGCACGCAACTGCGCGAGCGCCGAGCGCGATGGTGCCCACAGTCACGGCATTTTCCGTATACCCGGCTATGTCAGTACCCTGGCCAGCGGCTGGGTGGATGGCAAGGCCGAACCGGTTGTGACGGACGTCGCCTCGGGCTTTGTGCGCGTGGACGCCGGCAATGGTTTTGCCCAACCGGCCCTGGAGGCCGCCCGCCCGTTGCTGGTGGAAAAAGCCCGTAGCGCCGGGATTGCACTGTTGGCCATTCATAACTCCCATCACTTTGCCGCCTTGTGGCCGGACGTCGAGCCGTTCGCCGAAGAGGGCCTGGTGGCGTTGAGCGTGGTCAACAGCATGACCTGCGTGGTGCCCCATGGTGCCGACCGTCCATTGTTCGGCACCAACCCCATCGCCTTCGCTGCGCCGCGTGCCGATGGCTTGCCTATTGTGTTTGACCTGGCGACCAGTGCCATCGCCCACGGCGACGTACAGATCGCCGCCCGCAAGGGGGAGCGCCTGCCACCGGGTATGGGCGTGGACAGCCTGGGGCAGCCGACCCAAGACCCGAAGGCGGTGTTGGAGGGGGGCGCGTTGCTGCCCTTTGGCGGGCACAAGGGCTCGGCATTGTCGATGATGGTGGAGCTGCTGGCGGCGGCCTTGACCGGGGGCAATTTTTCTTTCGAATTCAATTGGGCCGACCATCCAGGGGCACGTACGCCTTGGACTGGGCAGTTGCTGATAGTGATCGACCCGAGCAAGACCGCGGGCCAGAGCTTCGCCGAGCGCAGCCAGGAGTTGGTGCGACAGATGCATGCGGTAGGGCTGCGGCGGTTGCCTGGGGATCGACGTCATCGCACACGGCAGCGGTCAGACGAGCAGGGCATCGAGGTGGACGCTGAGGAGTTGGCACGCCTGCGAGAGCTGGTCGGCCAATAAAAAGGCTGCGCCATGTCTGGCGCAGCCTGTTCCGATCAGTTGCGGCGACCCAGCAACAGGCCGACCACCAGGCCGAAGCCTGCGGAAATCGCTACGGTCTGCCATGGGTGGCCACCGATGTAGGTTTCGGTGGCATCGACCACTGGCTTGCTGCGTTCGCGCACGTTGGACACCGAGTCCAGGGCTTGTTTGAGTTTGATGGCAACCTGCTCACGCAGGGTTTCACCTTCTTCACCGACGAGGGAGGCGCTGCTTTTGAGCAGTTTGTCCGACTCCTCGATCAGCGCGGTCAATTCGCTGAAGGCTTGATCCTTGATTTGGTCTTCGACGGCTTGGGCAGTGGTTTTGCGGGCCATTGGGTGACTCCTTGCAAGTGAATGTGACAGAAAACAGGCAGTGAACAATGGAGTATCGGGCCGTGGCAAAAGTTGCAGTTTTTTTGCGCCTGGGCCGTTAAGGGGCAAATCCGGATCGGGAAGTTTCGACCTACAGTGTAAGATGTCGTCTATTTGTGCAGCAGGTAATTCAACATGAGCTTCAATCTCGCCAACAAGACCCTCGCCGAACGCGCCGAGCTGGAAGATGAAAAGTCCCGACTTTACGAGCTGTGGCAAACCAACCTCGGCAAAGCCAAAGGTGAAGCCGCGCGGCTGTTCGGCGAGCGTGCCAAGCGCAAGGGCAAGTGGGCCGAATGGGTCCGGGCAGAACTCGACGGTATGTCGCCGCCGGAGTTTTCCAACATGGTGCGCAGTGAAGTCAACAAGCTGATGGCGGCGCCTAAATAAAACACGCCACAATCGCTTCACGCACCTTCAGCAACATCGGATCGAGTTGGGCCTGGGTGCGCCAGCCCAACTCCACCGGATAGCGCGGCAGCGCCAGCGGGCAAGGCAGTACGCGCAAGCCTGTCATGCGGGCGATGGCCTCGGCGGCATGCCCGGGAATGGTTGCCACAGCCTGGCTGCCCTTTAGCAAGTAGGGCAGCGCGGCAAAGTGGCTGGTGGACGCGCACACCTGGCGGCTCAACCCCTGTGCCGCCAACCCTTCATCGGTAATCCCGATAAACCCGCCCGACGACACCAGCACATGCTCGCGTGTGACGAACTCATCCAGGCCGATGCTGGTCTGGTCCGAGTCCACCAGGCAGCGGTAATCGCCTTCTCCCACGACTTGACGGCTCAGCCTCCCTTGAGCAAAGCCACCGGCGGTGATCGCCAGGTCCAGGGTGCGCTCGAGCAGGGCGGCAGCAACAATCTGGCTATGGGTCTGACGGAAAATCACCCGCAGTTTCGGTGCACGCTGTGCGATTGCCTCCATGAACTGGCGGCCATAGGCAATCTCGAAATCATCGGACAAGCCCACCACCACCGAGCGTCCCTGATACTGCTGGTTGTCCGGGTCGACCATTGCCAGGCTCTGGCGACACCGGTCCAGCGCTTCACTGATCACCGGTTTCAATTGATTGGCCCGTAGCGTCGGCGCCAGGCCACGCCCGGTGCGCACGAACAATGGGTCGCCATACACCTCGCGCAGACGCCGCAGACCCGCGCTGATGGCCGATTGCGTGACACCCAGGCGCAAGGCCGCGCGGCTGGCGCTGGACTCGTCATGCAGGGCTTCGAAGGTTTTCAGCAGGTTGAGGTCGACCTGGGTGATATTCATATGGCTCATATCATTTAGTGCTGGAGTGGGCTTTATTCATGATCGAGGCTGACGCGAGAATGGGCAACCCCTGATGCCAGTCAGTTAAGCGTCAGTGCCGTCTGTAGGAGCGAGCAAGCTCGCGCCTACAAAAAACTTTAACTGACCGGCATTAGGGCAACCCCTCTCATTCGGAGTAAACGGAATGCCTGTTTCTATCGTCGCAGCTTTGCAAATTGGCTCCTTGCCGGGCGGCAAGGCCGACACCCTGGCGCACATCCTCGGCTATGAGGACGCCATCAAACGCAGTGGCGCGCAATTGGTGGTCATGCCTGAAGCGTTGCTCGGCGGCTACCCCAAAGGTGAAGGTTTCGGCACGCAACTGGGTTATCGCCTGCCGGAAGGGCGAGAAGCCTTTGCCCGTTACTTCGCCAACGCCATCGATGTGCCAGGTACCGAGACCGAGGCGTTGGCCGGGCTGTCGACGCGCACCGGGGCCAGCCTGGTGCTCGGCGTGATCGAGCGCAGTGGCAGCACGTTGTATTGCACCGTGCTGTATTTCGAACCGGCGGGCGGCCTGGTCGCCAAGCACCGCAAACTGATGCCTACCGGCACCGAGCGGCTGATCTGGGGCAAGGGCGACGGTTCCACCTTGCCGGTGATCGACACGGCCGTCGGGCGCATCGGCGGCGCCGTGTGCTGGGAAAACATGATGCCGCTGCTGCGCACGGCGATGTACGCCAAGGGCGTCGAAGTGTGGTGTGCGCCGACCGTGGATGAGCGCGAGATGTGGCAAGTGAGCATGCGTCATGTGGCCCATGAGGGGCGCTGTTTCGTGGTGAGTGCCTGCCAGGTACAGGCATCGCCCGAGGCGTTGGGGGTGGAGATTGCCAACTGGCCTTCAGACCGTCCGTTGATCGCGGGAGGCAGTGTGATCGTCGGGCCAATGGGCGACATCCTCGCCGGGCCGCTGTTGGGGGAAGCGGGGCTGTTGACGGCGCAGATCGATACTGACGATTTGGTCCGTGCCAGGTATGACTACGACGTGGTTGGGCATTACGCCAGGCCTGATGTGTTTGAGTTGCGTGTGGATGAGCGCGAAAAGCCTGGTGTGCGTTTCATTACAGATTGAAACGCAATGGGAAAAGTAGGCGCGGAGTCTTCAGCGTTGGGTCGATTGGGATTTCAGCCATTCTTCACGGGTCATCTCCCAGATGTCCCGTGGGAAAATGCCTTCGACAAACCGCCCTTCATCCGTGCGGATCAAGCGCATGCCCGTGCGTTCGGAAATCCGCCGTGACCCCAGATTGGACGAGGCCTTGGGCACCCGCATCACCGGGCGCTGGAGTACGCCGAACCAATAATCGGTGACCGCCGCACTGGCTTCGGTCATCAAGCCCCGGCCTTGCCAAGAAGGCCCCAGCCAAAATCCACGGTTGTTATCGTCTTCGTCCATCAAGCTGACATTACCAATCAGCTGGTCGGGCGCGGTTTTCAGACGAATCGACCAATGCCATTCCTCGCCACGCGCCATGGCGGGCAGGGCGATTTGTTCCAGATAAGTTCGGGCGCCGTCTGCCGGGTAGGGCCATGGCACCAGCGCGTTGAGGTAACGCACCACTTCCCAATGGGGAAATTGCTGCTGGATGGCGTCGGCATCGTCCAGGGTCAGCGGGAGAAGGATCAGGCGGTCGGTGAGCAGGATCGGCTGCATAACATTTACCAGGTCGCCGTATTCGGCAAATCCAACGTGCCGCGTTCCACAAACCGCATGGTGCCGAACACTCCACCCGCCAGCTTGCCGCGCAGCACGTAGGGCAGGTTGTTCAAGCTTTGGGTCTGGCTCAGGCCCAGGGTCTGGCGCAACACGGAAAATGCCGAAACACTCACCGGCACCATCAGTACGGTCTCGGAAAAGCGGGGGACGGAGCCCGCCTGGTCGCTCACGCCCGACGCCAGCGGCCGGCCATTGACGTCCAGGTCCAGGGCGATGCCGCTGTAGTCGATTGCCGTTTCATTGGGGTTCTGCACCCGCAGCTTTACGGCGAAACGCACTTCCAGGTCCTGGCTTTGCAGGGGCTCGATGCCCACCACTGTGATGTTGACCGGGTCACGGTTGGGGAACAGCGCGCAGGCGCTCAAGGTCAGCAGCAGTAACGATAGAACCATGAGCTTGCGCATCTGAAAGTTGCTCCTATTGCGTAACGTCCGGGTCTTGCATGACTTTGAGGGTAGAAGACTCCGGATCGAATTCGTCTTCTTCCAGCTCTATGAACTCTTCGGGCAGGAAAATGTTCAGCACAATCGCACAAAATGCCCCCACGGTGATCGGCGATTCAAAGATGTTGTGCAGCGCCTTGGGCAGGTCGCGCAACACTTCCGGCACCGCCGCGACGCCCAGGCCCATGCCCAGGGAGATTGCCACGATCAGCACATTGCGTCGGTGCAGCCCGGCTTCGGCGAGGATCTTGATCCCGGCCACGGCCACGGTGCCGAACATTATCAGGGTCGCGCCGCCGAGGACCGGCTTGGGCATCAGTTGCAATACCGCTCCGATCACTGGGAACAGCCCGAGCAACACCAACAGGCCGGCGATAAAGTACGCCACGTAGCGGCTGGCCACGCCGGTAAGTTGGATCACGCCGTTGTTCTGGGCGAAGGTCACCATCGGCAGGCTGTTGAAGGTGGCGGCCATGGCTGAGTTGAGGCCATCGGCCAGCAGGCCGGACTTGATGCGCTTGATGTACAGCGGGCCCTTGACCGGCTGTTGGGAGATCATCGAGTTGGCCGTCAGGTCACCGGCGGCTTCAAGCGGCGAAATAAGAAAGATCACGGCCACTGGGATAAACGCCACCCAGTCGAACGAAAAACCGTATTTGAACGGCACCGGTACGCTGATCATCGGCACCTGGGGCAGGGCGGCCATGTCCACGCGGCCCATCCACCACGCCACGGCAAAGCCCAGGGTCAGGCCGATCACAATCGAACCCAGGCGCAGGAATGGGTTGCTGAAGCGGTTGAGTATCACGATAGTCAGCAGCACCAGCGCCGCCAGCCCCATGTTGCCTGCCGCGCCCAGGTCGCTGGAACCAAAGCCGCCGGCCATGTCGGTGACTGCGACCTTGATCAGTGACAACCCCATCAGGGTAATGATGGTACCGGTGACCACCGGGGTTATCAGTTTGCGCAGTTTGCCGATGAACTGGCTGAGTACCACTTCGATAAAAGCTGCAAAAAAACAGATGCCGAAGATTGTCGAGAGAATTTCATCGGTGCCGCCGCCACGCGCCTTGACCATGAAGCCGGCGCTGAGAATCACGCTGATAAACGAAAAGCTGGTGCCCTGCAGGCATAACAGGCCGGAGCCCACCGGGCCGAACTTGCGCGCCTGCACAAAAGTGCCCAGCCCCGATACGAACAGCGCCATGCTCACCAGGTAGGGCACTTCGCTTTCCAGGCCCAGCACGCCGCCGACAATCAGGGTAGGGGTGATGATGCCGACGAAACTGGCGAGCACGTGCTGCAACGCGGCAAACATCGCCGCAGTGAAGTGCGGGCGGTCTTCCAGGCCGTAGATCAGGTCGGATTTATAGCGAGGGCGAGGGGTTTTAGTGTCAGACAAAATTCGAGCCCGTCGGGGAAAAGGGGCGCGCAGGATGCCAGAAAGTACCGGCTGTCAAAAGTGTGTAAAAAATTTTCGAAACATCCTGCATTAAATCATCAAGCCTGCCGATAGCCTGGGAAGGCCCACCTTCCAATAACAACCGTGGTGCCCAAAGCTCGGTTGGCGCGTTGACGCCGACTGATCGTGTCGCGGCATGGATGCGCGCTAACACTAATTCTCGAGAGTTCCCCCTATGTCCCTTCGTAATCTGAATATTGCCCCTCGTGCTTTTCTCGGTTTTGCGTTTATTGCGTTGCTGGTCGTGATTCTTGGCGTGTTTGCGGTCAACCGCATGACCCAGATCCGTCAGGCCTCGCTGGACATGGGGACCAACCAACTGCCCAGTGTCAGGTATCTCGGCAACGTGACCGAGAACGTCCTGCGCTTGCGCATTCTCTCGTTCCGTATCCTGGTCAACCGTGAGCCGGCGGCTCTGGAAGAAGCCAAGACCCGCGTGGCCGCGTTGGTCGACAAGGCCAAACAGGCCCAGACAGCCTACGCGGCCATGCCGGCCGGTCCGGAAGAGGCGGCCTTGTATAAGACCTTCGCCGCCACCTTCGACACGTATCTCGCCGCCCAGGCCGAGATGATGTCGCTGTCCCAGCAGAATAAAGTCGAGGAGATGCGCACGTTGATCAATACGCGTATCAAGGACGGCACCGACCTGATGGGCGAGCAGTTGAACAAGCTGATCGCGATCAACAGCGCTGACGCGGAACGCGCTGGGCGCGATGCCGAGAGCAGCTATCAGATGGCTGTGACCGGGATCATCATTGTCGCCGTGGTGGCGGCGCTGATGACGGTATTGCTGGCTTGGCTGCTGACCCGCAGCATCGTTGCGCCATTGCGCAAAGCCGTAGACATGGCTGAAACCATCGCCGGCGGCAATCTGACCAAGACCGTTTCCGATGACGGTACCGATGAGCCGGCGCGCTTGCTCAGTGCGTTGTCAACCATGCAAGCCAACCTGCGTCAGACGATTCAACATATCGCCGGCTCCGCCACGCAGTTGGCGTCCGCTGCCGAAGAGCTGAGTGCGGTCACCGAGGAAGCGTCACGGGGCGTGCAACAACAAAACAATGAAATCGATCAGGCCGCCACGGCCGTCAACGAGATGACCGCCGCCGTGGAAGAGGTGGCGCGTAACGCCGTGTCGACTTCCGAAGCGTCCGGCCAGTCCAACCAGGCTGCCCGTGAAGGCCGCGACCGTGTGGTAGAAACGGTCGGCGCCATCCAGACCATGACCCAGGACGTACAAAACACCGCCGTGCTGATCGAGGGCCTGGCTTCCCAGGGCCGTGATATCGGCAAAGTACTCGACGTGATCCGCGCGATTGCCGAGCAGACCAACCTGCTGGCCCTCAACGCCGCCATTGAAGCCGCCCGCGCCGGTGAAGCCGGACGCGGTTTTGCGGTGGTCGCCGATGAAGTGCGGGCACTGGCCCACCGCACCGCGCAGTCGACTCAAGAAATCGAAAAAATGGTCGCCGGCATCCAGAGCGGCACCGGTGAAGCCGTACAGTCGATGCAACAGAGCAACCAGCGTACCCAGGCCACCCTGGAAATGGCCCGCGCCGCGGGTGTGGCGCTGGAGCAAATCACCCAATCCATCAGCCTGATCAACGAGCGCAACCTGGTGATTGCCAGTGCCTCGGAAGAACAAGCCCAGGTGTCCCGCGAGGTGGACCGCAACCTGGTCAACATTCGCGACCTGGCGACCCGGTCGGCGGCGGGGGCCGACCAGACCAGCGCAGCCAGCCATGAGCTGTCGCGTCTGGCGGTGGATTTGAACGCGATGGTGGGCAGGTTCGTTATCTGACCATTGGCAACGCAGTCAACCCAGGGGGCTCCCGATAGTCATGTGTCAGCCACGGATGAGCTGGCCCGCTGTCGGGAGCAAGCCCCCTTCCACATTTATCGGTGCGACGTGAGGGGCTACGGTTTCCAGGCAGCTGGATTTACCAGGTTTTTTGGCTTTTGCCCGGCCAGAGCCTGCAACAGATTATCCACCGCACACTGGGCCATGGCTTCCCGCGTCTCATGGGTCGCCGAGCCGATATGCGGCGTGGCGACCACGTTGTTCAAACGCAACAACGGCGATTCGTGACTGAGCGGCTCGCGCTCGAACACATCCAGCCCCGCGGCCCGGATGGTGCGCTGTTGTAACGCTTGGACCAGCGCCGCTTCGTCTACCACCTTGCCCCGCGAGATGTTGATGAAGATCGTCTCCGGCCCCATCCGCGCAAACGCTTCGGCGCCGATCAGCTTCTCGGTTTCGGCCGTCAGCGGCAATGTCAGGCAGACAAAATCAGCCTCTTGCAGCAAGTCGTTCAAGGGGCGGTATTGCGCACCAAAACGCTGCTCCACCTGCGGCTTGGGCGAGTGACTGTGGTAGATCACCGGCATGCCGAAACCGAAGTGCCCGCGCTGGGCCAGGGCTTCACCGATACGCCCCATGCCGATGATGCCGAGGGTTTTGCCATGCACGTCAGTACCGAAGTGTGCCGGGCCGATGTTCTTGTTCCACTGGCCGGCGCGCACCATGTCCGCCAGTTCGACCATCCGCCGCGCGGTGGCCAGGATCAGCGCAAAACCGGTGTCGGCGGTGGTTTCAGTGAGTACGTCCGGGGTATTGCTGAGCAGGATGCCGCGCTGGGTCAGGTAGTCGATGTCGTAGTTGTCGACACCTACCGAGACGCTGGCCACCGCTTCCAGGTTGGGCGCCAGATCCAGCAGCGTGGCGTCCAGGCGCAGGCTGGCGCCCAGCAGGCCATGGGCGGCAGGCAGCGCGTCGCGCAGTTTGGCCAGGCCGGTAGCGTCCAGCGCGTCGATCAGCGTGACATCGGCCTGTTCATGCAGGCGCGCCATCAGCGGTGCGGAGAGCTTTTTGTACAACACGACAGACTTTTTCATAAGGTTTTTACCTTCAACTCCAGGGTTGGCGCCCGTACGCGATCACTGGCGCCGGGCTTGAGGAAAATGGTCAGCACCACCGACAGCAGCAAGGCGCCGCTCATCAGCAGGTACGAGGCGCCGGGCGAGCCGGTGCTGCTGTTGAGGTAACCCACCAGGTACGAGCCACCGAACGAACCGAGGGCACCCATGCTGTTGATCAGCGCCATGGCGCCGCCGGCGACGTTGGCCGGCAGGATCTCCGGGACGATGGCGAAGAACGGACCGTACGGCGCGTACATGCAGGCCCCGGCGATCACCAGCAAGGTGTAGGACCACCAGAAATGTTCGGCGCCGAGCGCGTAGGAACCGTAGAACGCGATGGAAGCAATCAGCAGGGGCGGCCACACAAAGCGCTTACGCTTTTGCAATTTGTCCGACCCCCAGGACACCACCAGCATGCCGATTACCGCCGCCAGATAGGGCAGGGCGGACAACCAGCCCGCCTCGACCATGTCCATCTTCAATCCCGCCTTGAGGATCGACGGCAGCCACAACACAAAGCCGTACACGCCGATGCTCCAACAGAAAAATTGCAGGGCCAGTACGATCACTTTGGGCGAACGGAAAGCCTCGCCGTAGTTCTTCACCGCCTTGATACCCACCTGTTCGGCGGCCAGGGCGGTTTCCAGGCTCTGTTTCTCGCTGCCGCTGAGCCATTTGGCATCCTTGGGACGCTCATCGGCCAGGCGCCACCAGATAAACGCCCAGACCACCGCCGGCAAGCCTTCGACGATGAACATCCAGCGCCAGCTGAAGTGTTGCACCAGATAGCCCGAGACCACCGACATCCACAGCATGGTCACCGGGTTGCCGAGGATCAGGAAGGTATTGGCGCGGGAGCGTTCGGCACGGGTGAACCAGTGGCACAGGTACACCAGCATGGCCGGCATTACGGCCGCTTCAACCACACCGAGCATGAAGCGAATGGCGATCAGCATATAGGCGTTGGACACCACGCCCGTCAGGGTCGCCAGGCCACCCCAGAAGATCAGGCTGACAAAGATCAGCTTTTTGACGCTGCGCTTCTGGGCATAGATCGCGCCCGGCACCTGGAAGAAAAAGTAGCCCAGGAAGAACAGCGCACCCAGCAGCGAGGACATGCCCGGGGTGATCATCAGGTCTTCGGCCATCCCGGAGGCGGCGGCGAAGCCATAGTTGGCGCGGTCCAGGTAGGCCAGGCTGTAGGTGATAAAAACGATGGGCATGATGTACCACCAGCGGCGGGTGGCGAGTTTCACGGTATCCATGGTGTTGCTCCTGAGCTTGTTGTAGTTGTGGCAACAGGTTGTAGTAAGCGGGTTTGCCCCGCGCCGGGCTGCGCAGCAGCCGTTTGGTCAACTCGCCTTCTGTGCCGGGGGCAGGTCTGCCCTGAGCGGCAAGCCTTCCATATCGCCACGGCTCTGCACGGCACGGCTGCCGATCCAGTTACCGCGCCGCACGGCCTCGGGGAAGCTGAGGTTTTCCAGCAGGGCACTGACCATGCCGACGGCGAAGCCATCGCCGGCACCGACGGTATCCACCACTTTTTCCACCGGCACGGCGGCGACGAAACCTTCGTCCAGCCGGGTCCGATAGTAAGCACCGTCAGGCCCCAGCTTGATGGCCACGGCCTCGGCGCCCTGGTCGAGGTAGAACGCGGCAATATCGGCCGGGTCGTCGAAGCCGGTAAGCAACCGGCCTTCGCTCAGGCCCGGCAATACCCAGTCGGCCAAGGCGGCGAGGGCGTTGATCTCGCGGATCATCTGCTGCTGGCTGGGCCATAGCGATGGGCGCAGGTTGGGGTCGAACGACACGCTGCGCCCGGCCTTGCGCATTTGCGTCATCAACTCGCGGGACAGCTCCCGGGTGGCGTCGGACAAGGCCGCGGGAATGCCGGTGGCATGCAGGTGACGGGCTTGAAGCAGCGCGGGGCTGATGGCCGCGATGGATAAATGGCTGGCCGCCGAGCCTTTGCGAAAGTACTCGACCTGAGGATCGGCGCCGTTTTCTTCACGGGACTTGAGCTGAAAACCGGTCGGATGCAGCGGGTCGACCGCTACATGGCGGCAGTCCAGGCCCTCTTTTTTCAGGGTGTCGAGCACAAAGCGGCCCAGGGAATCATTGCCCACCCGGCTCAGCCAGGCCACGTTGAACCCCAGGCGCGACAGGCCGATGGCGACATTACTGTCGGCCCCGGCAATACGCTTGTGAAACTGCGCCACCTGCGCCAGGTCGCCAGTCTGTTCGGCGACGAACATCGCCATGGTTTCACCAAACGAGAGGATATCGATCTCAGACATGGGCATTCTCCACGCGGGGCTGGCCAAGGGTGGCGAGGGCGGCGACCTGCCCGGCGGTGACTTGGATCAGGTCATCGCCTTGCAGCGGGAATTCCACGGCCCGGGTAATACCTTGGGTCATGTGCTTGAGCAGTTGTTCCCACAAATGCAGGTCGGTGGCGCTGGGCGGCAGTGCGACGAGCTTGCCATCCTGGCGGCGGGCCACGGCTTTGCAGTGCAGATAGTCCACGTGCCGGCCGAGCAGGCGTGCGGCGGTCAGGGCGGATTGGTCCTGCCACTGCCAGTTGCCGATGTCGAAGGTCATCTTGACCGGCAGGCCCAGGCGTTCCACTTCGCTGAAGAAGCGTTGCATCGGTTCGATACGCCCACCGTGCAAGGTCTGGTCGTTTTCCACCAACAGCTTGACCGGGTGACGGCTGAGCAGCGCATGCAGGCTCTGCAGGTCGTTGGTGTCGGTGAAGTAACCCAGGGAAACCTTCAACCAACCCGAACCAAAGGCTTGGGCACGGTCCAGGGTCGCCGCCAGTTCGGCGTTGGGTTGGGCGCGCCCGGCAACCCACAATTCCATGGGTGATGAGAACACCGATTCCAGATGGTGCTGCGCTGCGGCTTGGGCCAGTTCGCCCGGTTGCTCGTGGGTCAAAAGCTCCTCACGCCATTCGATGCGCTGGGCACCCGCGGCGGCGAGCAACTCGACAAAACTCAGTTGGCCGTTTTTGCGCACCAGGTCGGCGCCGTAGCTGGATAGGCTGATGGATACGGGGTATTTATGCATTGTTGTGTACCTCTGAAACCGGTTTCATTTTTGTGCAAAAAATTTTAGGTCCGCTGCGTGGAACCACGCACGATCAGTTCAGGCAGGAAGTCGAGCGTGCGCGTCGGCTGCGTATCGCCACGTAATCGCTTGAGCAAACAGTCAAACGCACTGGCGCCGATCGCCTCGGTTGGCTGTGCCAGTGCGGTGATGCCGCTACCCACCAGCGGATACCAGTCCAGGTCATCCAGGGCGATCAGGCCAACGTCGTCGAACAGGTTGCAACCCAGTGTCTTGAGCGCGCGGGTGCAGGCCAACGCAGCGACGCCGTTGGCGCAGAACAGCGCCTTGGGGCCAGGTTTGGCAAGGAAGGCTTGGAGGGTTTTTTCCAGCGCGTCATCGAGTTCCAGCACCTTGCCGGTCAACCCCGGACGGCGGTCGATCTCGGCGTTGAAACTGGCCTGGCGTTCCAGGCGCGAGCTGGTGCCGTCGGCGGCTTCACTCACCAGCAACACATCGCGGTAGCCCTGTTGTTGCAGGTGCTCCAGTGCCATGTGCACTGCCGCCGGGTTGTCCAACCCCACCAGGTCGCTGTGCAGCGGTTCGACCTTGCGGTCCACCAGCACCAGAGGCATCTCCCGTTGCAACTCCAGTAGTTGATCGAGGTGATGGCCGAGGGTGTTCACGATCAGCCCTTCGATGTTGTACGCGCGCAGCGCCGCGAGGTGCTGGCGCTCCTGCTCGTCATCGCGGTCGGTGTTGCACACCACCAGGCTGTAGCCGTGCCGGCGGCAGGCGGTTTCGACGCCATGCATCACGGCAATCGAATAGGGGTTGCGAATGTCCGCCACCAACATGCCGATCAGGCGCGTGCGGCCACGTTTCAGGCCACGGGCCATCTGGTTGGGGCGATAGCCGAGTGCTTCGATGGCTTGTTCGATGCGCAGGGCTATGGCATCGGAGAGCAGCGCGCGGTCATCGCCGATAAAGCGCGACACGCTGGCCTTGGACACACCGGCACGCTCGGCGACGTCGAGCATGGTCACGCGGCTGCGCTGGGCGGCGGAAAATGAAGTCACGGTAGAACCTTTCTTATTGGATTTGGTGTTTCGCTGAAACCGGTTTCAGAAAACACGAGTCAATCGGCCTCGTCAAGAATTTCTTGGTGAAGGCATGCTGTCGTTAGACGCCGAAAAGCGGACGAATGGCGCTGATACCTGTGAAATCTGACAGTATCCACCGGCGTAAAGGAGGTGTTCAATTGCACCAACAGCGCCTGGGCAGTCTGATTTTTTAGAGAAAAAGGCGTGTCGAGAGTGATTGAACTGCGGGAGGTTTCGATGACCACTTCCAATACAACCCAGCCGAATGCGAATGGTCCTTCGGGCCCTGGCGGTATCCTCGTGCTGGATGAGCCAACAGTCGTCGACGCACTACCGGATGGGTTGATCCCCGCTAGATTTTATTTCGACGATTTGAAGGTTTCGCTTGAGACCCCTTGGGCGGTTTTACCCGGTACGGGAAGGTTCCAATATGTGATTTTTGAGTGGGCTGTCCAAGGGGCCAGACCCGTCGATACCCCCCCTTTCGAACTGCGTGGCCCACTCACGGATGCCGATTTTCCTATACCGCTGACGATTCCTCAGGCCTTTCTACTGAGCAGCGCTGTCGTTGACCTCAGGTATCGGATCCATAACACCCGGCCAGATAGTCCCAGCGTCGATACCTCTGAAACGGTGACTATCAGAATCGACCGCGATGCCCCTGGTGCTGGCGCGTTTCTTCCTCCTGCGATTTTCCCGATCGACCCGGTGACTCAAACCTACCTGGACAACAACCCCCTGGTGCCCATGGAAATCCCTCCTGGCTATCGAGGGCGTGAGGCCGGTGACAGAGTGCATATGTATTTTTCTGACCTGAATATGCTGCCAACGGGCTTGCCGACACTGACCTCGCCACGGCTGACCAGTGCCAATGGCCGCATTTTTGTAGAGGTGCCCAATGACGTGTTCCGCAGGTTCCCGGGGGCTCTCTTTCTGTTCTGTTTTTATCGCCTGGAGGATCGTGCCGGAAATGTGAACCCGGAATTTTCACAGGTGGCGCGGGTTGGGCTGCAAGTCGACCTGCCTCCCATCATGTACACACGCCCCGGTTTTCCCCAGTCCGAGTCTCACCCTAACCGGTATTTGACCTGCAGCACTCAACCGCCGATTTGGTTCGGGGTCGAGGTGCACATCCCCCCTGATTCGAACATCCGTGATGGGGATTTGATCACGCTGCGGTTTCAAGGGTACGGCCGGTACCCTGATGTCAATCCAGACCCCAACATTGTGGAAACCCTTGAGCATTATTGGGACGCGACAGGGGATGCAGCCGGCTTCAACTTCTGGATCCGTGATGTGGAACGTCTGATCCGCCCATTGAAAGAAAACGCAGGCGGGGAGGCTAGCTATTTAGTGTCCAGAGCGGGGGCCATCATTGGCCGCTCCACCCCCAGGTTCGTGCAGTTCGACCGTGTGGTGCTGACGTCGCCACTGCCGCCCGACCCCATCTACTGCTGGATTAACGGTAATGGCCCCGAGCCTTGAGCCGGGTCGTCCCACCGCATGAATGTTGGACTACATCGCTCTGATGGATGTTTTTTCGAGTTAGCGTGGTTGGCTGAATGCCATCGACGGGAGCGAGTGTGTCTGTTTAAAACACCAAGGAGAGACTGAAATGAGTAGAAAACGTGGTTCGACTACTGCACCTGCGCCTTTGGTTCTCGCTGCGCCTACGATCGTCGAAGCGCTGGATGATGCAACCGGCCTTATTCCAGCACCGGTTGCACCGGTTGGCATTAACGTGCAATTAACGACGGGGCAGGCGACAAGGAACACCGATTGGATGAGCATCGAGATTCGCGATCTTAGTGCGCTTCCGCCCACGTGGGTCACCTTTGTAGCGCCCTATCAACTAACCGCCATTACCCCACCGGTTCCGTCCATTATCAACAGGTTCGTTCCCGCTCCGCTGCCCCAATTCAAACATGGTTTTTTCGAGCTCAGAAATACCCAGTACCGTAATCAAGCGGGTATACCGGGAGCCCCCTTCGACAGCTCCAACCCGGGTGCATTTCGGGTCGATACCATTGCGCCTTATGCCGTCGAGTCATCCCGTGAGCAACCGACTGTTCCGGTCTTTGTCAACGCGCCGCCGGGCACCGTGATCAACAATGCGTTCCTCATAAGCGAAGGTGGCCTGGAGATCGGCATTCCACCGAACACTTATCCCTCTCAGCCGGGGCAATTCGAAGCAGGGGACAGGTTTTTTGTCTACTTCAGCCCGGTAATGGACCCGCGTCCCGAGCATTTGGTCAGCGATCCGCTAGGGATACCGATGCTGCCTACGGGGGGCACTTTCTTCCTGCCGGCCGCCCAGATACTTGTGGGTGGTTTTTTCTATCTTTTCTACACCATCCGTGATCGGGCCGGTAACGTCAGCCGCCCTTCGTTCAATGATTCTCGCACCGTTGCATTGCTTGACGATCCCAAGCCATTGGCAGTCTTCATTCCATTGGCGCCCGCCCCGCGCGACGGCAGTACCGATGACCTGCTCGATATTGCGGATTATAAGCAAGGTATTGACGTTCATATTGAAGAGTACCTTGATCATGCAATAGGGCTGGACAAGTTCGAATTGCAATGGGGTACGGAGCCATATGGCCCGCAAACGCCTGAGCTTAGTGCTTTTGACGTTATCTTCAGTGGTATGAATAACGCGATCAAGGCCGCCTATACAGCAACACTGGGGCCGCAGACTGTGATCGTGCGCTATCGTATTGACCGAAATGGTATTTTCTTTAACTCTCCCGACAAAACCGTGCGACTTGACTTGTCGGTGGAAGGCCCGGTTCTTCCTGGCACCCTTGAGCCGGGGGATGTGAACCCTGAACTGCAACTGGCGCAGGTATATGGCGCTATTTCGACTCCCGAGTTGAACACCCTGCGCATCGTCGACGCGGATAAACCTGTCACGATTGTGATTCCGCTCTGGACCGTTGCAGCGGCGCCCCATGCGAACAACAGGTTTTTCCTGTTCTGGGGCGTCGCGAAAGAACGAGTCGGGCCTTTTAACCTCAGTACCCTGACACCCGGAGCGAATGCGACGTTCGACATCCCGTGGGACGTAGTGGACAGACATGGTAATGGCACGCAGCCGGTCAGCTACGTTGTCACCGGGCCCGGCACCACTAATGAAAACCCGTCGGATGTTACCGACGTCGAGGTGATCGATGCAGTGACCGTGACATTGCAAGCTGCTCAATTCCGGCACCTTGATGTCAATGGTGAGTGGAGCTGCGTGTCCTTGCAAAGTCGTGGCCCTGGGGCCCCGCCGCCGCTTTTTGCCGAGCTTTTCATTCCTGCAGACCCACGGCTGGTGCTCAATAACGATGTGACGATAACCGTGACTATTTCGAGCGAGGCCTTTGGCTTTCCACCGGGTCCATTCACGCAAGACTTTACCCATCCATCGTTGAGCCAGTCTGATGTGGATAATGGTTTTATCTTTGAAATTCCTTACGGTGCATTCCTTAAGCAGTCTCCGTTTGGGCCTTGCGAAGTGACCTACAGCACAGTGGTGAGCAGCGGAGCGACCGGTAACAGTGAACTGGCTGGGGTTTTCTCGGTATTTTCCAATCCGGAGACCTTCTGCGATGGTACGACTATCGTGAGACCTTAAGCGGGCTGTTCGTTGGAACCGTCAAAGGGAAGCGTCGCTTCCCTTTGGCGTATCCGGTAGTTGGCAGTTGAAAATATGCTTTCTATAAGCCTGGTTCGCAGGTACACCTTGATCGCCATATATTCGGAGCGATGTATTGCCTATCGCTACATCCTGTTCAGATTAATCCTACATCCTTGGGTAAGTTCACTCAGTAATCTCTGCGCCGCACAGGTAAGGCTCCATTCCGAGGGAACGAGCCAAACCGTTTCAAAGGCTCCAGCCCAGAGAGTGAAAACCTATGTCCGTGTTAACCAACTTCGAGCTCAAGCCCTTGAGCAAGATGATGAAAGTTCCAACTATTACTTTTCTTGTGTTTGCCGCTTTTCAATCGAGCGCACACGCTGTTCAACTGATTGGTGAGTCAAAAACCATTGAGGTCGGTGAACTACCCAATGACTGGCAACTGGATATGAAGTCCGAGCTGACCGTTAATGGTGCCCGGGCACAGCATATCCTGGTCAACGATTCGGCGTTGATTGTCAATGCTGGCAGCCTTATTGACGACATCCGTGCCACCCAGGGATCGTCCGTCAGCCTGAACGGCGCTACCGTCGATTCGTCTCATGCCGTGTTCGGCGCAGTGCGCCTGGATGACAGCAATGCTCTCATTCAGGACAGCAACATCACTAGCCATACCACCGTAGGCCTGCAAGCGTTCCAGAGTTTCGATTCCGAAAAAGGAGGCATTGCCGAGGTATTCAACAGCACCATTCGTGGTCATATCGGCGGGGCGATGGCGGCGGGCAATAGTGAACTGCACTTCAGTCAAAATACGTTGGTTGAAGGTACCGGCGCCGACAGTTTTGGCGTGTTTGTCGACGGGGCAACGGTCACTGCCAGCCAAAGCCGAATCATCGGCGGCAAGAACGGTGTGTTGTTCACCGATGACTATGACGAAGGCGGCGTGGGTAAACTGGTGCTGGATAATTCCAGCGTCGAGGGCCGCAGCGGTTCCGCCATCGTGGTTAATGGTGAGCATGGTTCGACCCCGCGAGCGGAAATTGATGTGCGTAATGGCTCTACTTTGATCGGTGGTAACGGCACGTTGCTGGAAGTTAACGGCGGCGCCACGGCGAGCATGAATGTCGACAACAGTCGATTGAACGGTAACGTCATTGTCGAGGACGGCAGCAGCGCAGATTTGAAGCTGCAGAACCACGCCAGCCTGACCGGGCTGTTTCAGAATGTCACCCGCCTGGATATCGGCGACCAGTCTTTTTGGGAACTCACGGGCGACAGTCAGGTAGGCGCATTGAGCCTGGCGGGCGGTACGGTGAAGTTCGGTCACACCGACGCGTTCTATCAGCTGGATCTGGACAGCCTCGACGGTAACGGCACGTTCGTCATGGGCACCGATTTCGCGCGTGGCGTCACGGACTTCCTGAACATCGAAGGTGAGGCCAAAGGCAATCACCACCTGTTGCTCGCGGCAAGTGGTGCGGAGCCGGTCAATCCGGAGGATATTCGCATTGTGCATACCGGCGGGGGCGATGCGCAGTTTTCCCTGGTCGGTGATGTGGTCGACGTAGGTGCTTACTCCTACGGCCTGAAAAAGGAAGGCACTGACTGGTTCCTTGACCCGAACAACCGCGTGATAAGCCCAGGTACTCGCTCGGTACTGGCTCTGTTCAATACCGCACCGACCGTATGGTACGGTGAGGCGACTTCACTGCGTACACGCATGGGTGAGTTGCGTTTCGAGCCGGGTCAAGCGGGGGTGTGGATCCGGGGTTATGGCAATAAGTACAAAGTGGCCGACAGCACGGGTGTCGGTTATAGCCAGAACCAACAGGGCTTTACCTTGGGTGCCGATACGCCGTTGGCCGACAGCCAGTGGCTGGTGGGGGTAATGGCGGGTCACAGCACCTCGGACCTGGACCTCAAGCGCGGCACCTCCGGTAACGTGAAGAGCTACTACCTGGGTGCCTACGCGACGTGGTTGGACGAGGAGAGCGGCCTGTATTTCGATGCGGTCGCCAAGGTCAACCGGTTCCATAACGAGTCCAAGGTTGGTCTCAGTGACGGTACTTCGTCCAAAGGCAAGTACAACAACACCGGTGGCGGTTTGTCGGCGGAGGTCGGTCGCAACATCAAGTTGGACGATGGATTCTTCGTCGAGCCGTATGCGCAGATGTCCACCGTGGTCATCCAGGGCGGCAGTTACAGCCTGGATAACGGTCTGCAAGCCAAGGGCGAGCGCACCCGCTCGATCCTGGCCAAGGCCGGTGCGACCGTGGGGCGTGACATCCAGCTCGACAACGGCAGTGTGCTACAGCCTTATTTGCGGGCAGCGATGGTGCATGAGTTTGCCAATAACAATAAGGTTTCGGTCAATAACAATGTGTTCAACAATGATCTGTCCGGTTCCCGAGCCGAATTCGGTGCGGGTGTGGCGGTGAAGCTGTCGCAGAACCTTCAATTGCATGCCGATCTTGAGCACAGCAGCGGCGGTAAGGTTGAGCAGCCTTGGGGCGCCAATGTGGGTGTTCGTTACACCTGGTAATTGCGCGCTATGCAAAAACGCCCGTATCGAGAGATACGGGCGTTTTTGCATGTGGCATAACCCATCAACTGGTCAGGTCGAAATCGACTTCGACCCAATGTGAATTCCCGTTGGCATCGTCATCGGTAGTTGCATGCAATGTACCTCTGATTTTAATTTCACCTGGGGCCAGCCCCATGATGATCAAATCGCCTTTAATGCCACTGACCGTGTAGTGCTCCGTGGGAGATTTTACCGAGTACCAGACTTCAAAGTCTGTAAATTCCTGTTCCTCCAATTTGATGACCTTGCCCACTTCAACGCTTTCGGGCACCTGGATAAATAGTTCTTTGATGGTGACCGAGTTATCGGCGTGCCGGGCATTGACTCTGAAGACAGCCTGTTCGTGATTGCGAGATAGGGTGGTGGTCTGAAAATTAACGGGAACGGAATCGATACGTGCATTGAAGGTACCTGACGCATTGATTCGCTTGGGGCCCAATGCCTTCTGCTGCTCGGGAGTTAAAATTTGCGCTTGTACGGTCATGATCGCTTCTCCATCGCGGGTGGTTGTGCGAGTCACAGAGGCATCAGCGGCTCTGTCTGAAGCATGTAATAGCAGAGCGGCCAACCTGTAAACTGTCAGAAATAACAGTATACGTAGACCGTAATGTATGAGCGTTCCTCGACAGTTCAAACAGTCTAAGTACACATTTTTAATTCGTTTAAGTACTAACTCACACAACTTCCGGCAAGTTCAGGTGGTGATACTCGGCCCAGTCCAGCTCAGCGTCTAAAAGGCGGGTGCGGTGTCAGCCGAACAGCCCGGCCGCGATATTGATCGAGAACCCCAGAATTGCCGTATTGAACAGAAACCCGATCAGCGACTGCCCCAGTACCACTTTGCGCAGGCTGCGCGTGGCCACGCCCACATCGGACGTCTGCACCGCCACGCCGATGGTGAACGAGAAATACAGGAAGTCCCAATAGTTCGGCGTAAGCAGCCCTTCGGCAAAGCGCAGCGCCGGCTCCTTACCGTTCCAGGTGTAGTAGAGGCGGGCATAGTGCACGCTGAAAATCACGCCGATCAACAGCCACGAACCAACGACCGTCAACCCGGTGAAGCCGTAATGCAACAGACGTTCGGTGGGGGCCAGGCCTTTACTGCCGATCAGCTCGAAGGTAATGGCGGCGAGGCTGGCAATGGCCGCGATGCACACCATGAACAGCACCAGGCCGGCGTTTTCATCCTCGATCTCGGCAATGCGTTGGACATCCGGGGCCTTCGCGCGGATGGTCAGCCACAGCATCAGTACCAGATAGGCCCAAACGCCGGCGTTCCAGCCGATGAGGATTTTGCCCAGAAGGGTGTTGGACGGTGCCAGGACGCCTACGACAATGCCCAGCACAGCGGCGGCGGAGAGGCGAGGATGGGTGCGGGCGAGGAAGGGCATGGCGCTCACGAATTGGGGGAGAGGGGAGCACGATAGGTTGTAGGGCTGTAAGCTTCAAGCTGCAAGCGACAAGTTAGAAACAAGCCTGTTCTTGCTTGCCGCTTGCCGCTTGAAGCTTGCAGCTAGCGGCTACGCTTCCCCATCCCCTTCATGACCACCACAAAGAACACCGGCACAAACACCACCGCCAGTGTCGCCGTGATCATCCCGCCGATCACTCCGGTACCGATCGCCTGTTGGCTGGCCGAACTTGCCCCCGTGGCAATCGCCAACGGCACTACGCCGAGGATGAACGCCAGCGACGTCATGATGATCGGCCGCAGGCGCAATCGCGCTGCCTTCAAGGTTGCGTCGATCAGATCTTCGCCTTGCTCGTACAGCTCTTTGGCGAACTCGATGATCAGGATCGCGTTCTTCGCCGACAAGCCGATGATGGTGATCAGGCCCACTTTGAAGAACACATCGTTGGGCATGCCACGCAAGGACACGGCCAGTACCGCGCCGAGCACACCCAGCGGCACCACCAGCAACACCGAGGCCGGGATCGACCAGCTTTCATACAACGCCGCCAGGCATAGGAACACGATCAGCAACGACAGGCCGAGCAGCAGCGGTGCCTGGGAGCCGGACAGGCGCTCCTGTAACGACAGGCCTGTCCATTCCTGGCCCAGGCCCGCCGGCAATTGACTGACCAGGCGCTGGATCTCCTCCATGGCTTCGCCGGTACTGTGACCGGGCGCCGCCTCACCGCTGATGGCGATGGCCGGGTAGCCGTTGTAACGCGTCAACTGCGCCGGGCCCTGGGTCCACTTGGCTTCGACAAAGGCCGACAATGGCACCATCTTCCCGGCGTTGTTGCGTACGTTGATCTTCATCAAGTCCGCCACCTGGCTGCGTTGGTCGCCTTCGGCCTGCACCACCACCCGCTGCATGCGGCCTTGGTTGGGGAAGTCGTTGATATAAGCCGAGCCGATGGCCGAGGACAGTACGTTGCCGATGTCGGCAAACGAAACGCCCAGGGCATTGGCCTGCTTGCGGTCCACTTGAAGCTGCACCTGAGGCGCCTCGGCCAGGGCGCTTTCGCGCACGTTGGCCAGGATCGGGCTTTTTTCGGCCGCCGCCAGCAGTTCGGTGCGTGCCGCCATCAACCCGGCATGGCCGACACCACCACGGTCCTGCAAGCGGAATTCGAAACCGCTGGAGGTGCCCAGGCCGTCTACCGGTGGCGGCAGGATCGCGTAGGCGATGGCGTCCTTGAGCTCGGTGAAGGCCATGTTGGCGCGCTCGGCAATCGATGCGGCAGAGTCATCGCTGCCACGTTCCGACCAGTCCTTGAGCGTCGTAAACGCCAGCGCAGCGTTTTGCCCGGAACCGGAGAAACTGAAGCCCATGATCATGGTGGTATCACCCACCCCCGGCTCCTCGGCGTTGTGTGCTTCGATCTGCTCGGCCACCTGCACCGTGCGGTTCTTGCTCGCACCCGGTGGCAACTGGATATCGGTGATGGTGTAGCCCTGGTCTTCCACCGGCAGGAACGAGGAGGGCAGGCGGCTGAACATCCACCCCAGGCCCACCAGCAATACCAGGTAGATCAGCATATAGCGGCCGCTGCGTTTGAGTGCGTAGGCCACCCAGCCTTCGTAGCGGTCCGTGAGGCGCTCGAAACGCGTGTTGAACCAGCCGAAGAAACCGCCCTTGGCAGGGTGTTCGCCCTTGGCGACCGGCTTGAGCAGGGTCGCGCACAAGGCGGGCGTCAAGGTCAGGGCAAGAAACGCCGAGAACAGGATCGAGGTGGCCATCGACAGCGAGAACTGCTGATAGATCACCCCCACCGAACCCGGCATGAACGCCATCGGCAGGAACACCGCCACCAGCACCAGGGTGATGCCGACAATGGCGCCCGTGATCTGACCCATCGCCTTGCGCGTCGCTTCCTTGGGTGACAGGCCCTCGGTGGCCATGATGCGCTCGACGTTCTCCACCACCACAATCGCATCGTCCACCAGGATGCCGATCGCCAGCACCATGCCGAACATGGTCAGCACGTTGATCGAGAACCCCAGCAACAGCATCGTCGCGAAGGTGCCCATCAAGGCGACCGGCACCACCAGTGTCGGGATCAAGGTGTAGCGCACGTTCTGCAGGAACAGGAACATCACCGCAAACACCAGCGCCATGGCTTCGAGCAAGGTGTAGACCACTTTAGTGATCGAGACCTTGACGAACGGCGAGGTGTCGTAAGGGATCTTGTATTCCACATTGGCCGGGAAGTAACGCGACAGTTCGTCCATCTTCGCCCGCACCAGGGTCGCGGTTTTCAGCGCATTGGCGCCCGGCGACAACTGCACACTGACCGCCGTGGACGGCTTGCCGTTCAGGCGGGTGGAAAACTGGTATTCCTGGCTGCCGATTTCCACCCGCGCCACGTCACCGATGCGCACGGTGGAGCCGTCCGGGTTGGCTTTAAGCACGATGTCGGCAAACTCGGCCGGCGTCGACAGTTGGCCCTTGACCAGAATCGCCGCGGTGATTTCCTGGGTGTTGGTTCCCGGCAAGTCACCAATGCTGCCCGCCGAGACTTGGGCGTTCTGCGCGCTGATCGCGGCGTTGACGTCGGCCGGCGTGAGGTTGAAGCCGATCAGCTTCTGCGGGTCGATCCAGATTCGCATGGCACGTTCGGCACCGTACAGCTGGGCCTTGCCCACACCGTCCAGGCGCTTGAGTTCGTTCATCACGTTGCGCGCCAGGTAATCGCTGAGCGCCACGTCGTCGAGCTTGCCGTCGTTGGACGTCAGAGTCACCAGCAGCAGGAAGCCGGCGGAGACTTTCTCCACCTGCAAGCCTTGCTGAGTGACCGCCTGCGGCAGGCGCGGCTCCACCGCCTTGAGACGGTTCTGCACGTCCACCTGGGCCATTTCCGGGTTGGTGCCCGGCTGGAACGTCGCGGTGATGGTGGCCGAGCCCAGGCTGCTCTGGGATTCGAAGTACAACAAGTGATCGGCGCCGTTGAGCTCTTGCTCGATCAGGCTGACCACACTCTGATCCAGGGTCTGGGCCGAGGCGCCCGGGTACACCGCGTAGATTTCCACCTTCGGCGGCGCAACGTTCGGGTACTGCGCCACCGGCAACTGCGGGATGGCGAGTGCGCCGGCCAGCAGGATAAACAGGGCGACCACCCAGGCGAAGATCGGGCGGTCAATAAAGAACTGCGGCATGGCGGGTTATTCCTTTACGAGATGGCCCGAGGCAGGGCTGTCATCCACTTCGACTTTTTCACCGGGGCGCGCGTGTTGCAGCCCTTCGACGATGATGCGGTCGCCGGGCTTGAGGCCGCTGCTGACGATCCAGCGGTCCTCGATCACGGCACCCAACTCCACCGGTTGCTGGCTGACTTTCTGCTCGGCATCCAACAGCAGCACCATCGGTACGCCGGCACTGTCACGGGTAATGGCGCGTTGCGGCACGCTGATGCCTTGCTTGTCGACGGCCTGCTCCAGGCGCACCCGTACAAAGCTGCCGGGCAGCAGGTCGAGGTCCGGGTTGGGGAACTCACTGCGCAGGATGATCTGCCCGGTGCCCGGGTCGACGCTGATTTCGGCAAACAGTAATTTGCCCGGCAGCGGGTACAGGCTGCCGTCATCCTGGATCAGCGTGGCCTTGGCCTGGTCCTGGCCGACCTGCTTCAAACTGCCGGCACGGAAGGCGCGACGCAGGTCGTTCAGCTCACGGGTGGACTGGGTGAGGTCGGCGTGGATCGGGTCCAGTTGCTGGATGACTGCCAGCGGCGTGGCTTCGTTCTGGCCGACCAGCGCGCCTTCGGTCACCAGGGCGCGGCCAATGCGCCCGGAAATCGGCGCAGTCACGGTGGCGTAGCCCAGGTTCAGTTTGGCGCGCTCCACGGCCGCCTTGTTGGCGGCGACTTCGGCATTGGTCTGGCGCAAGTTGGCGCGGGCGTTGTCGTAGTCCTGGGCGCTGATAGCGTTGCTGTCGACCAACTGGCTATAGCGCTGTTCCTGCAAACGGGCCTGGAACGCATTGGCCTCGGCTTTGCCCAGGTTGGCCTGGGCACTGTCCAGATCGGCCTTGAACGGCGCCGGATCAATGCGAAACAGCACGTCGCCTTGCTTCACGTCGTGACCTTCCTTGAACACCCGTTGCATCACCACGCCAGCCACGCGCGCGCGCACCTCGGCAATCCGCGGCGCGGCGATGCGCCCGCTCAACTCGCTGGTAATGGAGAGAGGCTTGGCCTGCAGGGTTTCGATGCGGACTTTGGCCAATGGCATTTCCGGCGCTTCGTCGGCCGACTTGCCGCAAGCGCCAAGGGCCAGCGTCAAGGCCAGCAGGCAAAACGGCGCAAACAGATTCTTCGACATGCTCATATCCCAATAATGACGGCTGCATCCTAAAGTCACCTGCGCCGGGGTGCTGTGAAGCTGTGTAGCGTGTGTGTGAATAAATGTAAGGTGCGGCGCGCTGGGCGCCGAGGGCGTATATCCTTGCACAACCTTGCCGACACTGGAGATCCAATGTGGGAGGGCGCTTGCCGCCGATAGCGGTGTATCGGTTGAAATGCTCTTCATTGACCCACCGCTATCGGCGGCAAGCCCCTTCCCACATTGGATTTGTGTACGACCCATCACTGTATTTTCTGGAAACACCTTTATGCCCAACATCCTCCTGGTGGAAGACGACGCCGCACTCTCGGAGCTGATTGCCAGCTACCTGGAACGCAATGGCTACCACGTCAGTGTGCTCAGTCGTGGCGACCACGTGCGCGAACGTGCGCGCCTCAACCCGCCGGACCTGGTGATCCTCGACCTGATGCTGCCCGGCCTCGACGGTCTGCAAGTGTGCCGTCTGCTGCGGGCCGACTCGGCGGGTTTGCCGATCCTGATGCTGACCGCCCGCGATGACAGCCACGATCAGGTGCTGGGCCTGGAAATGGGCGCCGACGATTACGTCACCAAACCCTGCGAGCCGCGTGTGCTGCTTGCCCGTGTCCGCACCTTGTTGCGCCGCAGCAGCCTGTCCGAACCTCAGATGGCCAACGACCAGATCGTCATGGGCAACTTGTGCATCGACCTGTCCGAACGCACGGTGACCTGGCGTGAGCAACCCGTGGAACTGTCCAGCGGTGAATACAACCTGCTGGTGGTGCTGGCCCGGCATGCAGGCGAAGTACTCAGCCGCGACCAGATCCTGCAACGCCTGCGCGGTATCGAATTCAACGGCACCGACCGCTCGGTGGATGTGGCCATCTCCAAGCTGCGGCGCAAGTTCGACGACCATGCCGGTGAGGCGCGCAAGATCAAGACGGTGTGGGGCAAGGGTTATCTGTTCAGCCGTTCCGAGTGGGAATGCTGATTCATGTTCCGTGTGCTGATTCGCCTCTACCTGATCACCATCATTACTTACAGCGCGGCGATCTTCCTGATTCCCAAGCTGGTCATCCAGCTGTTCGAACATCGCTACATGGACTACAACGTCGAACAGACCCGTGGCCAGCAAACACTCATCGTCAAGCAATACCTGCGGGCGCCGGTGGAGCGCTGGTCGCAGGTCACCGAGCAGCTTGGCCGGGACTTTGCCCCGCTCAAGGTGCAATTGCTGCTGCGCCAGGACGCCAGCTATACGCCCGAAGAAGAGAAGCTGCTCGAGCAGGGCAAGCCGGTGATCCGCCTGGGGGAGTGGGGGTGGGTAGCGGATGTCAGTTCACCGATCAACCAGCAATTCGTGGTCAAGCTGATCGTTCCGCCCGACCCGCTGGACATGAATCTGTTGTACTGGTCGATGAATGTGTTGGTCGGCGCCGCGCTGCTGGCCTGCCTGCTGGTATGGTTGCGCCCGCACTGGCGTGACCTGGAGCGCCTGAAAACCACGGCTGCGCACTTGGGCCAGGGCAACCTCAGTGAGCGTACGCGCATTCCGCCCAGTTCCAACATCGGCAGCCTGGCGTCGGTGTTCGATACCATGGCCGATGACATCGAACACTTGCTCAACCAGCAGCGCGACCTGCTCAATGCGGTCTCCCACGAACTGCGCACGCCGCTCACGCGCCTGGATTTCGGCCTGGCGCTGGCGTTGTCCGAAGACTTGCCCCAGGCCAGCCGAGAGCGCCTGCAAAGCCTGGTGGCGCACATACGCGAGCTGGATGACCTGGTGCTGGAGTTGCTTTCCTACAGTCGCCTGCAAAACCCGGCACAACTGCCCGAACGGGTGGACGTGGTGCTCGACGAGTTCATCGACAGCGTATTGGGCAGTGTCGACGACGAAATGGAAAACCCCGAAATTGTCATCGACGTGGCGCTGGACTGCGCTGTCGAGCGTTTCGTCCTCGACCCGCGCCTGACCGCCCGGGCTTTGCAGAACCTGTTGCGCAACGCCACGCGTTATTGCGACAAGCGCATTCAGGTCGGCGTCAAGGTGTGCCCAAAGGGCTGTGAAATCTGTGTGGATGACGACGGTATCGGCATCCCGCTGGACCAGCGCGAGCGCATTTTCGAGCCGTTCTACCGCCTGGACCGCAGCCGTGATCGTGCTACCGGCGGCTTCGGCCTGGGATTGGCCATCAGTCGGCGCGCGGCCGAGGCCCAGGGCGGTACGTTGACTGCGTTGGCGTCACCGTTGGGCGGTGCACGGTTCCGGTTGTGGTTGCCGGCGGCAGGCGCATAATCAGGCTCCCCGATCCGACTGAGGAGCGCTGGATAATGACCGATGTTCATGCGTCTGCCCTGCAGGGCTTTTCTACCCAGGCCGTCACCTACGCCCAGGGTCGGCCCGACTACCCACCGCAACTCCTCGGCTGGCTCGCCGAGGCGTTAGGTGTTGAGGCACAGTCGACGGTGATCGACCTGGGCGCCGGCACCGGCAAGTTCACACGTTTGCTCAGCACCCTGACGCCGGCGCTGATCGCCGTCGAGCCGGTCCAGGCCATGGCGGCGCAGTTGGCCAAGGTGTTGCCCGATGTCCGCCTGCTGGAAGGCACCGCCGAATCCATCCCGCTGGGGGCCGCCACTGCCGACGTCGTGGTTTGTGCCCAGGCGTTTCATTGGTTCTCGACGCAAGCGGCGCTGGCGCAGATCCACCGTGTGCTCAAGCCCGGAGGGCGCCTGGGGCTGGTGTGGAATGTGCGCGATGAGTCGGTGGACTGGGTCGCCGCGATGACCGCAATCATCACGCCCTACGAGGGTGACACACCGCGCTTTCATACCGGGCGTTGGCGCGAAGCGTTCACCGGCGAGTATTTTTCCGCACCCGAAGTCACCTGTTTTCCCTATCAGCATGTGGGCAGCCCGCAGGAAGTGATCATGGACCGCTTTCTGTCGGTGAGCTTCATCGCTGCGCTGCCCGATGCAGAAAAGGCCAAGGTCACCGCCCAGTTGCAGGCGCTGATCGATACGCACCCGGCCTTGCAAGGGCGCGATACCGTGGCTTTCCCGTACCAGACCCAAGCCTATCGGTGCCTCCGGCTAAGCTAAAAGGCATAAAGTCAGATCATATTGGTATAAGTCGTTATAAGAAAAATCGCTATCCTGCCGCCAGAAATTTATAAGGTCACAGGTAGCTGTAATGGATGTGGGTAATGTGGGGTTTGTCGTTGCTGGCCTGATTGTAGGTTTTATCGTTGGCATGACCGGTGTGGGCGGTGGTTCGCTGATGACGCCGATCCTGCTGTGGTTCGGCATCAACCCGGCGACGGCCGTGGGTACCGACCTGTTATACGCCGCCATTACCAAATCCGGTGGTGTGCTGGTACACAGCAAGAACAGGAATATCGACTGGACCATCACCGGCTGGCTGACCCTGGGCAGCGTGCCGGCCGTGCTGCTGACCCTGTGGTTTCTCGCCAGCCTGCACACCGACCCCAGTGCGATGAACGCGGTGATCAAACAGGCCCTCGGCGTGGTGCTGTTGCTGACCGCCCTGGCGATTCTGTTCAAGAAAAGCCTGTTGGCCTTCGCCCAGCGCCATGCGGGCGACGACTACCACATGAGCCCGCGCAACCTGAACGTGCTGACGGTGGTGACCGGCGCCATCCTCGGCACCATGGTTGCCCTGACCTCCATCGGCGCCGGCGCCCTCGGCACCGTTGCGCTGTTCATCCTCTACCCATTCCTGGCCACGCGGCGTCTGGTCGGCACCGAGATCGCCCACGCCGTGCCGCTGACCCTGGTGGCGGGCCTGGGCCACGCCAGCATGGGCAACATGGACTGGCACCTGCTTGGCTTCCTGCTGATGGGCTCGCTGCCGGGCATTTACCTGGGCAGCCACATGACCGGCAAAGTCCCCGACGGCGTGCTGCGCCCCTGCCTGGCGATCATGTTGATGAGCATCGGCTACAAGCTGGCCTTTTAAAAAACAGCCCACACCCATGTGGGAGGGAGCCCGTCCAATCGTCGCACGCTTCTCCCACAGTGTGTTTTGACTGCACTCAGCCGTTAGCCTTGGCCGGGCCATTGCCGATTTGCCACACGAACGGCGGCTCTGTGCCATTGATCACCCAATCGCCGACGATCCGCGCCTTGTAGATCACCGGGTTGTGGGACGACACGGTGCGCGCATTGCGCCAATGCCGGTCGAGGGCCTTGCCCTGGCGTACGTCCGACGCGCCCAGCGCGTTGAACAGCTCGGTGGTGGCACGCTGGATCAATGTCGACACCACCACCTGTGCCGTCGCCGATTCAATCTCCGCCGCCACGTTGGCTTCACGCTCGGCCACTTCGTCTCCCGCAAATCGCGCCAGGTACGCCCGTTGGGCCGGTACTGCGGCTTTCAAGGCGCTGGCCCTGGCGGCGTATACCAGCGCCGCGACTTCACCCACCACTTGCTGAACCTGCGCATCCTGGCTGACATGATCCGCATTGCCGTGGCTGTAGATTCGCTTGCGGCTGCGCACCTGATGGGCCACGTCATCCAGCGCCGCTTGGCCGATCCCGGCCAGGCTGGCTAACAGGACAAGCTGATAGAACGCCGTCTGATATTTGAAGCGGGTGGAAAAGTCGATGACATTGTCGGCTTCCACCACCGCATCGCTGAACCGCGTGGTGCCGCTTCCGGTGGTGCGCTGGCCGAAGCCGTCCCAGTCATCGCTTTGCACCACGCCCGGCTGCTGCGTGCGGGTGGCGGCGATCACATCGGCGCCGGTGTCGCTGCGTTGGGCGTATACGTCGATCCAGTCCGAGAAAATGCTGCCGGTGCTGTAGAACTTTTCACCGTTGAGCTTCCATTTGTCACCGTCGGGGCTGACCTGAGTGACCACATCACCGATCGCCACATTGCCGATTTCCGTCCAGGCGCAACCGACGATGTCACCGTCGACGAAACGCTTGAACCACAGGTCGCGACCGGCACTCGGTGCGGCGTTCAAGCGATCTTCCGCAAAGGCAAAATGCCCGCGCAGGGCCTGGGGCACATTCGAATCGGCGGCGGCCAGTTCGATCAGCAACTCAAACAGCTGCGGCAAGGAGGCGCCGCCACCGCCGTATTCCACCGGTACGCGCACGGCGCCGAAGCCGGCTTGCTTGAGCCAGCGGATCGGCTCATAGGGCAGGGTGCGAGTGTGTTCGCGCTCAACCGCGCCTTCGGCGATACGCTGGAAAATCGGCCGGAAACGCGCGGCCAAGGTGGGGTAGTCGACGCCGACGGACAGCGGGTTGATGATGTGTTGCTCAGTCATGGAGACAGCTCCTTGGCAGTGATCAGGTGCTGGGGGGATTGCACAGTCCGTGCCGGGTCTCCGGGCCAGTGTTTGCGGGGTAATGGCTGCGGTTCACTGTTGCTCCAGCAACAGCGGATCGACAAAACGGCGGGTTCCATCCCATCCGCAACCTGGCGCTCCCTCCGCGGATTATGCGTTGCAACGCTTGTAGCACGGGCCTTTGCCTCGGCCTGGCATGTTTGCTGCTCAAGCCCTCCTACATCCCCTTGTGTGAGGTACAGCCAGATGAGTCAGCAAGCCGTGAAATTTGCCTATTGGGTGCCCAACGTCAGTGGTGGGCTGGTGGTCAGCAAGATCGAACAACGCACCCACTGGGGCATCGACTACAACCGCAAACTGGCGCAGTTGGCGGAGGCGGCCGGCTTTGAGTACGGCCTTACGCAAATTCGTTTTACGGCCGGGTATGGTGCGGAAAACCAGCACGAATCCGTGGCGTTCAGCCATGCCCTGTTGGCGGCCACTACCCGGCTCAAGGTGATCGCCGCGATCCTGCCCGGTCCTTGGCAACCGGCGTTGGCGGCCAAGCAATTGGCGACCATCGATCAGCTCACCAACGGCCGTATTGCGGTGAATATCGTCAGCGGCTGGTTCAAGGGAGAGTTCCAGGCCATTGGCGAGCACTGGCTGGAGCACGATGAGCGCTACCGCCGTTCCGAGGAGTTTATCCGCGCCCTCAAAGGCATCTGGAGCCAGGACGACTTCACCTTCAAGGGCGACTTCTACCGTTTCAACAACTACACCCTCAAACCCAAGCCCCTCGGCCAGCCGGAAGTGTTTCAGGGTGGCAGCTCGCGCGCCGCTCGGGACATGGCGGCGCGAGTGTCGGACTGGTACTTCACCAACGGCAATACCCCGGAAGGCATCAAGGCCCAGGTCGATGACATTCGCGCCAAGGCCGCCGCGAATAATCATTCGGTGAAAATCGGCGTGAATGCCTTTGTGATCGCCCGCGATACCGAAGAAGAAGCCCACGCCGTGCTGGCGGAGATTATCGACAAAGCCGATTCGCAAGCGGTGCATGCTTTTGGCGATGCCGCCAGACAGGCAGGCAAAGCGTCACCGGAGGGCGAGGGCAACTGGGCCAAGTCCAGCTTTGAAGACCTGGTGCAGTACAACGACGGCTTCAAGACCAACCTGATCGGCACGCCACAGCAAATCGCCGAGCGCATTGTTGCGCTCAAGGCCGTGGGCGTGGACCTGGTGCTGGCCGGTTTCCTGCACTTCCAGGAGGAGGTCGAGTACTTCGGCAAGCGCGTCTTACCGCTGGTACGCGAGCTGGAGGCCAAGGCCGGCGTCAAACAGGTGGCGTGAGCAACGACTTTTCCAGGCGCAGGGCGGCGGTGTGGTCCGCGTAGTAGTCATCGATGAGGGCGAAGCACCGATAACCATTGCGCTCATACAAGGTGAGGGCAACGGGGTTGTCGGTGCGTACTTCCAGGCGAAGGGCGGTGCAGCCATGCTCCAGCGCGCAGCCCTCCATGCGTGCCAGCAATTGCAAGCCCAGGCCGCCTCCGCGCGCAGCCTGGGCGACGGCAATGGAATACAGGCGCGCCAGAGAGCTGCCATGCCGGAACAACAGCAGCGCGTAGCCGAGCAATTGCCCGTCACGTTCCGCGACCCACAACCGCCCATGCGCGCGGTTGATCATCCATTGGAAACTGCGTGACGAAAGCCGGTCGGTAGTGAAGCAGTGTTGTTCCAGTACCATCAATCCGGGTATGTCAGCAGGGGTTGCAACGCGAAAAGAAAGAGTCATATGACCGCCGTAAAAGTTGCGTAACGAAACGGGACTTATCTAAAAGATCATGCTTAATAGAAAAGGTCGAGTTCTCTAAAGCGGATCAATTATTATGTCGGCGGTACAAAGTCATTGGCGTGAAGTATCCGAGCAAAGCGTCGCGGCGACAATAACTTCCAACGGTTATTTTTCGACCTCGCCCAGACGCCCAAGCCAAGTTGTAATCATTGTCGAGCGTAAGGAAGATTGGGCCTCCTACTTTCCCAGCGAAGACATCGTCACCGCTCAGGAATACCTGGAGCAAACCCGTGAAAGCGAGACGGGCAAGCGCGTGCAGGTCATCAATCTGTGCCGTGGCTACAAGTACCTGGGGCACGGTTACTACTGCTCGCTGCTGGCGGAGGCGCGTGGGCACAAGGTGATTCCATCGGTGCGCACCATCAGTGAACTGACCAGGAAGTCGTTGTATGGCTTGTCCCTGGACAACTTGGATAAAACCCTCGATAAAGCCTTGAGTCATCATCTTTATAGCAGTACCGAAGGCTTTACCCTGACGCTTTACTTTGGCCGAACCCATATAGAAGCCTTGCAGGAATTGGCGCGGCAGTTGTTTGAAGCGTTTCCATGTCCGATTCTGTTAGTTGAATTTCGCAAAAATAACGGTTGGCATATCGAAGGGGTCAAGTCCGGCGTGTTGCACAAGTTGCGCGATGACCAGGAAGACCAGTTCGCCCACGCCCTCGACAACTACAGCCGCAAGATCTGGCGCCAACCGCGCTCACGTCGCGTGGCGCGTTATGACTTGGCCATCCTCCACGATCCCCAGGAGCAACTGCCACCGTCCAACGCCCGCGCTTTGGATAATTTCGTGCGGGTCGGCAAGGGCCTGGGGATTGATGTGGAACTCATCGAGCGTAAAGACTATTCGCGCCTGGCCGAATACGATGCCTTGCTGATTCGCGAGACCACCAGTGTCGACAACCACACTTATCGCTTCGCCAAAAAGGCCGAGAGCGAAGGGCTGGTGGTGATGGACGATCCGGCATCGATCCTGCGCTGCACCAATAAGGTCTACCTCACCGACCTGCTCAAGAGTCATCAATTGGGCATGCCCGCCACCGAAATCCTCTACAAGGAACGACCGCAGGATTTCGAGCGGGTCGGCGAACGCCTGGGCTTCCCGCTGGTGTTGAAAATTCCCGACGGCTGCTTCTCACGAGGCGTGATCAAGGTGGAAAGCCAGGAGGCATTGCTCAAGGCCACCGCCCAGTTATTCGAGCATTCGGTGCTATTACTGGCCCAGGAGTTCTTCTACACCGAGTACGACTGGCGCATCGGCGTACTCAACCGCAAGCCGATCTTTGCCTGCCAATACTTCATGTCCAAGGGCCATTGGCAGATCTACAACCACAAGGCCATCGGCCAGGACATCAACGGCGAGTGTCGCACCCTGGCGGTTCACGAAGCACCCAAGGCGGTGGTGGACCTGGCTGTGAAAACCGCCAACCTGATCGGTGATGGCCTCTACGGCGTCGACCTCAAACAGTCCGGCGACAAGGTGGTGGTGATCGAGGTCAACGACAACCCCAACCTGGATGCAGGCATCGAGGATGCCTATTTGCAGGACGACCTCTATGGCCTGGTGCTGGAGGAGTTCGTGCGGCGCCTGGAGTTGAAGCGTCAGGGGCAGGTCTGGTAACGGCAGTGTTTAGTATCGATCCCCGTCAAACAGGTGGAAGGGGCGCAATCGAAGCGCCCAGCCCCCCTCAACCGTTAGGCTGCAACGTCAATACCTCAAACCCATCCGCCGTTACCGCCACGGTATGTTCCCACTGCGCCGACAGGCTGTTGTCCTTGGTCACCACCGTCCAGCCGTCTTTCAGGTTGCGCACCTTCGCGCTGCCCTGGTTGAGCATCGGTTCGATGGTAAACACCATGCCTTCACGCAGCTCCAGTCCGGTGCCGGGGCGGCCGAAGTGCAGGATCTGCGGTTCTTCATGCATCTGCCGGCCGATGCCGTGGCCGCAATACTCGCGCACCACGCTGTAGCCGTTGGCTTGCGCGTGGCTCTGGATGGCATGGCCGATATCGCCCAGGCGAGCGCCGGGCTTGACCTGGCGGATGCCGGCCCACATGGCTTCGAATGTCATCTCGACCAGGCGTCGGGCTTTGGGGGCGACGGTGCCGATCATGTACATCTTGCTGGAGTCGGCGATGAAGCCGCCTTTTTCCAGGGTGATGTCGATGTTGATGATGTCACCGTCCTTGAGGATCTCCTTGGCGCTGGGCATGCCATGGCACACCACCTCATTGAGTGAGGTGTTGATGGAAAAGGGGTAGTCGTATTGGCCCAGGCTGGCGGGACGGGCGTTGAGGTCATTGCGGATGAAGGCTTCAACGGCGGCGTCCAGCTCCAGGGTGGAGCGGCCGGCGGCGACGAACCCATCGAGCATGGTGAAGACCTGGGCCAGCAGGCGCCCGGATTCACGCATGACGGCCAGTTGTGCGGGAGTCTTGATCATCAAGCGCGCCCTCGGACCAGGTCGGGCTTGTCCAGCAGCAGTTTGTTGATCAGCTCGTTGTAAGGCAGGTTGGGATTGAGTTCGGCGAGCAGGCCGATCTTGATCCAGAATTCGGCCTGGGCGTTGATGGACCGATCCATCGCGGCGCTGGCCAGGCGCAGTTGTTCGTGCAGTTGGTCGGTGATCTTGACGATGCCCATGGTGTTCACTGTGCGGTAGGAATATACAAAGCGTATACGTTTCGTATATCCATCGTAAACCCCCGGGCACCAAATGGCGCTTGGCCATTGACTTGGTCGCGGGCCGGCGGTTAGTTTCGTCACATGACATTTCAAGCCTTTCGCAGCCAGCCAAGCATTATTACCGCCATTCCTCATTTGGCGGGATAGCGCACGGCTGTACCCAAACCCGCCCTGGAGGCGGGTTTTGTTTTTCCGACTCCTGGGCTCCGCACCCCCACCAGGAGACACCCATGAGTACCCACTGCGCCGCCCGATCCGCCGACACGGGACTGCTTGAGCACTACGTGAAAAAGATCCTCGCCGCGCCGGTCTATGACCTGGCGGTGTGCACGCCGTTGCAACCGGCGCCGGCGCTGTCGGCGTTGCTGGGCAACCAGGTGCTGCTCAAGCGGGAAGACTTGCAACCGACGTTTTCCTTCAAGATCCGGGGTGCCTACAACAAGCTGGTGCAACTGACGGCCGAACAGAAAGCACGCGGGGTGGTGACGGCGTCGGCGGGGAACCATGCCCAGGGTGTGGCGCTGGCGGCGCGAGAGCTGGGGCTCCAGGCGCGCATTGTCATGCCGTGCACTACGCCGCAGTTGAAGGTGCTGGGGGTACGCTCGCGCGGCGCCGAGGCGGTGCTGCATGGGGAGAGTTTCCCGTTTGCCCTGGCCCACGCGCTGCAACTGGCCGAGGCATCGGGCTGCACATTCGTGTCGCCTTTTGATGACCCGGATGTGATTGCGGGCCAGGGCACGGTCGCCATGGAAATCTTGCGTCAGCAACAGGGGCCGTTGGACGCGATCTTCGTGCCGGTGGGCGGTGGTGGTTTGATCGCCGGCATCGCGGCGTACGTGAAATACCTGCGGCCCGACGTACGTATCATCGGCGTCGAGCCCGAGGGCTCCAGTTGCCTGTTGGCCGCGCTGCGCGCGGGCGAGCGGGTGGTGCTGCCCACGGTCGATGGGTTTGCCGATGGCACGGCCGTGGCGCAGATCGGCGCGTATGGGTTTGAGATCTGCCGCCATTGGGTGGATGAAGTCATCACGGTGAGCAACGACGAACTGTGCAGCGCCATCAAGCTGATCTACGACGATACCCTCTCCATCACCGAACCTTCCGGCGCGTTGGCAGTTGCAGGCCTGCGGCGTTATGTCGAGCAACGTTCTGTGCGCGGTCAAAGCCTGGTGGCGGTTAATTCTGGGGCTAACATCAACTTTGATAGTTTGCGACATGTTGCTGAAAGAGTCGCGGCGCAAGACGTCGTTTTACACAAAGGCCTGAGTTAAACGTTTAATCACAGCATTTCGAAGACGATTAGCCCGACGCTCAGAACCGATACTTCAAGTTATATAAATCCGTAGCGCGCTTATGAGGAATGGTTACAACGCATGTTGAGTTTGCCGCGTAGGCTGGTACAGGTAAGCGTCTTCCAGGGTCGGCAAGACGTGGCAGGAGATACGCCTGCCAGACACACCACCAGCAGTTGGCAGTCTCATAAATAAAAGGAGAGGTTGGTCATGCTTTCGGAATTAGAACTTCGCAGCATTATTGAAGGAAGTTTCCTGCCTAAACGGTGCGAGTGCACCAAAGCCGAAGATGCTTCGTTGACGATCAGGGTCTTTGACGACCGTGATCGCGACCGGGTGGATTTGGAAGTCAAAGGTATCAACGCAGACAAACTCGACAGCAGTCGAGCCATTTGCAACCTGATCACCGGGTTGCGCGAAGACCTCAAGCACACCCATGCACCCGTCCTGCAACGAGCGGGAGGGCGCGGCTTCTACTAGTTGGACGCTTGAGAGTAAGGCACCGAAGACCTGTGGGCCTGGATGAACGCCAGGCCCAATACGGTTTCTGTTGCCACCGCCAGCAGAATACCTGGCCCCGCATTGCCATTGATCCACTCACTGAACCCCAATACCGCCAGCACAAAGCACCCGGTGATGAACCCGGTGATCAGGGCGCTACGCGTGTCAGAAGGGGGCGCACGGCGGGCACGGTAGAACATCACGCCGATGCCTAGGAACAGCGCGGCATTGCGACGCGACACCAGCCCAGTGGCACTGGAGTATTCGACGCTCCATAACCCCAGCAGCAGGTCGGGGCGCAGGCCCCAGACGAGCGCCAGGGCAAAGCAGAGCAGGGCGGTGAAGGTGGCGAGGGTACGGAAATTCAACAGCATGGCGAATCCTTTCGGCCTTATGACAAGCCCGCAAGGTTACTCCGATTTGTGCGGGCCTGGCCTCGTAGTTTCAACACCTCAGTTCTGGAAGTCGCAGGCTTCGGACATTTTGCGATAGCTCACGTCTTCGACCTTGCCCGCCTTGTCCAGAAACTTGATATCCGCCTTGATAACTTTGCATTCGTCGGTCCGTGGTTCATTCATGGCCAGGACCTTGTCGATGTTCATCGGCAGGCCGTAGTGGTAAGGCACGGGTTTGACGGCGGCGGCTTGATCATCGGCCTGAGCCAGGCCTGACACAGCCGCCAGCGCAAGGGTGGCGCCGAGCATCAAAGTGCGCAGTTTCATGGTGGTTCTCCGCAAAGAGTGGGTACAACTTCACTCTCGACCTGCGGGATTAACCATCGATTAATTTTTGCCTGGCTGACAAAACCTTCACCCAAGCTGGTGGCGGTACGGCAGGTCAGGCCCGGTCTTGCCGCAGGTCAGCGCGGCGGCGCGAATGGCAAAGCCGAGCATGGCATCGATCTGTGCACGCGTGAGCTGTTGCAGGCCCTCGACTGAATCCAGTTGCTGCTCGGTCAGCCAGGCAATCAGCGCGGCCTGGAAGGTATCGCCGGCACCCACCGTATCGGCCATTACCACCTTGACCGCCGGTTGCGACCAGTTGCCATGCCGGCGGCTGAAGACGCTGGCGCCATCGCCGCCACGGGTGAGGAACACCAACTGGCAACGGTGTTGCAGCCAGCCTTGCAGCACGCTTTCCGGCGACTGGTCGGGGTAGAGCAGATGCAGGTCCTCGTCGCTGACTTTGATCAGGTCGGCATGCTTGACCAGTTCCGCCACGCGGTCGCGCCACAGTTGGATATCCGGCTGCGGGTTGAGTCGCACGTTGGGGTCGAGGCTGATCAGGCGCTTGCCGCTTTCACGCTTGACCAGGTTCAGCAGGGTGTCGCCAATCGGCTGCACCACCAGGGAGAACGAGCCGATATGCAGGCCGCGAATGTCAGCGCCCAGCTCGGGGAGGTGGGCGATTTCCAGCAGGCGGTCGGCGCAGCCTTCACCGCGGAAGTTGTACTGGGGCGAACCATTGGCGCCCACGGCGACCATCGACAAGGTGGTCGGCGCGGCGAACTCCACCAGGAACTGCTCGCTGACCCCTTCATCCTTGAGCACCTGCAACAAACGGCGGCCGAGGAAATCGCTGGACAAACCACCGAACAAGCCGGCCTCGATGCCCAGGCGGCGCAACCCCACCGCGACGTTGAACGGCGAACCGCCGGCAATCGCCTTGTAGTTGACCTTGGAAGCCTGCCCGCCGGCATCTTCCTCGCTGAAAAAGTCGAACAGCGCTTCACCACACACCAGATACATAGTCGTTCGCTCTTAAAGGGTTGCCACGAGCTGCTGATAGCGCTCGTAAGCCTGTTGATAGGCGCTGACGCTCGCCGCCACCGGCAAGGTACGGCTGGCCGGGTCGACGCTCACGCATTTGTCGCACAGGCTGGCCAGGGATTCGCCGGACTGGCTCCACGCCGCCTGGATCGCCGCGCCCAGGGCCGCAGCTTCGCTTTGTTCGGTGCAGATCACTTCGGTGTTCATGATATCGGCGACCATCTGCCGCCACACCGGGCTTTTCGAGCCGCCGCCGATCAAACGGATGCTTTGGCTTTGCAGGCCGGTCTGGCGCAGCAGGTCCAGGCCGTAGCGCAGGCCGAAGGTGGTACCTTCGACCACGGCGCGGCACAGGTTGGCGCGGGTCAGGTTGGTCATGGTCAAGCCATGCAGGCTGCCGGTGGCGTGGGGCAGGGCGGGCACGCGTTCGCCGTTGAGGAACGGCAGCATGCTGATGCCGTCGGCGCCTATCGGCGCTTGCGCTACCAGGGTGTTGAACGCCGCCAGATCGAGGTCGAACAACTCGCGAACCACACCGGTGGCGTTGGTCAGGTTCATGGTGCAGATCAACGGCAGCCAGCCACCGCTGGATGAGCAGAACGTGGCGACAGCGGCCTGGGGGCTGACGTTGGGCTGATCGGCATACGCATAAATGGTGCCCGATGAACCCAGGCTCATGGTGATCACCCCGGCGGCGATATTGCCGGTGCCGATGGCGCCCATCATGTTGTCGCCGCCACCGCTGGAGACGATGGCATTGGGGTTGATGCCCAGGCGTTCGGCGATGGCAGGCAGGATGGTGCCGACGTTTTGATCGGCCTCGATCAGTTGCGGCAGGGCGTGTTCCAGGCGACCGCTCGGGTCGATGTGCTTGAGCAGTGCCACATCCCACTCGCGGCTGCGCACGTTGAAGTAGCCGGTGCCCGATGCATCGCCATACTCGGCGACGGCCCGCCCGGTGAGCCAGTAGTTGAGGTAGTCGTGGGGCAGCAGGATATGCGCGATACGCGCGAAGATGTCCGGGTGCTGCTCGCGGGTCCAGAGCAGTTTTGACACGGTGTAGCCCGGTGCGATGGCGACGCCCAGGCGCTCCAGCGAACCGCTTTCACCGCCCAGGTGGTGCAGCAGACGGTCGTTCTCCGGCGCGGTTTCGGTGTCGCACCACAGCTTGGCCGGGCGCAGCACCTGGCCCTGGTCATCGAGCAATACCAGGCCGTGTTGTTGGCCGGACACACCGATGCCAAGGATGTCCTGACCATCCACACCGGCTTGTTGCAGGGCGCGGTGGGTCGCTTCGGTAAAGGCGTCCAGCCATTCCTGGGTGTGCTGTTCGCGGCGGCCATTGGCGCCGCTGATCAAAGTGTGCGCGGCGGCGCCCAGGCCCAGTACCTGGCCGCTGGACGCGTCAAGGACGATGGCCTTGGTACCCTGGGTGCCGCAGTCGATGCCGAGAAACAGGTGTTGCTGGGTCATGAGGATTTGCTCCTGTAGGCGCGAGCTTGCCCGCGAAAAACCAACCAGCGATGCCAGCCGCCTGATAGCGCTGCATGACCGTCGGCGATTTCCGCGGGCAAGCTCCGCGCCTACCTGTTTAATCGGGTTTCTTCAAAAGTTGCTTCAGGGTCTCTGTGACGCCCTTGTCGCGCAAGCTCACAAAACACCGCTCGAACGCTGCCACAAACTCAGGCGAGTTGGGAATAGCCGTGCCGAAAATCTCCTCTACCGCCAACAGGCGCTTGCTGATCAGCCCGTCATCACTCACCAGGCCCTGGCAAAACGCTGCACGCGGGTCGGGGATCGTGTAGCTCACGCCATTCTCGTCCACGCCCTTGAGGTACAGCGCCCAGGCCGCCACCACCAGCGCAGCGCGTTCAGTCTCGCGGCCATCGGCAATCAGACGATTGATGGTCGGCACGGTGAACTTGGGAAACTTCGAGGAGCCGTCGGAACACACTCTCTCCAACTGGTCGGCAATCGCCTGGTTGGAAAAGCGGTCCACCAGGGTCTGCTTGTAGTCGGTCAGGTTGATGCCCGGCACCGGCGCCAGGTTCGGCGTGACGTCCAGGTCCATATAGGCGCGCATATAGGCCACAAATACCGGGTCGTTCATGGTCTCGTGCACAAACCGGTAGCCCTTGAGAAAACCCAGGTAGGTCAGCGCCAGGTGGCTGCCGTTGAGCAGGCCGATCTTCATTTCTTCATAGGGCGTCACGTCGTCGGTGAACTGCACGCCGACCTTCTCCCACGCCGGGCGACCGTTGACGAATTTGTCTTCCAGTACCCACTGCACAAAGGGTTCGCACACCACCGGCCAGGCATCGTCGATACCGTGCTCGTCATGCAGTTGCAGGCGGTGCGCCGTGCTGGTCATCGGCGTGATGCGGTCGACCATGGCGTTGGGAAAGCTCACGTGGGCCTTGATCCAGTCGTGCAGCTCGGCGTCGTGCAGGGCGGCAAATGCCAGCAGTGCCTTGCGGGTGACCGCGCCGTTGTGCGGCAGGTTATCGCAGGACATTACGGTAAAGGCCGGAATGCCCGCCGCGCGGCGTTGGGTCAATGCCGCGCAGATGAAACCGAACACGGTTTTCGGTGCGCCAGGGTGCGCCAGGTCGTGCTGGATCTGCGGCAGATGGGCCATGAACTCGCCGTTGCTGTCGTCGATGCAGTAGCCGCCTTCGGTGATGGTCAGCGAGACGATGCGAATCTCGGGGCTGGCCAGTTTGTCGATCAGCGCCTGGGCGCCATCTTCGGCCAGCAGCATGTCGCTGATCGAACCGATCACGCGCACTTCGGTGTCGTCGGTGTCGCCCAGTTCATACAGGGTGAACAGGTAGTCCTGGCCGGCCAGGTCGTCGCGGGCCTTGCGGTCCTCGCTGCGCAGGCCGACACCGCAGATGCTCCAGTCCAGGCCTTCGCCGGTATTCATCAGTGCATCGGTGTAATACGCCTGATGCGCGCGATGGAAACCGCCGACGCCGATATGGGCGATGCCTTGGGTCGTGCTGGCAATGGCATAGGCCGGCAGTTTCACCTGCGGCGCCAGTTGAGTGAGGTTCTGTTTATTCAGTTTCATCACAAGTCTCGCGAAATCAGGCGGCAGCGCGCAGTGGGCGGGCCACGGCTACACCGTCGGTGTCGAACAGATGGCAGTGCGCCGGGTCCAGGTGCAGGTGCAGCGTTTCGCCGTACTGGCTGGCCATGTCGCCGCGAATCCGCAGGGTCAAGGGCTCGCCGTTGGCGGTCACGACATGGCAGAAGGTGTCGCTGCCCAGGCGTTCGCCGACGTCGGCAGTGACGGTCAACGTGGTTTGGCCGGGTGAGGCTATTTCCAGGTGCTCCGGGCGAATGCCCAGGGTCACGGCACTGCCCACGCTCAAGCTGGCGCCGCTCTGTGGCAGATTGATCAAGGTGCCCGCGTCCAGTTGCACATCGCAGCCTTGGCTGTCGATGCGTGTGACCTGGCCCTTGAGGAAGCCCATTTTCGGTGTGCCGAGGAAGCCCGCCACAAACAGGTTGGCCGGATAGTGATACAGATCCAGGGGCGAACCCACCTGCTCGATGCGGCCACTGTTGAGCACCACCACCTTGTCGGCCAGGGTCATGGCTTCCACCTGGTCGTGGGTCACGTAGATCATGGTCGCTTGCAGTTCCTTGTGCAGGCGTGCCAGCTCCAGGCGCATCTGCACGCGCAGGGCGGCGTCAAGGTTGGACAGTGGCTCATCGAACAGGAAGATCTTCGGGTTGCGCACGATCGCCCGGCCAATCGCCACGCGCTGGCGCTGGCCGCCGGACAGCTGCTTGGGCTTGCGCTCCAGCAGCGGCCCCAGTTCGAGGATACGTGCCGCCTCGCTGACCTTGCTTTCCACCAGCTTCTTGTCGACACCGGCCAAGTCCAGGGCAAACGACATGTTCTTGCGCACGCTCATGTGCGGGTACAGCGCATAGGTCTGGAACACCATCGCCAGGTCACGCTTGGCTGGGGTCACTTCGGTGATGTCACGGCCGTCCAGTTCGATGGTGCCTTCGCTCACTTCTTCCAGGCCGGCGATCAGGCGCAGCAGGGTCGATTTGCCGCAGCCGGATGGGCCGACGAACACCACGAATTCCTTGTCGTTCACCTCCAGGTCGACGCCCTTGATGATGGAGAAGCCTTCGAAGCCTTTTTGCAGGTTTTTGATTTTCAGGTTGGCCATGATGGGCCTCCGTATGCAAATTTTTATCAGGAAGCCGTTATTTCACGGCGCCGAAGGACAAACCGCGCACCAGCTGTTTCTGGCTGATCCAGCCAAAGATCAGGATCGGCGCACAGGCCAGTGTCGACACGGCCGACAACTTGGCCCAGAACAAGCCTTCGGGGCTGGAGTAAGAGGCGATCAGTGCGGTCAGCGGTGCAGCGTTGGACGAGGTCAGGTTCAGCGACCAGAACGCCTCGTTCCAGCACAGGATCAGCGACAGCAACACGGTAGAGGCCAGGCCGCCCTTGGCGATCGGCAGCAGCACCCGGACCATTTCCTGCCACAGGGTGGCGCCATCCAGGCGGGCGGCTTCGAGGATGTCCCTGGGGATGTCCTTGAAGTAGGTGTAAACCATCCAGACCACGATCGGCAGGTTGATCAGCGTGTAGATGATGATCAGCGCAATACGCGTATCCAACAGGCCAAAGCTCTTGGCCAACAGGTAGATCGGCATCAATACGCCCACGGGCGGCAGCATCTTGGTGGACAGCATCCACAGCAGCGTACCTTTGGTGCGCTGGGTTTCGTAGAACGCCATGGAGTAGGCGGCCGGCACCGAGATCAGCAGGCACAAGGCGGTGGCGCTGAATGAAATCACCACGGAGTTCCAGGCGTACGCAAAGTAATTGCTGCGCTCGTTGATGTGCAGGTAGTTCTCCAGCGTCGGCGTGAAAATGAACTGCGGCGGCGTGGCGAATGCATCGATTTCAGTCTTGAAGCTGGTCAGCACCATCCAGAAGATCGGGAAGAAAATCAGGATCGCGATGGCCCAGGCCAGCGTGCCGAGCAACAGACTTTGCAGGCGGCGGGATTGTTGAAGCGTCATGGCGCGGCCCTCAAGGCTTGTCAGTCAGGTTTTTGCCGATCATCCGCACCAGGATGATCGCCGCGATATTGGCGATGACCACGGCAATCAAGCCGCCGGCCGAGGCCATGCCCACGTCGAACTGCACCAGCGCCTGGTTGTAGATCAGGTAGGCGAGGTTGGTAGACGCATAGCCCGGGCCACCGTTGGTGGTGGTGAAGATTTCGGCGAACACCGAGAGCAGGAAGATGGTTTCGATCATCACCACCACGGCAATCGGGCGCGCCAGGTGGGGCAGGGTCAGGTGCCAGAAAATCGCGATGGCGCCGGCGCCGTCCAGGCGTGCCGCTTCCTTTTGTTCCTGGTCTAGGGACTGCATGGCGGTCATCAACAGCAGAATGGCGAAGGGCAGCCATTGCCACGACACGATGATGATGATCGACAGCAACGGGTAGTGTGCCAGCCAGTCCACCGGCTCGGCACCGAACAGTTTCCACACGGCCGCGAGAATCCCCGACACCGGGTGGAAAATCAGGTTCTTCCAGATCAGCGCGCCGACGGTAGGCATGATGAAGAAGGGCGAGATCAACATCACTCGCACGATGCCGCGACCGAAGAACTCACTGGCTTCCAGCAGGGCACTGATCAGCACGCCGAACACCACGCTGATCAGCAGCACGCTGCCCACCAGCAACAGGGTATTGGTGGCGCCGGGCAGGAAGCCCGAGTCGGTGATGAAGTAGGTGAAGTTCTCCAGCCCCACGAACTGGTTTTCGCCGGGGTAGAGCAGGTTGTAGCGGATCAGCGAAAAGTACAGGGTCATGCCCAGCGGCACGATCATCCATACCAGCAGCATGGCGACCGAGGGCGTGACGAGGAACCAGCCGGGGTTGGCCAGGCGGTTTTTGCGCGGCGTGGCCGGGGCAGTTGTTTGCACTTGGGCGGGGGACGTATTCATGGTGATCAAGACCGATTAGAGGCAGGTGCGCAAACCCCTGTAGGAGCGAGCTTGCTCGCGAAGATATTCCAGACGCATTACTGCGTCGGATGTACCTTTTTCGCGAGCAAGCTCGCTCCTACAGGTAGTGGGGGGGTTACTTGGGGTAACCCGCCCGCTTCATTTCACGCTCGGTGGTGGTCTGTGCGGCGGTCAATGCGGCATCCACCGTCTGTTGACCGGTCAGCGCGCCCGAGAAGAACTTGCCGACCTGGGTGCCAATCGCCTGGAACTCGGGAATGGTCACCAACTGGATCCCGATATAGGGCACCGGCTTGAGCGTCGGTTTGGTCGGGTCGGCGACTTTCAGCGATTCCAACGTCACCTTGGCGAACGGCGCGGCCTTCATGTACTCGTCGCTGTAGGTGGACTTGCGGGTGCCTGGCGGCACGTTGGCGATACCGTCGGTCTTGGCCACCAGTTGGCTGTATTCCTTGGAGGTTGCCCAACTGGTGAACACTTTGGCGGCGTCCTTGGCTTTGGAACTGGTCGGAATCGCCAGGCTCCACGAGTACAGCCACGAAGTGCCCTTGTCGGTCTTCTCGTGGGGGGCGAAGGTGAAGCCGACGTGGTCAGCCACCTTGCTCTGGGTTTTGTCGGTGACAAACGAGCCGGCCACGCTGGCATCGACCCAGATCGCGCACTTGCCGCTGTTGAACAGCGCCAGGTTTTCGTTGAAGCCGTTGCTGGATGCGCCGGGCGGGCCGGATTTCTTCATGTTGTCGACGTAGAAGTTCAGTGCGTCCTTCCACTCAGGCCCGTTGAATTCCGGCTGCCACTTCTCATCGAACCAGCGTGCGCCATAGCCGTTGGCCAGGGTGGTGATCAGCGCCATGTTCTCGCCCCAGCCGGCTTTGCCGCGCAGGCACAGGCCGTATTGCTCTTTGGTCTTGTCGGTGAGTTTGGCGGCGTATTCGCCGATCTGGGTCCAGGTCGGATGCTCGGGCATGGTCAGCCCGGCGTCCTTGAACAGGTCGGTGCGGTAATAGGTGATCGAGCTCTCGGCATAGAAGGGCAGTGCGTACAGCGAACCCTTGACCGACAGGCCGTCCCGCACAGAAGGGAATACGTCGTCGAGGTCGTAGGACGCCGGCAGGTCCTTCATCGGTTCCAACCAGCCTTTGGCACCCCACAGTGCGGCTTCGTACATGCCGATGGTCAGCACATCGAACTGCCCGCCCTGGGTGGCGATGTCGGTGGTCAAGCGTTGGCGCAACACGTTTTCTTCGAGCACCACCCAGTTCAGCTTGATCTCCGGATGCTCGGTCTCGAAGGTTTTCGAGAGCTTTTGCATGCGGATCATGTCGCTGTTGTTGACGGTGGCGATGGTCAGGGTTTGCGCGCCAAGGCTGACGGCGCTGAGGGTCATGCAAGTAAAGGCAAGCAGGGATTTTGCTGTGAACTTCATCGCGCACTCCATTTCCGCGCCCAGAGGGCTGCAGAAGGACAGTTATTGTTGTTGTGTCTTCCCACAGGGAGTCAGGAAGAGTGTGCGTTGATTACAGCCTTGAAATGGGGAGGTGACAAATCCTTGGGAGCACGCTCACTGATACTTTTTTGCACTCGATGATTGTCCCCGCACAGTGTGGGGACGATCAGTGGCGTGTTTTAACGCTCAATATCAGCCTGTATCCGTCAGCCAACAACCGAGCCACCTCGATCAACTGTGCAATACCCAGTGCGCCTTCTCGCCGCGAGCCATCGAGCTCAAAAGCGAAATCGCAGGTGAGGGCGTGGGCGCAGGCCAGCGATTCGCTGAGGTTGACCAGCAAGTCATGGGTGCTTATGCCGTCTTTCAAGGCGAACAGCACGTTGGATACTGAGTCGAGCGGTGGATTTGGGGTAATGCCAGTCAGTTAAGAAGCAGAAAGGCTAAAAAGTAACCTGTGGCGAGGGAGCTTGCTCCCGTTAGTCCCATGCTTTGTAAGCAAAGAGCGGGGCCGCTTCGCGGCCCAACGGGAGCAAGCTCCCTCGCCACACATACAGCGACCGCAGAAAAGAGCTGGTTCGACGCTGCCTGACCTCAATTCAGCCGATATTTTGCTCAGTCAACCGCTGCACCGCCAAGCGCCGATAGTGGGACGGGGTCATGCCCTTGAGCTGCTGAAAGCGTCGGTTGAAGTTGGAGATGTTGTTGAAGCCGGATTCAAAACACACATCCGTCACCGCTTTATCACCGTCGGCCAACAGTTCGCAGGATTTACTGATGCGCAGACGATTGACGAACTCGATAAAGGTGCGCCCGGTGGCTTGCTTGAACACCCGCGAGAAGTAGGTGGGCTTCATGCCGAGGTATTCGGCCACTTCCTCCAGGGGCAACTCCCGCGCGTAATGCGCAAAAATATAGTCCACCGCGCGGTTGGTGCGGTCGATGCTGTGTTCATCCGCCAGTTGCGGGGTGGTGACGCCCGAGAGCAACTGGTAGTCCTCGCAGGCACTGAGCGCCTCCAGCAGGATAAAGAAGTGCCCCAGGCGCGCCATGCCCTGGGCGTCTTCGATGCGTTGCATCAAGGTCATGGCTTGGGCGATGGTCTTCTTGCAGCGGAATTCGATGCCGTACTGCGCCCTCTCCAACAGCGGCGCCAAGGTCTTGAGTTCAGTAAAAATCTGGCTGCCGTTCTCCAGCAACTCATCGGTGAAATTCACCAGCATGTCGCGCTTGGGCACCACTTCGTCTTCCTCCACCTGGCTGATCCAGTTGTGGGGCAGGTTAGGGCCGGTGAGGAACAGGCTTTCAGGGTAGAAATTGCCGATGTAGTCGCCGATAAACACCTTGCCGGAGCTGGCGACGATCAGGTGCAGCTCGTATTCCTTGTGGAAATGCCAGCGTACCAGGGGGCAGGGGAAACCGTGCTGGCGATAGATGATGGACAGACCGTTGTGGTCGTCCATCAGCTCGTAGGAGGGGTCGGTGATTCGCGTTGCTCGGGTCATGCTGCCGTCGCTTTATTGTGGTTGCTGCGTAGGATAATGCCCCCTTGCGTGCAACCTCGCCAGCGCCGGCCTTCAAAGCACGCGGTTTTTTGCCTCGATCCACTGGGACATGTACTGGGTGCTTTTATGGGCATGGTGACGCAGCATGCCGCCGGTGAAGTTATCCCGGCGATGGGCCGAAAGCCGGCTACGGCACTGCTCCAGGCACGCCACCAGCGCCGGGCCGTGGACATTCTGGTCGTAACGCCGGGCCAGCAGCTGCCGGCCGTTTTCCTGGGCCAGGGTCCAGCGCTCGCGGTCTTGATACAGCGCCACAGCCGCAGCGGCCAGGGCGGGTGCGCTGTGCTCGATCATGCCGGGCCACGGGTGCTCGTCGCCCATGGCTTCGGCACCGATGGGCGTGGTGATATTCGGCGTGCCGCAGAGCATGGCGTCAGCCAACTTGCCCTTGATCCCCGCGCCGAACCGCAATGGCGCCAGGCAGATACGCGCGGCGGTCATCACTTGCAGGGCATCTTCGGCCCAGTTCATCACATGGAACCCCTGGGCCGGGTTATGCAGGGCCGTGGCCTTGGGCGGGGTGTAAGCGCCGTAGATATGCAGTTGGGCGCCCGGCAATTGCTGGCGGATCAATGGCCAGAGGCTGTTTTTCATCCAGAGCACCGCATCCCAGTTCGGCGCATGGCGGAAGTTACCGATGCTGAGGAAGTGCGCACGGTCCTCAAAGGGCGCAAACGCTGTGGTTGGCGGCGCCATCATCAAAGGGCACCAGTGGAGCAGGGCAGGCGGTACCTTGAAGTGTTCGGTGAGCAGGCGGATTTCCACATCGGAAATCATCAGGCTGATGTCGCACCGGTAAATCGCGGCGATTTCACGCTTGGCCAGGTCAGTCTCTGCCATCAGCTCGAACGCTTGCTTGAGGTCAGCGGTAAAGAGCGCGCTGAAGTCATCCCTGTCAGGAGCGGCCTTGAGGCAATCCTTGAGACGCTGCTGGCGTGCGTCGCGCAGGCTTTGCAGGTCGGAGGTTTCCAGGACGCGCAGCGCATTCGGGCAGCATTTTTCGACGCGCCAGCCGAACTGTTCTTCCATCATGAAACGGTCGAACAGGACGATATCCGGGGCCAGCTCGCGGATAAACTCATCGAAGCTGCTGTTATTCAGCTCGATGGCGCATTCGGTGATGCCCAGGGCGGGCAGGTCCGCCTTGTGCTCGCCGATGGCCGCAGGGCTGCTGAAGGTAATGTCCCAACCTTGAGTAAGAAAGCTCTCAAGAATTTGCATCATATGCCCGCCAGCGGCCGAGGAACGGGGTTCCGGCCAGACGTAACCAATAACCAGGACTTTGGTGGCGGGCTGATTCATCAACAACGGCTTCCTTGAGGGACGGGCGAAAAGCGCGCAATTAAACCACAACGGCATGGCATGACAATTTATGCTCGGCGGTAGGTGACGACGGCACTTTGTGGTTAACTTCCGCCTCTCGAATTCGTTTCATCAAACCCAGCATAAGGATTCTGTCATGGCTCAAGTCACCCTTCGCGGTAACCCTGTCCAAGTTGAAGGCGAATTGCCACAAGTCGGCTCCCAGGCGCCGGATTTCACCCTGACTGCCGCTGATCTGTCGGACGCCACCCTGGCTACCTTCGCCGGCAAGCGCAAAGTGCTGAATATCTTCCCAAGCGTCGACACTCCGACCTGCGCTACTTCAGTACGTAAGTTCAATGCCCAGGCCAATGACGTGGCCAACACCGTGGTGCTGTGCATCTCTTCGGACCTGCCGTTTGCCCAGGCGCGCTTTTGCGGTTCGGAAGGCCTGGAAAACGTGAAAAACCTGTCGGACTTCCGCAGCGCGGCGTTCTCCGAAGATTACGGCGTGAACATCGTTGACGGCCCATTGCGCAGCCTGACCGCTCGCGCCGTGGTGGTGCTGGATGAAAACAACAACGTGCTGCACAGCGAACTGGTTTCCGAAATCGGCCACGAGCCGAACTACGAAGCCGCTCTGGCTGTTTTGAAATAACTGTTTCTGCGCATGACTGTCGTTTTGCAGTAACACGCGTGCTGCATGCTTGCGGCCTGGCCTAGTCCAGGCCGTTTTTATTTGCGTCTCAGGTGCTTAGCGAAATAGCGGACAGACTAAGGCCAGCAGTTAAAAGTTGTAAGCCCAAGGTAAATAGCCGGTAAAGGCGCTTTTCTAAATGCGCCCCAGTGCTTATCTTTCAGCCTCCCAAAGAAGAAGCTCTCGCGCCCAATGGTTGATCAATCCATGCAATCCTCCCCCCGTAAGTCCCGCCGCTGGCTGTTCGGCCTGCTTGTGCTGCTGGTCATTGCCGGCCTGTGCTGGAAATTCTGGCCTGGCAGCCACAAGGACGCCACGGCAAACAAGGCGGAAGGCCGTGCCGGCAAGTCGGGGATGATGCGCCCGGGCTTCGGAGGCTCAACCGGCCCGATTCCGGTGCGCGTGGCGCCGGCGGTGCAGGGAGAGTTCCCGGTGTACTACAAGGCATTGGGCACGGTGACTGCGCTCAATACCATTAATGTACGCAGCCGGGTGGGCGGTGAGCTGGTGAAGATCGCCTTTGAAGAAGGGCAAATGGTCAAGGCCGGTGACCTGCTGGCAGAAATCGACCCGCGCAGTTACCAGAACGCCTTGCTCCAGGCCCAGGGCACGCTGTTGCAGAACCAGGCTCAACTGAAAAATGCCCAGGTCGACGTGCAGCGTTATCGGGATCTGTATGCTCAGGACAGTATCGCCAAGCAGACCCTGGACACCGCCGAAGCTCTGGTCCTGCAATACCAGGGCACGGTCAAGACCAATCAGGGCGCGGTGGATGACGCCAGGCTCAACCTCGAATTCACCAAGATCCGCGCACCGATCTGTGGGCGAGTGGGCTTGCGTCAGGTCGACGTGGGCAACCTGGTCGCAGCCAATGACACCACGTCCCTTGCGGTGATCACCCAGACCCAGCCGATCAGCGTGGTCTTCACCCTGCCGGAAAACACCCTGGACACCGTCCTCAGCCGCTACCACGCCGGCAACAAACTGCCCGTGGAAGCCTGGGACCGTGGCGACGTGAAAAAACAGGCCGTCGGCGTATTGCAGAGCCTGGACAACCAGATCGACGTCACCACCGGCACCCTGAAATTCAAAGGGCGCTTCGATAACAAGGACCAGGCGCTGTTCCCCAACCAATTCGTCAATGTGCACCTGCTGGCCGACACCCTGCACAACGTGGTGCTGGCACCGTCCGCAGCCATCCAGTTCGGCAACAACGGCACGTTTGTCTACAAGCTCGACGGCGACAAGAAGGTCAAGATGCAGCCCTTGGTGGTCGGCGATTCCGATGGCGACAACACGGTGATCAAGGAGGGCCTGGTGGCGGGTGACCGCGTCGTGCTGGAAGGTACCGACCGCTTGAAGGACGGCAGCGAAATCGAAGTGGTCAACGACAGCAGCGAAGTCCTGACCACACCGACCGAGCACCTGCAAGGCAAGCCCGCGGCAAAAGAGAAGACCGGCGCCGACGCCGGCAAGGCGCAAAAGGTCGGTTCATGAACCTGTCGCGGCTGTTTATTCTTCGCCCGGTCGCCACCACCTTGAGCATGCTGGCCATCGTTCTGGCCGGCATCATCGCTTATCGCTTGCTGCCAGTGTCGGCGTTGCCCCAGGTGGACTACCCGACCATCCGGGTGATGACCCTGTACCCGGGCGCCAGCCCGGACGTGATGACCAGCGCAGTCACCGCGCCTCTTGAGCGCCAGTTCGGCCAGATGCCCGGCCTGACCCAGATGGCGTCCACCAGCTCCGGCGGCGCGTCGGTGCTGACCCTGCGCTTCAACCTCGACATCAATATGGATGTCGCCGAGCAACAAGTGCAGGCTGCGATCAACGCCGCTACCAACCTGCTGCCCAAGGACTTACCGGCGCCGCCGGTCTACAACAAGGTCAACCCGGCTGACACCCCGGTGCTGACCCTCGCCATCACCTCCAAAACCATGCTGCTGCCCAAGCTCAACGACCTGGTCGATACGCGTATGGCGCAGAAAATCGCGCAGATCAGCGGTGTCGGCATGGTCAGCATTGCCGGTGGCCAGCGTCAGGCCGTGCGCATCAAGGTCAACCCGGAAGCACTGGCGGCCAACGGTTTGAACCTGTCGGATGTGCGCACCCTGATTGCCGCGTCCAACGTCAACCAGCCCAAGGGTAACTTCGACGGGCCTACCCGGGTGTCGATGCTCGACGCCAACGACCAGTTGGTCTCGCCCCAGCAATATGCCGAACTGATCCTGGCCTACAACAATGGCGCGCCGCTGCGCCTGAAAGATGTGGCACAGATCGTCGATGGCGCCGAAAACGAGCGTCTTGCCGCCTGGGCCAACGAAAACCAGGCCGTGCTGTTGAATATCCAGCGCCAGCCGGGCGCCAACGTGATCGAAGTGGTGGACCGCATCAAGGTGTTGTTGCCGAGCATCACCGACAACCTGCCGGCCGGCCTCGATGTGACCGTGCTTACCGACCGCACCCAGACCATCCGTGCATCCGTCACCGATGTGCAACATGAACTGCTCATCGCCATTGCCCTGGTCGTGATGGTGACTTTCCTGTTCCTGCGCCGCTTCAGCGCCACGATCATTCCGTCCATCGCCGTGCCGCTGTCGCTGATCGGCACCTTTGGCGTGATGTACCTGGCAGGCTTCTCCATCAACAACCTGACGCTGATGGCCCTGACCATCGCCACCGGTTTCGTGGTGGATGACGCCATCGTGATGCTGGAGAACATTTCGCGTTATATCGAGGAAGGCGAGACGCCACTGGCGGCGGCGCTCAAGGGCGCCAAGCAGATCGGCTTCACCCTGGTGTCCCTGACCCTGTCGTTGATCGCGGTACTGATTCCGCTGCTGTTCATGGCCGATGTGGTCGGGCGGCTGTTCCGTGAGTTCGCCATCACCCTGGCGGTGGCGATCCTGATTTCCCTGGTGGTTTCCCTGACCCTCACCCCGATGATGTGCGCGCGTTTGCTCAAGCGCGAACCCAAGGAAGAAGAACAGGGCCGTTTCTACAAGGCCAGCGGCGCCTGGATCGACTGGTTGATCGAAGCCTACGGGCGCAAGTTGCAGTGGGTGCTCAAGCACCAACCGCTGACCTTGCTCGTGGCCGTCGCCACCCTGGGTTTGACGGTGTTTCTGTACCTCGTGGTGCCCAAAGGCTTCTTCCCGGTGCAGGACACCGGGGTGATCCAGGGGATTTCCGAGGCACCGCAGTCAATTTCCTTTGCGGCCATGAGCCAGCGCCAGCAAGAATTGGCCAAGGTCATCCTGGCTGACCCAGCGGTGCAGAGCCTGTCGTCCTACATCGGGGTGGATGGCGATAACGCCACCCTCAACAGCGGCCGCTTGCTGATCAACCTCAAGCCCCATGGGCAGCGCGACTTGAGTGCGGCCCAGGTAATTACCCGCCTGCAACCGGAAATCGACAAACTGGTGGGTATCCGCCTGTTTATGCAGCCGGTACAGGATCTGACCATCGAAGACCGTGTCAGCCGCACGCAATACCAGTTCAGCATGTCCTCACCGGATGCTGACCTGCTGGCGCTGTGGAGCGACAAGCTGGTGCACGCCCTCAGCCGGTTGCCGGAGCTTACCGACGTCGCCAGTGACCTGCAGGACAAGGGTTTGCAGGTGTTCCTGGTGATCGATCGCGACGCGGCCTCGCGCCTGGGCGTCAGTGTGTCGACCATCACCGATGCGCTGTACGATGCGTTCGGCCAGCGGCAGATTTCCACCATCTACACCCAGGCCAGCCAATACCGCGTGGTGTTGCAGGCGCAATCCGGTGAAACCCTGGGCCCTGCGGCGCTTGACCAGATCCACGTGAAAACCACTGGCGGCGGCCAGGTACGGCTGTCGAGCCTGGCCCATGTGGAGCAGCGCCAGGCCCAACTGGCGATTGCCCACATCGGCCAGTTCCCGGCGGTAATGATGTCGTTCAACCTGGCCCCCGGCGTCGCGTTGGGCAAGGGCGTGGAACTGATCAACCAGACCCAGAAGGACATCGGCATGCCGATAGGCGTGCAGACCCAGTTCCAGGGCGCGGCCCAAGCCTTCGAAGCGTCGCTGTCGAGCACCTTGCTGCTGATCCTGGCGGCGGTGGTCACCATGTACATCGTGCTGGGCGTGCTGTACGAGAGTTACATCCACCCGATCACCATCCTGTCGACCTTGCCGTCGGCAGCGGTGGGGGCCTTGCTGGCGTTACTGCTCAGCGGCAATGACCTGGGCATGATCGCGATCATCGGTATCATTCTGCTGATCGGTATCGTGAAAAAGAACGCGATCATGATGATCGACTTCGCCCTCGACGCCGAGCGCAACCAGGGCCTGGACCCGCAGACGGCGATCTATCAAGCGGCGCTCTTGCGCTTCCGGCCGATCCTGATGACCACCCTGGCCGCGCTGTTCGGTGCGGTGCCGCTGATGCTGGCCACCGGCTCCGGTGCGGAGCTGCGCCAACCGCTCGGGCTGGTGATGGTCGGCGGTTTGCTGGTCAGCCAGGTATTGACCTTGTTCACCACGCCGGTGATCTACCTGTACTTCGACCGCCTTGGCCGTCGCTGGCGCAAAGAGCCGCAAAGCCTGGAGCCGGTTGAGTCATGAACCTGTCCGGACCTTTCATTCGCCGGCCGGTAGCCACCATGCTGCTGAGCCTGGCGATCATGTTGCTTGGGGGCGTGAGCTTCAACCTGTTGCCGGTGTCGCCGCTGCCGCAGATCGACTTCCCGGTGATCGTGGTGTCGGCCAGCTTGCCGGGTGCCAGCCCGGAGGTGATGGCTTCGACCGTGGCGACGCCGCTGGAGCGTTCGTTCGGCGCGATTGCCGGTATCACCACCATGAGCAGTTCGTCGAGCCAGGGTTCTACCCGGGTGATCCTGGCGTTCGACTCCGGGCGTGATATCAACGGCGCAGCGCGGGAAGTGCAGGCGGCGATCAACGCCTCGCGCAACCTGTTGCCCAGCGGCATGCGCAGCATGCCTACCTACAAGAAGATCAACCCGTCCCAGGCACCGATCATGGTGCTGTCGCTGACCTCCGACGTGCTGCAAAAGGGCGAGCTGTACGACCTGGCCTCGACCATCCTGTCGCAAAGCCTGTCCCAGGTGCCGGGTGTGGGCGAGGTGCAGATCGGTGGGAGCTCCCTGCCGGCGGTGCGCATCGAGCTGGAGCCCAAGGCCCTCGACCAGTACGGCGTGGCCCTGGATGACGTACGCAACACCATCGCCAATGCCAATCAGCGCCGGCCCAAGGGCTCCCTGGAAGACAGCGAACGCAATTGGCAGATCCAGGCCAACGACCAGTTGGAAAAGGCCAAGGACTACGAGCCGTTGCTGATTCGCTACCAGAACGGCGCGGCCCTGCGTCTGGGCGATGTAGCCAAGATCAGCGATGGCGTGGAGGACCGCTACAACAGTGGCTTCTTCAACAATGATGCAGCGGTGCTGCTGGTGATCAACCGTCAGTCCGGCGCGAATATCATCGAGACGGTGCGGCAGATCAAGGCCCAGTTGCCGGCGTTGCAGGCGGTGCTGCCGTCCAGCGTCAAGCTCAACCTGGCGATGGACCGTTCACCGGTGATCACCGCCACGTTGCATGAAGCCGAAATGACCTTGCTGATCGCCGTGGCCCTGGTCGTGCTGGTGGTGTACCTGTTCCTCGGTAACTTCCGCGCCTCGCTGATCCCGACCCTGGCGGTGCCGGTGTCGTTGGTGGGCACCTTTGCGGTGATGTACCTGTTCGGTTTCTCATTGAACAACTTCTCGTTGATGGCATTGATCCTGGCCACCGGGCTGGTGGTGGACGATGCCATTGTGGTGCTGGAGAACATTTCCCGGCATATCGACGACGGTGTGCCGCCGATGAAAGCGGCTTACCTGGGCGCCCAGGAAGTCGGCTTTACGCTGTTATCGATGAACGTGTCGCTGGTGGTGGTGTTCCTGTCCATTTTGTTTATGGGCGGTATTGTCGCCAACCTGTTCCGTGAGTTTTCTGTCACCTTGTCCTCGGCGATCATCGTCTCGCTGGTCGTCTCGCTGACCTTGACCCCGATGCTGTGCGCCCGGTGGCTCAAGCCCCATGTCAAAGGGCACATGAGCGCTTTGCAGCGCTGGAGCCAGAGCGTCAACGACCGCATGGTCGCGGCCTATGCCTCCAGCCTGGACTGGGTGTTGCGCCACCGCCGCCTGACGCTGCTCAGCCTGTTCATCACCGTCGCGGTGAACATCGCGTTGTACGTGGTAGTGCCCAAAACCTTCATGCCCCAGCAGGACACCGGCCAGTTGATCGGTTTTGTGCGCGGTGACGATGGGCTGTCGTTCGGCGTGATGCAGCCGAAGATGGAAACCTTCCGCAAGGCCATCCTCAAGGACCCGGCCGTGCTCAGCGTGGCCGGCTTTATCGGCGGCAACAACGGCACCAATAACGCGGTGATGCTGGTGCGCCTCAAGCCCATCGCCGAGCGCAAGGTCTCGGCCCAGGCGGTGATCGAGCGTTTGCGCAAGGACGTGCCGTTGGTGCCGGGCGGGCGCCTGTTCCTGATGGCTGACCAGGACCTGCAATTTGGCGGCAGTCGTGACCAGAGCAGTGCGCAGTATTCCTACATCCTGCAAAGCGGGGATCTGGCCGCGTTGCGCGAATGGTTTCCGAAAGTGGTGGCCGCGTTCCACTCACTGCCGGAACTGACGGCCATCGACGCCCGCGAAGGTCGTGGCGCCGCACAGGTGACGTTGATCGTCGACCGCGACCAGGCCAAGCGCCTGGGCATCGATATGAGCATGGTCACGGCGGTGCTGAACAACGCTTACAGCCAGCGGCAGATTTCCACCATCTACGACAGCCTCAACCAGTACCAGGTGGTGATGGAGGTTAATCCGAAATACGCCCAGGACCCGATTACCCTCAATCAAATGCAGGTGATCACCTCCACCGGCGCGCGAGTGCCGTTGTCCACCATCGCCCATTACGAAAACAGCCTGGCCGCCGATACCGTGCGGCACGAGGGCCAGTTCGCGTCGGAAAACATCGCCTTCGACATGGCGCCCGGCGTGACGGTGGAGCAGGGCACTGCCGCCATCGAACGAGCGATGGCCAAGGTCGGTTTACCGGAAGATGTGATCGCCAAGATGGCCGGCACGGCCGATGCCTTTGCGGCAACCCAGAAAGGCCAGCCGTTCATGATCCTCGGCGCGCTGGTGGCGGTGTATCTGGTGTTGGGCGTTCTGTATGAAAGCTACATCCACCCCTTGACCATCTTGTCGACCCTGCCGTCGGCGGGTGTCGGCGCACTGCTGTCCATCTACCTGCTGGGCGGCGAGTTCAGCCTGATCTCGTTGCTGGGGCTGTTCCTGCTGATCGGGGTGGTGAAGAAAAACGCGATCCTGATGATCGACCTTGCCCTGCAACTGGAACGCCATGACGGCATGAGCCCGCTGGAATCGATTCGCAGCGCCTGCCTGTTGCGCCTGCGGCCGATCTTGATGACCACGCTGGCCGCCATCCTGGGTGCCTTGCCGTTGCTGCTTGGCGCCGGCGATGGCGCGGAAATGCGCCAGCCGCTGGGCCTGACCATTATCGGCGGCCTGGTGTTCAGCCAGATCCTGACCCTTTACACCACCCCGGTGGTCTACCTCTATCTCGACCGCGCGCGCCACCGTTTCAACGCCTGGCGCGGCGTGCGTACCGATGCTGCCTTGGACACTGTGCTATGACCGATTCAACGAACGCCCATGCAAGCGTGCTGTGGCGAGGGCGCTTGCTCCCTCGTTTCGGTATGAAGTTACTGGCCGTGCTGATTGGCGGCGCCTTGCTCAGCGCCTGCGCGATCGGCCCCGACTACAAGCGCCCGGAAGTGGTCGAGCCTGCGCAATTCAAGCAAGCCCAAGGCTGGCGCCAGGCGACCCCCAGCGACTCCCTGGCCCGTGGCGCCTGGTGGGAGTTGTACGGTGATCGCCAACTGAATGAACTGGTGGAACGCTTGAATAATTCCAACCAGACCGTAGCCCAGGCTGAAGCGCGCTTTCGCCAGGCCCAGGCCCAGGTACGCAGCGCCCGGGGTGCGTTTTTCCCCTCGGTGGACCTGAGCGTAGGGAAGACCCGCGCCAGCCAGGGCACCGGCAGCAGCAGTGCCAGTCTCAGCAGTTCCAGCAGTGGTATCCGCGACACGCTCAACGCCCAACTTGGGGTGAGCTGGGAGGCGGACGTCTGGGGCAAGCTGCGCCGTGGCCTGGAAGCCAACGAGGCCACCGCCGAGGCCAGCTCGGCTGACCTGGCGGCGATGCGTTTGAGCCAGCAATCGGAACTGGTGCAGGACTACCTGCAACTGCGCGTCATGGACGAACAGACCCGCCTGTTGCAAGCCACGCTGGACACTTACCAGCGCTCGCTGAAAATGACCGAAAACCAATACCGCGCGGGTGTGTCGGACAAGGCGGCAATCGCCCAGGCGCAAACCCAGCTCAAGTCTACCCAGGCGAGCCTGATCGATCTGATCTGGCAGCGCGCGCAGCTGGAAAATGCCATCGCCGTATTGATCGGCGAGGCACCCGCCAACTTCAGCCTGGCGGTGAGCAAGAGTATTCCGACCCTGCCGCAGGTTCCGGTCAGCGTGCCGTCGCAGTTGCTTGAGCGCCGTCCGGATATTGCGTCCGCCGAACGTTCAGTGATTGCCGCCAATGCCAATATCGGCGTGGCCAAAGCCGCGTACTACCCGGATTTGACCTTGAGCCTGGCGGGCGGTTATTCCAGCAGCACCTATGCCGACTGGATCAGCCTGCCGAACCGCTTCTGGTCGGTGGGGCCGAAATTGGCCATGACCTTATTCGACGGCGGCCAGCGCTCGGCGGAAGTCGACCGTACCGTGGCCGCTTATGATGAGACCGTGGCCAAGTACCGCCAGACCGTGCTCGATGGTTTCCGTGAAGTGGAAAACTACATGGTGCAACTGAAGGTGCTGGAAGACGAGGCGGTGGTCAGCAACGAAGCGCTGGAATCGGCCCGCGAATCCCTGCGCCTGACCGAGAACCAGTATAAGGCCGGGTTGATTGCTTATCTGGATGTCGTCACGGTGCAGGCTACAGCCTTGAGTAATGAGCGCACTGTGCTGACCCTGCTGCAGACTCGCCTGGTGGCGAGTGTGCAGTTGATTGCGGCGTTGGGCGGGGGCTGGGACGGGCATACGTCGGCGGAAGGCAAGGACTGATGGTGGCCCGGTAATGCCAGTCAGTTAAAGCGTGTTGCAGGAGCGAGCTTGCTCGCGAAAAACTCACAGGCGCCGCGTTCATTCAGGCAATACGCGTTACCGTCGAGTTTTTTCGCGGGCAAGCCAGCTCCTACAAATGGCGACTTATGCTTAACTGAATGGCATTACCCGCGGCGCTTGCTTTTTTGGAAACGCTGGAACGCCGATCCAGGCCGAGTGTAGGAGCGAGCTTGCTCGCGAAGAACTCACAGGCGCCGCATGCATTCAGGCAGCAGGCGTAATCGTTGAGGTTTTTCGCGAGCCAGCTGGCTCCTGCAGGGGAAGAAATGCCACTAGTGGCATTTTGACGATTAAGCGAGCCTCCGATAATTTTTCTCGCTACAATCGCCGCCTTTTCCATCTGGTACGGGTTTTTTTCAGCCCCGTAGGTTCTGAGAAATCCATGCTAATCGGTAGCTATTCTCCCTCTTTGGTCGTGATCTCCCTGTTTGTGGCGATACTGGCCTCCTATACCGCGCTGGACATGGCAGGCCGCATCGCAACGACCAAGGGCCGCGCGATTTATTTATGGATGACCGGCGGTGCATTGGCGATGGGCGTGGGCGTGTGGTCCATGCACTTTATCGGCATGCTGGCCCTGCGCTTGCCGTTCGCGTTGGGGTTCGATATGGGCATCACCGCGCTGTCGTTGCTGATCGCGGTGTTGTCCAGCGGCTTTGCCCTATGGCTGGTCAGCCAGCAACGACTGCCGCTTTGGCAATTGCTGTTCGGCGCCTTGGTGATGGGCGCGGGCATCAGTTGCATGCACTACACCGGCATGGCAGCCATGCGCATGACGCCGGGTATCGACTACGACCCGACCTTGTTTGGCGCATCCTTGCTGATCGCAGTGATAGCTTCGGGCGCTGCGTTGTGGATCGCTTTCAACCTGCGGCGCAATACGCCCTATGTACGCTTGGCGCGCGCAGGTGCGGCGGTGGTCATGGGGGTGGCCATCGTCGGCATGCACTACACCGGGATGGCGGCCGCCCAGTTTGCCGACGACAGTTTTTGCGGCGCGGCATTGTCGGGCTTGAGTGGCAAAGGCCTGGATAATCTGGTGCTGGTGACCAGCCTCTCGGTACTGATCATTGCCCTGTTGACCTCCTTGCTCGACGCTCGCCTGGAGGCGCGTACCGCCGTGCTTGCCGACTCCCTGACGCTGGCCAACCAGGAACTCACCCACCTGGCCTTGCACGACATGCTCACCGGCTTGCCCAATCGCCTGTTGCTTTCCGACCGCATCCAGCAAGCGATGCAGACAGTGCACGAGCAGAGTGGCTGCTTCGCTTTGATGTTTATTGACCTGGACGGCTTCAAACCGATCAACGATGCCTTCGGTCACCATATGGGTGACCAGTTGTTGCGCGAAGTGGGTTTACGCTTGCGCGAGGACTTGCGCAGCCAGGACACCCTGGCGCGGATTGGTGGCGATGAGTTCGTGCTCCTGGTGCAACTGATGCAGCCGGAAGACGCGATGGCCCTGGCCGCGCGCCAGGTCGAACTGATAAACCGGGTATTCACGGTGGCCGAACACGATCTGAAGATATCCGCCAGCATCGGCATTGCCCTGTTTCCGGGGAATGGCAGTAAGCCCGAAGAGCTGTTGATGAATGCCGACGCTGCCATGTATCACGCCAAGGGCATGGGCAAGAATGGCTACAGCTTCTTCGATGTGTCGATGAACACCAACGCGCGCAAACAGCTGCAGTTGTTGCAGGACTTGCGCAATGCCCTGGAGCATCGGCAGTTCCGCCTGCATTACCAGCCCAAATTCGATGCAGTCAGTGGTCGGGCGGTCGGCGCTGAAGCGTTGCTGCGCTGGGAGCACCCGCAACAGGGCCTGTTGCTGCCCGCCACCTTTATCGAGTTGGCGGAAAAGAGCGGTCTGATCATCCCCATCGGTGAGTGGGTGCTTAATGAGGCCTGCCGTCAGATGGCTCTGTGGCGCCTCAAGGGCTATCACGACTGGCGAATCGCGGTGAACTTGTCGGCGTTGCAGTTCTGTCATGCCGGTCTGGTCAAGAGCGTCGCCGTTGCCCTGGACCGTCATCAGTTGCCGGCCAACAGCCTGACCCTGGAAATCACCGAGACCACCGCCATGAGCGACGCCGATGCCAGTATGACGGTACTGCAGCAGCTCTCGGACATGGGCGTCGACCTGTCCATCGACGACTTCGGCACCGGCTATTCCAGCCTGATGTACCTCAAGCGCCTGCCGGCCAACGAGTTGAAGATCGACCGGGGGTTCGTGCGCGACCTGGAGCATGACAGCGACGATGCGGCTATCGTTTCGGCCATCGTCGCGCTGGGCCAGGCCCTCGGGTTGCGAATCGTGGCCGAAGGCGTGGAAACGGATGTCCAGCAAACTTTCCTGACACGCCTGGGGTGCGACGCTCTGCAAGGCTACTTTTTGGGCCACCCGTTACCTGCTGACAGTTTCATGGCCAATATTCAGCGTGCCGAAGGCGCGGCAGTGCCTGACAAAAACGGCGTGTGACGGGTATTCTGAATTCAACCCTAAACGCTTGGTTGAATCAGGAGGCAGCACCCATGGATAAAGTCCTCGTTATCACCGGAGGTAGCCGAGGGATCGGCGCCGAGACGGCCCTGCTGGCTGCTCGGCAGGGCTATCGCATCTGCATCAACTATCAGTCGGATGAAGAGGCTGCCCAGCGCGTGCTGGATCAGGTTCGCGCATCAGGGGCGCAAGCCATCGCCGTACGGGCGGATGTCAGCATTGAAGACGAGGTGATCGCGCTGTTTCATCGGGTGGATGCCGAGCTGGGCCGTGTCACTGCGCTGGTCAACAACGCCGGCACGGTAGGGCACAAGTCGCGCGTCGATGAGATGTCCGAATTCCGTATCCTGAAAACCATGAAAACCAACGTGTTGGGCCCCATCCTGTGCGCCAAGCATGCGCTGTTGCGCATGTCGCCAAAGCATGGCGGGCAGGGCGGCAGTATTGTCAACGTGTCGTCGGTGGCGGCGCGGCTGGGGGCGCCGGGTGAATATGTCGACTATGCGGCATCCAAAGGCGCTCTGGATACCTTCACCCTTGGCCTGTCAAAAGAGGTGGCGGGCGAGGGCATCCGTGTCAACGCGGTGCGCCCCGGTTATATTTTCACGGACTTCCATGCCCTCAGCGGCGATCCGGACCGCGTCAGCAAGCTGGAGTCCGGTATCCCGATGGCCCGTGGCGGGCGCCCGGATGAAGTGGCGGAAGCGATTATCTGGCTGCTGTCGGACAAGGCTTCCTATACCACCGGCACGTTTCTCGATTTGGGCGGCGGCCGGTAACGCCGCCTGTTGTCAGGTGCGATAGCGCAGCGCCGGGTAACCCTTGCGGGCAAAATCTTCAAGCACACTGGCTTCGGAGTTGGGTGCGATGCGGTAGCCAGTGCCGGATAGGCCGTCGATTTTCCCGTTGCGGCTATGACTGTCGTTCAGGCAGCGGTCATCGAGGTTGTCAATGAACCGCAGCACCTGTTCCAGATTGTAGGCTGCATTGGCCCTGGCCTCGGGGTCCTTGTTGGCGGGAGTCCAGTCACCGACCTGCGCCATGAGCTCATCGAGCAGGTGGTAGTTGTCGCGGTTGCCCAGAAACTCATTGAGTATCGGGCTCTGTTCAATGATCACGTCCGCCGAACGATGGTCACCGTCGGGCCGCCCCATGGGGGCGGTCATCTCGCGGAGTTTTTTCTGTTCCTCTGCACGCATGTAATTGGGCGGCGTAGGAAGTGGGCCAGGGTGGGCAGGTGAATAAATGGTCATGGGAAGTCTCAACATTCGATGTGCAAATAAGCACCGCTTGATGTGGGAGGAGGTGCTTCCCTTTGTGGTTCATTGTGCAATGTGGTTCCAGCTCAAAACGACCGCACAATCTTCCCCAGTGTCTCCATCGCTTTCTCCGACGCCTCGGTCCAGGGGCTGCCGTAATTCAGCCGGATACAATTCCTGAAGCGCCGGGTTGCCGAAAAAATCGGCCCCGGCGCGATGCTGATGCCTTGGGCCAAGGCCATCTGGAACAGCTTGAGCGAATCGGTCGGCTCCGGCAGTTCCAGCCACAGGAAGTAGCCGCCGGCCGGTTGGCTGACCCGCGTCTGCGCCGGGAAGTAACGGGCAATGGCGGCGAGCATGGCACTCTGCTGTTCCTCCAGCGCATAGCGCAGTTTGCGCAGGTGCCGGTCATAGCCGCCGTGTTGCAGGTAGTCGGCAATGGCCGCCTGCGCCGGCATGGAAGGGCACAACGAGGTCATCAGCTTCAGGCGCTCGACCTTCTGCGCAAAGCGCCCGGCCGCCACCCAACCGACGCGATAACCCGGTGCCAGGCTTTTGGCAAACGAACCGCAATGCATCACCAGCCCCTCTGTGTCGAAGGCTTTCGCCGGTTTGGGCGCTTGTTGCCCGTAATACAGCTCGGCGTACACGTCGTCTTCAATCAACGGCACCTGGTGGCTGCGCAGCAGTTCCACCAACGCCTGTTTCCTGGCTTCCGGCAGCGTGGCACCCATCGGGTTCTGGAAGCTGGTCATGGTCCAGCAGGCTTTGATCGGATAGCGCTCCAGGCTTTGCGACAAGGCATTGAGGTCGATGCCATCACGCGGATGCACGGGGATTTCCACGGCCTTGAGTTTCAAGCGTTCCAGCACTTGCAGGCAGGCATAGAACGCCGGCGCTTCGATGGCTACCAGGTCGCCGGGCTCAGTCACGGCTTGCAGGCAGAGGTTCAGGGCTTCGAGGGCACCGTTGGTGATCAGCAGTTCCTCCATGGGCAGCATCAGCCCGCCCACCATGTAGCGCAGGGCAATCTGTCGGCGCAGTTGCGGATTGCCGGGCGACATGTCGGTGACCACCAGGCGTGGGTCCATCTCGCGACCGGCACGGGTCAGGGAGCGGGCCAGGCGTTGCAGCGGGAACAGCAGGGGGCTGGGGAACGCCGAGCCGAAGGGCACGGTATTCGGGTCCTTGATGGAGTCGAGCACCGAAAACACCAGTTCGCTCACATCCACTTCCGTGGACTCGTGCACCTGTTCGCTCACCACCGGCTCGGAAAACGGGCTGGGTGCATGGGTGTTGACGAAGTAGCCCGAACGCGGTCGTGCGCGGATCAGTCCACGCCGTTCCAACAGGTAGTAGGCCTGGAATACCGTGGAGGGGCTGACGCCGTAGGTCTGGCTGGCATAGCGCACCGACGGTACCCGCTGGCCGGGGCCGAGGACGCCGGAGCGGATCAGTTCTGCGATGTCGTCGGCGAATTTTTCGTAGCGTTTCATGGGGGCCTTAGGCAGTTCTTCAGGTTGGGCACGGCAAAAAAAGTGGGGGGGCTTGCTTCCGGTAGTCAGTGGTACCTATACACCTGTGGTGAGGGAGCTTGCTCCCGTGGCGGCCTGTCAGCCGGCCGGGATATTGGAACAGACTGCGTACATATCCATTGCTGCGGTAACGGCGACTTAGGGTTCCGCCCTTACGGCGGGTCACTTTTGGAAAGAGCCCCAAAAGTAACCAAAAAGGCTCTTGCCCCACCACTCGGCACCTCGCTCAGGCTCGGTGTGCCCGAACGCAGGCTTGAATCCGTGGGCCGCCGTCATGGGCCATCCCTGGCCCAGGACGGCTAACCCGGCGTCCTGCCGGGTTACCCACGGATTCAAGCCTGCGTTCGGCCAGCGTGGTTTAACGGGGCGCCTAGGATCAAGATCAAAAGCAAAGCAAAGCAAAGCAAAGCAAAGCAAAGCTAAGCAAGTAGCAAGGTAGCGCCATCGTTTGTTGAGTGATCTTTTCTTTCAACATTGTGTTGTCAACGGTTCAGCGGCGCCACAAAGCGGCTGTCGGCGGCGCTATGGATCCAAGGCTCATCCACATCCGTTACCTTGAAGCGCAGGGGTTGTGAACTGCTTGTCGGCTTGTCCGCCAGCAGTACCACCGACACTGGTATGTCGCTGATTTCCCCCGGTGCCAGGCTGATTTCGGTCTTGCCTTGCAGCTGGTAACCCTCGGCGTTTTCCAGTTCAAGGCGGTAGTCCTGGCGTTGCTGGGTCTTGTTGATGACCTTGAGGCTGTAGATATTCTCGATCAAGCCCTGGCTGTTCTCGCGGAACATGCCTCGGTCTTTGGTCACGTCCAGCGATACCATCGGCCGCTGCACCAGCGCCACCACCAACGCGGCGATCATTACCAGCAACACCGCACTGTAGCCGATCAGGCGCGGCCTGAGCAGGTGGGTTTTGCCGCCTTGCAGTTGGTGTTCCGAGGTGTAGCTGACGAGGCCGCGGGCGTACCCCATTTTGTCCATGATCGAGTCGCAGGCGTCGATGCACGCCGCGCAGCCGATGCATTCCATTTGCAAGCCGTCGCGGATGTCGATGCCGGTAGGGCAGACCTGTACGCACAGTTGGCAGTCGATGCAGTCACCCAGGCCGACGTCGGCGGGTTTCACCTCGCGTTTGCGTGGGCCACGCTGTTCGCCACGGGCCACATCGTAGGAAATGGTCAGGGTGTCCTTATCGAACATTACACTCTGGAATCGCGCATAGGGGCACATGTGCATGCACACCGCTTCGCGCAGCCAGCCCGCATTGATGTAGGTCGCGCCGGTAAAGAACAGCACCCAGAACAGACTGACGCCGCCTATCTGCCAGGTCAGCAGGTCGGCAACCAGGGGGCGGATTGGCGTGAAATAGCCGACAAAGGTCAAGCCGGTCAGCACGCTGATGCCCAGCCACAAGGTGTGCTTGGCCGAGCGCCGTGCCAGTTTGTCGAGGCTCCAGGGGGCCGCCTGCAGCTTGATGCGCTGGTTGCGTTCGCCTTCGGTGACTTTCTCGCACCACATGAACAGCCAGGTAAACGAACTTTGCGGGCAGGTATAACCGCACCACACGCGTCCGGCGAAAACGGTGATGGCAAACAGGCCAAAGGCGCAGATGATCAGCAGCGCCGAGAGGAGGATGAAGTCCTGGGGCCAGAAGGTCGCCCCGAAAATATGGAATTTACTTTCGGCCAGGTCCCACAGTACCGCCTGGCGTCCGCCCCAGTTCAGCCACACAGTGCCGAAAAATGCCAGGAACAGGAAGCCGGCGCCGGTCACGCGCAGAGTGCGGAACAGGCCGGTAAAGCTGCGGGTATGGATCAGGTTGTCGCTGGATTTGGCCTTTACCTTCTTTGGGTATAGGGGCTCAAAGGTTTCCACGGTTGGGATTCGTTCGCTCATGGTCGTTCGCTCATCAGCCTCCATCAGGCCAATGAACTATGCGCGTGGCTCTGTTTGCATAACAGACTCAGCTATGGCGATAAAAAGCGGATCAGATGGGCTTTGATGCGGTCACTGCGACAATGTGCTGCACCCCATTTCGTGTGGGGTGCAGGGCAGGTTTGAGGTACAGCTGATACAGGTCGGTCAAATCACCGAACCATCGTCGGTCGCCTTCACATGCTCGCGCCCATCCGTGGCCCCTGCCACGGTCAATGCATCCGCCTGCGCTTCAGTGATGTAGATGCGCTGACCCTCAAGGGCCACAAACGACATGGACTTGGCGCTGTCTGTGCTCACCGTTACGTCGGCGGCATTCAGGCGTTGCTCCTGACCGTTTTCATCGACCTTGAAGTAACACGTCTGGTGTTCGATACGGACGGGCATGGTGATTTCCTCTCTTATGCCAGTTGATGCAATTTAGGGCGTGTGGTTTGCCGGGTGTTCCAGGCAACTGACTGACGGTCGCCGCTGTCCATCCAGTAACGATCATAAAAAAGGATAGGTTCCATGGACGCGTGGTGGCATGAAGTGTGGCGGACCCTTGTGGCCGAGTTTGCCGATATCGGCGATGCCAGGCAGCTCACCCAAGTCACTGTGCGGCTGGTGATCGCCGCGATCCTGGGGGGCATTCTCGGGTTTGAACGTGAACAAAAAGGCAAGGCGGCCGGGGTGCGTACCCACATGTTGGTGGCAATGGGAGCCGCCTTGTTCGTGATGGTGCCCCAGATGTCCGGCAGCCAGGCGGACGCCATGAGCCGTGTATTGCAGGGCGTCATTGCGGGCATTGGCTTTCTGGGGGCCGGCACGATTCTCAAGGGCAAGGAAGATGAGGAGGGTCAGCACGTCAAAGGGCTGACCACTGCCGCAGGCCTGTGGATGACCGCCGCCATTGGCGTGGCGGCGGGGATGGGGCGTGAATCCACGGCGGTGCTCAGCACTTTGTTGGCCTTGGCGGTGTTCAGCATCATGCCGCGGATCGTCAAGCGGCTGGAAAAGGACTGACGATCACCGGTGGCATGGTTGTCGGCGGTTCTTGCACCGGTGGGGGCTGGTCTTCCGGTGGTTCCTTCTCCGGAATCGGCTCCGGCTCGGTCGGCGGCAGCGTGGGTTTGTCGATATTCGGGTCCGGGGTTTCAGCCGGGATCGGGATAGTCATCGGTGTGGCCTCCTTTGTGCTTTGCTCTACCGGTGGACAGCCACCTGAGCGAATTGATTCCCGCCCGATGGCGGCATATCCACCTGAACTTTTAACCCAGGCCCAGGCTCGGACCTATGACGGCCCTGCTCAGGAAGAGCACTGGCGTATCGGAATTCGGATCAAGCACACAAGCGCGTCCGCAAGGCGTTAGGGGGATAGGCTCGATGACAGCTGAAACACAGGCTCCAGAAGATTCCCGATTGCCGCTGTCCCAGGCGTTGTTATTGCCCAGGATCGCGATTGAAAGCACCACCCCTGTGATCGACGGCGGCGAGTTCGCCGTGAAAGCTGTGGTAGGGCAGCGCATCAACGTCACCAGTAAGGTATTTGCCGACGGCCATGACCAGCTTGCGGTGCTGATCCGCTGGCGGGCCTTGCATGAGCAAAGCTGGCACAGCGTGGTGATGACGGATGTCGGCAACAACGGCTGGGAAGGCGGGTTTAACGTCACGACCCAAGGCCCCCACGAATTTTGCATCGAAGCCTGGATCGATACCTTCGCCAGCTTCTGCTACGAGTTGCGCAAGAAACACGAGGCCGGAGTGCCGGTCAGCCTGGAGTTGCAGGAAGGTCGCAGCCTGGTGTTGCAGGCCGCCGAACGCAGTGACAATGAGCTGCGCGACCGCCTGATGCTGCTGCATCACGAACTCTCCGGCTTGCTGGAAACCGAGCAGGTCGCCCAGTTTCTGCACGAAGACAGTGCACACCTGATGACCCAGGCCGACCATCGTGCCTATCTGAGCATCAGTACGATCTACCCGATCGACGTGGAGCGCGAGCGCGCGCAATTCGCCAGTTGGTACGAGCTGTTTCCCCGCTCGATCACCGACGATCCGGCGCGCCACGGCACATTCAACGATGTGCATTCACGCCTGGCGATGATCCAGGACATGGGGTTTGACGTGCTGTATTTCCCGCCGATCCACCCGATTGGCCGCAGCCACCGCAAGGGCAAGAACAATGCGTTGACGGCAGGGCCCGAGGATCCCGGCAGCCCCTACGCGATCGGCAGCGAGGAAGGCGGTCACGAGGCCATTCACCCGCAACTGGGCAGCCGCGACGACTTCCGCCGTCTGGTCCGGGCCGCGGCCGACCATGGCCTGGAAATCGCGCTGGACTTCGCCATCCAGTGCTCCCAGGACCATCCGTGGCTCAAGCAGCACCCGGGCTGGTTCAACTGGCGCCCGGACGGCACGATCAAATACGCTGAGAACCCACCGAAAAAATACCAGGACATCGTCAACGTCGACTTTTACGCCGCCGATGCGATTCCAAGCTTGTGGACCGAGTTGCGCGACATCGTGGTGGGCTGGGTGGAAGAGGGCGTGAAGACCTTTCGTGTCGATAACCCTCACACCAAGCCGCTGCCGTTCTGGCAATGGCTGATCAGCGATGTGCGTGCCAAGTATCCCGAGGTGATTTTCCTCGCTGAAGCCTTTACCACGCCGGCAATGATGGCGCGCCTGGGCAAGGTCGGTTATTCCCAGAGCTACACCTACTTCACATGGCGCAATACCAAGGCCGAGTTGAGCGAATACTTGACGCAACTGGGTCAGTCGCCGTGGCGTGAGTGCTACCGGCCGAACTTCTTCGTCAACACGCCGGACATCAACCCCGGCTTCCTGCATGAGTCCGGTCGCCCGGGCTTCTTGATCCGCGCCGCGCTGGCCACCATGGGTTCGGGGTTGTGGGGCATGTATTCGGGCTTCGAACTGTGCGAATCCGCGCCCGTGCCGGGCAAGGAAGAGTACCTGGACTCCGAGAAGTACGAGATCCGCCCACGGGACTTTACCGCGCCCGGCAACATCATCGCCGAGATCGCCCAGCTCAACCGTATCCGCCGACAAAACCCGGCGTTGCACACGCATTTGGGGTTGAAGCTGTACAACGCCTGGAACGACAACATCCTGTATTTCGGCAAGCGCAGCGAGGAGGGCGACAACTTCATTCTGGTGGCGATCAACCTCGATCCCTATAACGCCCAGGAAGCTCACTTCGAACTGCCGTTGTGGGAACTGGGGCTGCCGGACGACGCCCAGACCCAGGGCGAAGATCTGATGAGCGGCCATCGCTGGACCTGGTATGGCAAGACCCAGTGGACACGGCTTGAACCGCAGATGCCGTTTGGGATCTGGCGCATCACCACTTCTTGAGTCTGTTGGAAATAAAAGTGTGGGAGGGGGCTCGCCCCCGATAGCGACGTGTCGGCCAGTTCGCGTATGGCTGACTCAGCGTAACCGGGCGTGAGCCCCTTCCCGCTGCAATGAGTCCTTCAGGCCGATGATCAAGTATTCCAGGAGTTTCCAATGGCGAAGAACCCCAAGCCTGCCACGTTCATAAAAGACCCGCTCTGGTACAAGGATGCGGTGATCTATCAGGTTCACGTCAAATCCTTTTTCGACGCCAATAACGACGGCATCGGCGACTTTCCCGGCCTGATCGCCAAGCTCGACTACATCGCCGACCTGGGCGTGAACACGATCTGGCTGTTGCCGTTCTATCCCTCGCCACGCCGCGATGATGGCTACGATATCGCCGAGTACCAGGGGGTGCACAGCGACTACGGCACCATGGCCGACGCCAAGCGCTTTATTGCGCAGGCGCATAAGCGCGGGCTGCGGGTCATCACTGAATTGGTGATCAACCACACTTCCGACCAGCATCCCTGGTTCCAGCGCGCACGCAAGGCCAAGCCGGGTTCGGCGGCGCGGGATTTCTACGTGTGGTCCGATGACGACCAGAAATACGACGGCACCCGCATCATCTTCCTCGACACCGAAAAGTCCAACTGGACCTGGGACCCGGTCGCCGGCCAGTACTTCTGGCACCGCTTTTATTCGCACCAGCCGGACCTGAACTTCGATAACCCGCAGGTCATGGAGGCGGTATTGTCGGTGATGCGTTATTGGCTCGACATGGGCATCGATGGCTTGCGGTTGGACGCCATTCCCTACCTGATCGAGCGCGATGGCACCAACAACGAGAACCTTCCTGAAACCCACGACGTGCTCAAGCGGATCCGTGCCGAAATCGACGCCCATTACCCCGACCGCATGCTGCTGGCCGAGGCTAACCAATGGCCGGAAGATACGCAGCTCTACTTCGGCGAGCAAAACGGCGATGACGGCGATGAATGCCATATGGCTTTTCACTTCCCGCTGATGCCGCGCATGTATATGGCGCTGGCCCAGGAAGACCGTTTTCCCATCACCGATATTCTGCGCCAGACACCGGAGATCCCTGTCAACTGCCAGTGGGCGATTTTCCTGCGCAACCACGATGAGCTGACCCTGGAAATGGTCACCGACAAGGAACGTGACTATCTCTGGAACTATTACGCCGCCGACCGTCGTGCGCGGATCAACCTGGGCATTCGTCGGCGCCTGGCTCCGCTGATGGAGCGAGACCGCCGCCGTATTGAGTTGCTCAACAGCCTCTTGCTATCGATGCCCGGCACGCCGACGCTGTATTACGGCGATGAAATCGGCATGGGCGACAATATCTACCTGGGCGACCGCGACGGCGTACGTACACCCATGCAGTGGTCCATCGACCGCAACGGCGGGTTCTCTCGCGCCGACCCGGCCAGCCTGGTGCTGCCGCCGATCATGGACCCGCAATATGGCTACCTGTCGGTGAACGTCGAAACCCAGACCCAGGATCCGCATTCGTTGCTGAACTGGACCCGGCGCATGTTGGCGGTGCGCAAACAGTCCAAAGCGTTCGGGCGGGGCAGCCTGAAGATGCTCTCGCCGAGCAACCGCCGCATTCTTGCGTATACCCGTGAGTACACCGGGGAAGACGGGCGTACCGAAATCATCCTGTGCGTGGCCAACGTGTCACGCAGCGCCCAGGCCGCCGAGCTGGACCTGTCGGCGTTCGCCGGCATGGTGCCAGTGGAGATGCTCGGTGGTAACGCGTTCCCGCCTATCGGCCAACTGAATTTCCTGCTGACTCTGGCGCCGTATGGCTTCTACTGGTTCGTGCTCGCGGCGCAGAACCAGATGCCCAGTTGGCATGTGGAACCGGCGCAAAGCATGCCTGACTTCACCACCCTGGTCCTGAAAAAACGCATGGAAGAACTACTCGAAGAACCGTGTCGCACCACCCTGGAACAGACCTCGCTGCCGAGCTGGTTGCCCAAGCGCCGTTGGTTTGCCGGCAAGGACGCCACCATCGACCGTGTGCATATCGCCTATGGTGTGCGGTTCGGCGACGCCGGGCAGCCGGTGCTGCTCAGCGAAATCGATGTGACCAGCGGCGGCCAGGTCAACCGTTACCAGTTGCCGTTCGGCTTTCTTGCCGAAGACCAGTTCACCAGCGCCTTGCCCCAGCAACTGGCCATGGCCCGGGTGCGCCGGGCACGTCAAGTCGGGTTGGTAACCGATGCGTTCAGCCTCGAGCACTTCGTCCGCGCCGTTATCCAGGGCCTGCAAGCCGGTTCGGTGCTGAACACCGTTGAAGGCGATCTGCATTTTGAAGCCACGTCCCATCTGGGTAGTCTGGCGCTGACAGACACCACGCAGGTGCGCTACCTCTCGGCCGAGCAGTCCAACAGCTCGGTGGTGGTGGGTGAGAGTCTGGTGCTCAAGCTCATCCGCAAGGTCAGCAGCGGCGTACACCCGGAACTGGAAATGAGCGCTTACCTGACCGCCGCCAGCTATCCCAATATCTCGCCGCTGATGGGTTCGGTGATTCGTCGCGATACCCAGGGCCAGGACAACCTGTTGATGATTGCCCAGGGTTACTTGAGCAATCAGGGCGATGCCTGGGCCTGGACGCAAAACAACCTGGAGCGGGCAATTCGCGATGAGCTTGAGGAGGCGGTGTCCGAACAGGAACAGCATTACAACGCCCTCGGCGAACTCAAGGATTTCGCCGGGTTGCTGGGGCAGCGGCTGGGTGAGATGCACCAGGCATTGGCGGCGCCGACCACCAACCCAGACTTCAAGCCCGAAGCCACCACGGTCAAGCACACCCAGGCCTGGGCCAAGGATGTCGGCGCGCAGATCGAGCGTGCCCTGCAATTGCTTAAAGTTCACCAAACCCAGTTGAACCCCGCCGATCAGGCGTTGGTCAGTGAATTGCTGGGCCAGAAAAAGGCCATCGGCGGTCATGTCCAGGCGCTGGCGAAAGCCTCGGCGGGCGGGCTGCGGATTCGGGTGCATGGTGACTTGCACCTGGGTCAGGTGCTGGTGGTCAAGGGGGATGCGTTCCTGATCGATTTTGAAGGGGAGCCGGCGCGTCCGCTGCATGAACGGCGTGGCAAGCACAGCCCCTACAAAGATGTGAGCGGCGTGTTGCGCTCCTTTGATTACGCGGCGGCGATGGCCCTGAGTGCGCAAGGACAAGGCGTGGACCACTCGCCTGAGGCCGAGCGTGCACGCAAACGCGTGACGGATCGCTACCTCACAGAGGCAAGGCACGCGTTCACCCAGGCTTATCAGGAGGCGACGTCTACACTGGCGCATGACTGGCAGGATGCCGGTGGCCAGGATGCAGCGCTGACGTTGTTCAGCCTGGAGAAGGCCGCGTACGAAGTGGCCTATGAAGCGGAAAACCGCCCGAGCTGGTTGCCGGTGCCCTTGCAGGGTCTGCACAGCTTGCTCAGTGGGCTTGAATCTATATCGAAAAATGCACGCGGTGGGGAAACGTCATGAGTTATACGCATAAAGAACCGCTGCAGCCCAAGTTGACTGCAATACCGGCGTCCAAGGACGTCGAAGCGTTGGTCCGCGCCGAGCACCCGGACCCGTTCTCGATACTGGGGCCGCACGATGACGAGCAGGGCGGCCAATTTATCCGCGCCTTTTTGCCGCAGGCCCTGAGTGTCCAGGTCTTGAGCCGTGATAGCGGTGAGGTGATCGGCAGCCTGGAGTCGACCCAGGTGCCAGGTTTGTTTGTCGGGCAGTTCGGCACGCGCCAGGCGTACCTGCTGAAAATCCAGTGGGCCGGTGGTGAGCAAATCACCGAGGACCCCTACAGTTTCGGCCAACTGCTGCTCGGCGAAATGGACCTGTACCTGTTTGCCGAAGGCAATCATCGCGACCTGAGCAGTTGCCTGGGGGCCCAGGTCACCACGGTGGATGGTGTACAGGGCGTGCGTTTTGCCGTGTGGGCACCGAACGCCCGGCGCGTATCGGTGGTGGGCGATTTCAACATCTGGGACGGACGCCGCCATCCGATGCGCCTGCGCCATCCTTCCGGGGTGTGGGAGATCTTCATTCCTCGCCTGCAACCGGGCGCGGCGTACAAGTATGAAATACTCGGTGCCCACGGAATTCTGCCACTCAAGGCCGACCCCATGGCCTTGGCCACCCAGCTGCCGCCGGATACTGCGTCCAAAGTCGCCGCGCCGTTGCAGGTGGACTGGCAGGACCACGCGTGGATGCAGTCACGCAGCGAACGACAGAAGACCACGGCACCGTTGTCGATCTACGAGCTGCATGTGGGTTCCTGGCAATGCGAACTGGACGAGGCGGGCGAAGTGGCCCGCCAATATGGATGGCGTGAACTGGCCGAGCGCCTGATCCCCTATGTGCAGTCATTGGGCTTTACCCATGTCGAATTGATGCCGATCATGGAGCATCCGTTCGGTGGCTCCTGGGGTTATCAGGCATTGTCCCAATTCGCGCCAAGCGCCCGATTCGGTTCGCCGGAGGATTTCGGCTATTTCGTCAACGCGCTGCACCAGGCCGATATCGGGATAATTCTTGATTGGGTGCCGGCGCATTTTCCTACCGATACCCACGGTTTGGCGCAGTTCGACGGTACCGCGCTGTACGAATACGCCAACCCGCTGGAAGGCTTTCATCAGGATTGGGACACCCTGATCTACAACCTGGGGCGCACCGAAGTACATGGCTTCATGCTGGCTTCGGCGTTGCACTGGCTCAAGCATTTTCATGTCGATGGCCTGCGGGTGGATGCGGTGGCGTCGATGCTGTACCGCGACTATTCACGCAAAGCCGGCGAGTGGGTGCCTAACCGCCATGGCGGTCGGGAGAACCTGGAAGCCATCGACTTCCTGCGCCACTTGAACGATGTGGTCGCACTGGAAGCGCCCGGTGCGCTGGTGATCGCCGAGGAATCCACCGCCTGGCCTGGCGTCAGCCAACCTACCCAACAGGGTGGCCTGGGTTTCAACTACAAATGGAATATGGGCTGGATGCACGACTCGTTGCATTACATCCAGCAAGACCCGGTGTATCGCGCCCATCATCACAATGAGCTGAGTTTCGGGCTGGTGTACGCCTGGTCCGAGCGCTTTATCCTGCCGATCTCCCACGATGAAGTGGTGCACGGCAAACACTCGCTGATTGACAAGATGCCTGGCGATCGCTGGCAGAAGTTCGCCAACCTGCGCGCCTACCTGAGCTTCATGTGGATGCACCCGGGCAAGAAGCTGCTGTTCATGGGGTGTGAGTTCGGCCAGTGGCGCGAGTGGAACCACGACCAGCAATTGGACTGGTACCTGTTGCAATACGCAGAACACAAGGGTGTGCAAAAGCTGGTAGGTGACCTCAACCGCCTGTACCGCGAGGAGCCTGCGCTGCACGACCAGGACGATTCGCCCCAAGGCTTCCAGTGGCTGATCGGCGACGACGCAATCAACAGCGTCTATGCCTGGCTGCGCTGGAGCAAGGAGGGCAGGCCGGTGTTGGTGGTGGCTAACTTCACCCCAGTGCCGCGCGAAGCCTACAGCGTCGGTGTACCGTTTGCCGGACGTTGGAGCGAGGTCATCAACAGCGATGCCGACACCTACGCCGGCTCCAATTACGGCAATGGAGGCGCCGTGTTCACCCAGGAAGAACCCCGCCACGGGCAACCGGTGTCGCTGTCGTTGAATCTGCCGCCATTGGGGGTGCTGATTCTGCGGCCGGAAGGGCTTTAAGGGCTCTGGGACCGGCGAGACGGTTGTCCCGGCTGCTGGCTGAGTGCCACAATGCTGGCTTTGTCATGGCAATCGAAGCAGGCGGATTTCATGAGCAACCTTGGGCATGGGCTGGACCCGGATTGCGTGATCGAAGAGCAGGTGCGAACCGACCGTTTGCACCAGCTGTTTCGCCAATCGTTCGCCGCGATCTTTGGCAGTTACCTGGGCGCCACAATGTTGTGCTGGCTGTGCTGGGACCGTTTCGACCACCAGGTCATGCTCGTTTGGCTGGTGGCGCTCGCGGTGTCTTCGTCGCTGCGCCTGAAGATGTTCATGGAGTGGTTTCGCTGCCCCGAGGTCGAGCGCACGCCCGCGCGCTGGGAACGGCGTTATTGGATGACGCTGATGTTGTCGGCCGGTATCTGGGGCAGCGGCGCGTTGGCGGTGATGCCTCAAGATGACCGCGTGTCCCAGTTGCTGGTGATGTTGTTTGTCGTAGGCATGTCTGTCAGTGCCGTGTCGAGTTATTCGGCCTACCGCTACATGACGTTGGGCTCCATGGCCCTGGTGCTGCTGCCGTGCACGCTGTGGTTGCTGTTTCAGCCGACACTGATGCAAGTGGGGGTGGGGATTGCAGTGCTGGTGTTTTCGACCTTCGTGATCAGCGCCACGCGTAAATTTTCCGACGCTCTGGAAAAAGCCTTTCGCCTGACCCGGCAAATGGAACGCGCCCATAACATCTCCACGCGCGCCGCCCAGACCGACGAGCTGACCGGTCTGATGAATCGCCGTGCGTTCTTCGAACACGCCCAGCGGTTGTATGCGCAATGTCGTCATAACCAGCAACCGGTGTGCGCCTTGATGATGGACATGGACCACTTCAAGAACGTCAACGACACTTATGGTCACCAGGCCGGCGATCAGGTATTGCGGCAGATTGGCGGGGTGATCAGTGCATCGTTTCGCCAGACGGATGTGTATGGTCGCCTCGGCGGCGAAGAGTTTGCGGTGTTGCTGCCCAACACTTCGCTGGAAACCGCGCGCGATATCGCCGAGCAATTGGTCAACACCATTTCCAATCTGACTGTCGAACCGGTACAGGGCTTGACGGCCAGTCTTGGAGTGGCCGTCGTACGCAGTCTCGATCAGGACCTGCACAGCCTGATGAACACCGCCGATAAGGCGCTGTACCACGCCAAGGCCATGGGGCGTAACCAGGTGGCCGTGGCGAAGTAGGGCTCAGTCCCTGTGCATCGATCTGGCCAGCGCCCGTGCTACCTGGTCGGCGGAATAGGGTTTGGCGAGAAACTCGAAGCCTTCATAGCCGCTGTCGGCCAGCTCTTCGCTGTAGCCTGAAGTGAGTACCACGGGCAGGGCCGGGCGCCGCTCGCGCAACAACCTGACCATGGTCACGCCGGTCATGCCCGGCATCACCACGTCCGAGAAAATCCCGTCGAACACCATGGCGTCCTCGCCGGCCAGCATCAGTGCCTGTCTGGCATCGGTGGCCCAGGTGGTCTGGTAGCCCAGGTCCTGGAGAATCTGGTTGGCGAAACGGCCGACTTCGAGATTGTCTTCGACGATCAGGATATGACCCACGGCCTTGTCCCGCGCCGGGTTGCAGTCCAGGGTCGACGGCGCGCTCTGTGCCACCGGGGCTTCCACTTCGGGCAGGTAAAGGGTAAACACCGTGCCCTGGCCCGGGGTGCTGGCCACATCGACGTTACCGCCGGACTGCTTGGCAAACCCGAACACTTGGGACAATCCCAGGCCGGTTCCTTTGCCCACCGGCTTGGTGGTAAAGAACGGCTCGAAAATACGCTCGAACGTCTCGAACGGGATACCCGTGCCCGTGTCGGCCAGAGACACGGTCACAAACGGCTGCTGGGCCGGGGCATCGCCACGGATGCGTGGCAGCGCCGAGACGTGGGCCACGCGCAGGGTCAGGGTGCCCTGGCCGTCCATGGCATCGCGTGCATTGAGGGCAATGTTGATCAGCGCAGTTTCAAACTGGCTGGCGTCGACACGTACATGGCAGGGGTGTCCGGGCAGTTCGACCTTTACATGAATGCGCGCGCCGGTGACGCTTTCGAGCATCTCGCCGATGTTTTGCACGCGCAGGCCCGCGTCGAAGACTTCCGGGTTCAGCGGTTGGCGGCGGGCGAACGCGAGCAACTGGCTGGTGAGCTTGCTGGCCCGCTCGACAGTGTCTGAGACGGCGCCTAGGTAGCGCTGGCGACGGTCTTCGGACAGCCCCGGCTGGCGCAGAAAATCCACGGAGGAGCGAATGATCGTCAGCAAGTTGTTGAAGTCATGGGCGACGCCGCCAGTCAATTGGCCGATGGCTTCCAGCTTTTGCGACTGGTGCAGTGCGGCTTCGGCCTGGGTCAGTGCGGTGGTGCGCTCTTCTACCCGTTGCTCCAGGGTCGCGTTCAGTTCGGTGATGGCCGCCAGGCCCTCGCGCACGGCGGCGTCGGCGCGCACCCGCTCGATGTGCGCCCAGGAGCGTTCGGTGACTTCACCGAGGAGCGCCAGTTCATAGGGCGACCAGGCGCGCGCCGCTTTGTCGTGCACGGCCATCAGTGCAGTCAGGCGACCGTCCTTGATCAGCGGGAAGCACACTGTCGCCGTGGCGCCCAGGGCCAGGTAGCGGGCGGACTCCTCGGGTGTGAACTCCACACGGTTGTCGCGAATCACCAGGGGCTCGCCCGCGCGCAGTTTTCGCACGGCCTGTTCGCCAAACGACGCCAGGCGGTAGCGCCCGACAATACTCGGCGAACCAGGCGCGGCCCAATTGCCGCGAATGGTGAAACCGTCTTCATCGGCATCCATATCGGCGTAGGCGCAATTGGACACCTGCAGGTGCTCGGCCAGCAGGCGCGTGGTGATGCTCATGATGGCTTGTGCGTCGGTGGCGCCGGCCACGGCACTGCCGATGGCATCCAGCGCGGCAAGACGGCGGGCGAGGAATACGGTGGTCGTGGTTTCGGTGACCGTGTCGAGCATGCCCACGACCACGCCTTGAGGGTCACGGATCGGGCTGTAGCAAAAGGTGAAGTACGCCTGCTCTGCGCCTGCGCCACGCTCGATCACCAAGGGGTAGTTTTCGATATAGGTGGCATGGCCTTGATAGGCTGCATTGGCGATCGGCCCGATGTCGTCCCAGGCCTCGTGCCACACCTCACTGAACGGGCGTCCCAATGCGGCCGGCTTGTCGCCCAGAATCGACACGAATGCGTCATTGTAGAGGGTGATCAGCGACGGTCCCCAGGCGATGGATTGGGGGAAGCTTGAAGCAAAGCATAATGCGACGGTGGTCTTGAGCACGTCGGGCCATTGGTCCAGTGGCCCCAATGGGGTGGCGGACCAATCATGCCGTCGTACCTGCTCGGCCATGTCGCTGCTGCTTTGCAGCCAATTCATCATTGTGGGTGCACCTTGTCTGCCACGGGCTGTCGATGCCTGAAAGTCAGGCCAACAGGCAGAAGACCGAAATCAACGTTGCCAGTTCAGCGCGATTATCCAGGGGATGGCGATTTGATGCTATCTCCATGTGAATAGGCACACACTTGGCAGTCCGGGTCGTTGCACATCGACTACTGCGCGCCGAAATCCGACGTCCAGTAGATCCCCGCATCACTCTTCGGGTCCATCGCGTAAGACGCGCCCAATTCACGAAATTGCGGGTTCATCAGGTTGGCACAATGCCCTGGGCTGGCGAGCCAGCCGTCCACCACCTTACGTGGAGTATCGAGGCCGGCGGCGATGTTTTCGCCGATGTTCTTCGCAATGTACCCAGCCAACTCGGCCCGGTCGCCCGGGGTGCGGCCGTCGTGATCCAGATGGTCGAAGAAGTTGCCGTTGGCCATGTTGCGTGTGTGATTGTTGGCAGCGCCGGCCAGGTCGTCGTTCCACGACAATGGCGTGGTGGCGCTGAAGGCCTGAGTGCCGCATTGGCGCGCCTGGGCACGGGCGGCGTTGATCAGGTTCAGCAGTTGCTTGCCTTCGGTCTGCCAGTCGCCCAGACCGCTGGTCAGCAGCGGGCGCGCCAGGACGATGCGCCAGTCCTGGCCGCTATTGCTCACGCCGATGTCGACGAACTGCGGGTCCAGCACCACCCGGCAAAAGCTCTCGCGTACGGCTTTCATCGCCGCCTGTGCATCCTTGGGCCCGGACAGGCTGATGGCCTGTACGTTGACCATCGGGTACGCAGCCCGCGCCAACGCTTGCTGCAAATCGCCGACATTGGTGGCCGGCAGCACCAGCCGTGTGTCGCTGGTCAGCGGCGGCAGTTCCTGGGAACCCTGGTCACCGCAGCGTTGCACCTGGCTGCGGTACTGGTTGATCTGTTGTACCAACTGACTTTCTTCATTCGCCATCGCGCTGGCGCAGAACACCGTAGTGGCGGCCAGCGTCGTAAGACCCATCATCAATGACAGAACGCGCATGGACGTTACCCTTGAGCTTGAAAGTGCCCATGATGCGCGATCCGAGTGCATCCATGCACCCATTGATCCGAACTTTTTGCCTCAGCGCCGGCGCCGAGGGCCGAAGTGCCGACAATCAACCCCGGATTTCGCGACAGGTTCAGCAGGCCCGAGCCAGTGCCTCGGCGTGCCGCCTCCGCGTTCTGGATGAAGCGCCGCCAGCATTGATGCAGCACTGAACGAAGCCAAAGCGCTGCCAACCTGTCAAAAAATTTATTCAGCGGAGAACAGGGCGAAAGGCGGTGAGCCCCAGGATGAGTCCAAGCCAACACACCTGTGTTGGCTCAACTCACTCCCGGAGAACACTCATGAAAAGCCTTAAAGCCCTTGTGATCGTGACCTTGATGACTGCCTCCGTCGCCGCAATGGCGGAAGGCGGTGGCGACACCGTGACAGCCAAGATGGAAGCGGCAAGGGCAACCGCCATGACCACGCTCAAAGAGTCAGGGTCTACCACGGCTACAGCCACTGCCAGCAATCAGAACACTTCCAGCAATGATGTCTCGCGTTCGAATTGACCGTGAGAACGTCTCTACAACGTTAAGACCGTCTTGCGCGATTTCGGTTAAATCATCGAGGTTCCATAGATTATGTCCGGTCCACTTACAACGACAGCCAACTACAGCATTGCGTTGGTTAACTACAAAACACTTGATCTGACCAAAACCTGTCTCACGCTTCTGCAGGAGGCTCTGCGCGGGGCAAGTGTTCCGGTGATTGTGGTGGATAACCAATCCGACGATGCAAGCAGCGAGTACTTGCGCACGCTCGACTGGATTCAATTGATCGAACGCAAGCACAGCGACCCCGAGGCGGGAAACATTGCCCATGGCCGGGCTCTGGATCTTGCTCTGGCGCGGGTTGAAACCGACTATTTGTTTCTGTTGCACACCGACACCTTCATCTATGACCCGGCAGTCTTTGCCATGATGATCGAGCAATGCAAGGGGCCGCGAGAAGTGGCCGCCGTCGGGTGCCTGGAGCAACTGGATCGAGGTATGGTTCGCTCGGCCTGGCGCCTGGCCTCACGTTTTTGCAAACACTACGCCCGACGGAGTCTATTGGCGCTCGGTGTGCAGGCGAGGGCGCCCAAGCCGTATCGAGAGGTTCACCTGAAGAGCTTTTGCACGCTTTGGAATGCGAAACTCATCAAGCAACACGGGTTTCACTTTCAAATGGACAGACGCAATCCGGGGTATGAACTGCAGGATCGAATGACTGCCCAGGGCTACCAGGTGCGTTTTATTTCACCGCGAAAGATGTTCCGTTATCTCGATCACATTCAAAGCGGCACTGTATCTGCGATGGGCGGTTATGCGCGCAATCACCGTAGGGTGCGGATGTACGAGCAGATTACCAAAGGCAATTCCCTGAGAGCCTGGTGAGTTTTGCCGTAGACGTGGCGTATTACGTTGCTTTGAATGCAACTGGAAAACCCTGCTCTTACAGGGTTCGCCAGTCTTTTCAGTGCATCCGAGAGATTACGTTGAGGGCGGCGCCGGCGTCTGCCCCCCAAGCGCTGACCCAGGCGCTGTTTCGCGACCGGCTGTTTGCTTGAGATGTGCCTGCAACAGGTACAATCGCCGCTGCCTTGACGCGAAACCCAGGAATTTGCATGTTCAGCCTTACCCGCTACACCACGCCGTGCCCCGAGCCCATCAATGGCCAGATCCTGCAGATGGTGGTGGACAACCTCACCGACATCAGCAGTGTCGCGCTGCCGCCGAGCAATTTGCTCTACAACATCTACCAGTACGCCATCGGTTTTGAGGTGCACCTGTACCTGGAAGCCCTGGATGGATCGAAGGGCATTGCAGTCGAATTGGTGGTGGCGATGGAGGCGGAACAGGTGATCGGTTTTTGCCTGTACCTGCCCGTGAAGGATGACCCGCAAGCCTGCGGTATTGCCTTCATGGCGGTGCAGGCAAGCTTTCGCCGCCAGGGCGTGGCGCGGGCGATGCTGCAGGAGGTACTGGCACGTTATCCCCACGCCGAACTGGCGTGCGCGGTCGAAAAGGTCTCGGCCTTCGAAGCCATGGGCTTTCAAGTGCGCGGCGCACGCGGTACGCAGGTGCTGATGAACACCCGCGACTATGGCACCGATGGCCTGATGGGCGTGCTGGACGTAGCGGCTATCTATCGCTCGTTGGAGGTGCGGCAGATACACACGTACCTGCTGCAAAAACATGGCAAGCGCGCCATGGTGGACGCCGAGAAACAGCGTGACCGTCATCTCGACCAACTGACACGCAAGGTGCAGTTGTTTCTACAGAACCGTGGTTGAACGCACGGCGCGCCCATTTGAACCGCGATTGACCATCGCCAGGATGGTTGCCAGCAGTTCCTGTTGCGCTTCTTCGCGGCTGATCTCGCCGCTGGCGGCCGCATGGGACAACGCCTCAGCGGCACCGAGCATGGCGCGCAAGCCGGCCTGGGTAACCTGGGCCCCCGGCGCATAAGGCGACAGCGCATCGCGGCATTTATCGAGGAAGATCGCCTCGTAGCGGCGTTTGAGGGTTTCCAACTCTGGCGAACTGCTCAGTGCTGCGATCACGCCCGGGATTTCCCGGCCTTGCAGCAGGACACAATCGACATAACACGCGGCGATCACCCAAGCCCGATCTTCCAGGGTCGCCGCGCTGGCTTCGATGGCCTCGGCAAATTGCTGATTCTGCCGCCGGTCAAAATCTTCATACAGTGCAGCCAACAACCCCGCACGCGTGACGAAATGGTCATACACCACCGGCTTGGTGACGCCCGCCAGTTCCGCCAGGCGGCCCAGGGTCAGGGCGTCGGTGCCTTCCGCGCGCACCAGTTGCCAGGCCACGTCGAGCAATTGGCGAAAGCGATCTTCACGGGATAAACGCCGACGTGGGGCAGGTGTTTCATGGCTTGACATGCTTATATACCAAACGTAACTTACTGAGGGTAACTTACTAAAAGTAGTTTAGGTTCAGCCTAAACTGAAAGGGAGATAATGTCATGCACGCTTTGATCGTTGTTGCTCATCACGACCCCAAATCCCTCACCCATAACCTGGCTGCGCAGGTCGCCGCGGGCCTTACCGCTGCGGGCCACAGCCATGAGTTCGCCGACCTCGCCGGCGAAGGCTTCGATCCGCGCTACACCGCCGCTGACCACCTTGTGCATCGCACCCGTGCCACCCCACCGGCCGACGTGCTCGCCGAGCAAGCGCGCATTGATCGCGCCGATGCGTTGGTGCTGGTGTTTCCGATTTATTGGTGGTCGTTGCCGGGCTTGCTCAAAGGCTGGGTGGACCGCGTGTTCGTCAACGGTTGGGCGATCGATTACGGCCCGGACCTGCCGGTGGTGAAAAAACTGCGCCATTTGCAGGTGTACCTGCTGGCGGTCGGCGCGGCGGATGAAAGCGCGTTTGAGCGGCACGGTTATGCCCAGGCCATGCGCACGCAAATCGACTACGGAATCTTTGATTACTGCGGGGCGCAGGTGGTGACGTCCGAGTTGTTGCTGGAATCGGAAAGCGGTACCGCCCAAACGCATTTGCAGACCGCGAAGGCAATCGGGCAGCGGGTGTTCCAGCACGAGCCGGTCGCCAGCTGATTCAGCCTTCGCGAAACAGGTCGTGGGCGTCCAGTAAGCGGTAGGCGATTTCCGGGCGTTTCTCCATACCGCGACGAATAGCCGCCGGGATGGCCTGCCGGGTTTTGCGACACATGCCGGGCAGCTCATCGATGACGATCTGAATCCCGCGCATGCTCTTGACCTCCGTATGCCCCGGTGCGATGTGCAGGCGGATACCCAATAGCTCATACATCCGCTGTTGCATGTGTTCCAGGTCTTGCAGGCTTTTGAGGTCTTCGAGGCGTTCGATCAGGCGTTTTTCTTCCTGGCGCGTCAAGTGCAGGATGCGCAAGTCGGCGCCGGGCACGTCCAGCAATTGTTCGCGATCGCAGACGCAAGCGCCGGGTGGGCAGGGTTGGCGAATTGTCATGTGCATGGCCTCCCCATTCCGACGCTGCCGGCTTAGTAGCTCAGCGCCACCCCGAGGCTACCCAGGGCGTTCCAGTATTCAGGATAGGTCTTGGCCACGCAGTCCGGGTCTTGGATGCGGATCCCCGAGACTTTCAGCCCGGCCAGGGCAAAGCACATGGCGATGCGGTGGTCGGCATGGGTGTCGATCAATGCGGTGCAGGCTGTGCCGGCCAGTGCGGGGTCGCTCGCCACCAACAGATCGTCGCCTTCGATGGTCGCAAGGCCCGGGCGGATTTCGTTGAGACCGTCGTGCAGGGCCTGCACGCGGTCGCATTCCTTCACGCGCAGGTTGGCCAGTTCCGTGAAGCGCACCGGCGTGTTGTTGAACGCGGCGAGCACCGCCAGGGTGGGGATCGCGTCCTGCATCTGCGAACCGATCACCTCGGCCTGCATGTTGGGGAACTGCGCGATCACGGCCTGGGCCTTGGCGTCCGGCTGGGTGAAGTCCTGCGCCGCCACGCCGATGTCTATGCGGCCACCGGTCAACACTTCAGCGGCCCACAAGTAGGTGGCGGCAGAGGCGTCGGGTTCGATCAGGTAATCATGGGCGGTATACCCGGTCGGGGCCACTCGCCAGGTGGTGTCGTCGACCACATCGACCTTCGCGCCGAAGGCCCGCATGCAGTCCAGGGTCAGGTCCACGTAGCCACGGGCGCCGATGTCCTTGCCGGTCAACGCCACCTCAATCGGCGCTTCGCCGCAGGCCGCGAGCATCAACAGGGCCGACACGTACTGGCTGGACAAACCGCCGTCGATTTCAAACCGCTGGGCTTGCACCTTGCCCACCCCGTGCACGGTCACCGGCGGGCAGCCGGTGGGGCTGTCGACGCGGATACCGTTCTGGCCAAGAGTATCCAGCAGCGGGCCGATCGGGCGTTTTTGCATATAGTCGTCGCCGGTCAGCACGACGGTGCCTTGCACGGTGGCCACGGCGGCGGTGAGAAAGCGCATGGCGGTGCCGGCATTGCCGAGGAACAGCGGTTGGGCAGGCAGTTGCAGTTTGCCCGCACTGGTGACGACGAACGTGGTGTCGTCCGGCTCATCGATGGTCACGCCCATCTGGCGCAGCGCCACCGACATGTGGCGGGTGTCATCGCTTTTCAGGGCACCGCTCAAACGGCTGGTGCCCTTGGCCAGGGCCGCCAGCAGCAGGGCGCGGTTGGTAATGGACTTGGAGCCGGGGGGCGCGACCTTGCCGTTCAGGGGGAAGTTGGGCGGTGTCACGGTCACGGTTTTCTGCGAACTCAAGGTACAAGGCTCCTGGTCAAGGCAAGGTGGCTGGCGCGGCCAACGGGCGGACCCGAATAATCGGGTATAGGCGCAGTGCTTGTCGAGCAGGGATCGCCGCCGACCGGCATTTTCCGCAGCGCGGGCGGCTCTTGGGTTGCTCTGACAACTACCGGCTCCAGGATAAGACCTGTAGGTGGATGACTCCTGGCAAGGTAGGCGTGCACCCAAATCCGGCGCAAGACAAACGCGTCTGCTCAATGGGACATGCATGACATGTAACTTTTCCTACGCTGCGGCTCGCTGGACAAGCGCGGGTGATGGGGTAAGTTCAGGTCACTCCCCATCCCGGGGAGTTTTCAATCAAGGAGTGACTGAAATGAACAAACCCCAGACTCAACTCAGGCATGGTCGCGTCGTGACCCCGACCAGCCGTGGCGCGGTCGCCGTGGAACGTGGGCTGCTGGGCAACTGGCAAGTCAACGAGATGGAAGGCGGCAAAAACTTTCCCGCACTCAACGCGGGGCCATTCCCAGCGCCTTATCAAACCGATGACCAGAGCGTCACGCCGCCTGCCGATGGGCATATCCTGAGCGGCGGCAAAACCGACGATCGCGACTGCGTCAACTTTACCGACGATGAGATGAGCAAGAAGCTCAATACGCCGTTCACCTGGCCGCTGTTGAATGTCGAGGCCGGCCAGGACTTCAAGGTGCAGTGGGAATACACCGCCCCCCACGTCACCCGCGGTTATCGCTGGCTCATCACTAAGGATGGCTGGGACCCGAAACTGCGCATCAGCCGCGCTCAGTTGGAGCCCACGCCATTCTTCGAGGATTTCTACACCCAGGTGCCGTACTACCAGCACGCCGCCGAACTCAAAGCCAAGGTCGAGCACCAGGTGAAGCTGCCCAAGGGCAAGAAGGGCAGGCACGTGGTGGTGCTGATGTGGATCGTGGCCAACACCGGCAATGCGTTCTACCAGGCGTTTGACCTGGACTTTAAATAAGCCTGCTTAACGCTTGGCCAACCAGTAATCATGTAGCGCCCGCGCAGCCGGTTCGATTTCGCTGACCCGCTGTTGATGGGCGCCTACATCCAGGTCTGCCGGCAATTCGAAGTTGTCCTGTTCGGCGCACCAGGAGATCTTTTCCAGCTCTGCGGCCTGGGCGGCCGGCAACTCCGGCCAGTTGCCGATGGCTGCACCACGGATATAGCCAAAGCACCATTCTTCAGCGAGCGTGACGACTTGGCCCTGATGTTCGGTGTCATCGAAACGCGCCTTGAACGCTTGTGTATCGGTCGCCAGTTGCGCCGCCAAGGTATTCATATGGCGCACGCACAGTTCCAGGAAGCGCTGGGCCTCATCCACGCTTTCCCAATCCGGGTTTTGCCCGCCCCAGATCGCCGGAAACCATTCGCCGACTTCCACCTGTGCGGGGCTGGAGACCAAGGCGGTGAAATAACCGTCGAGTTCGGCCAGGTTCAGCACCGAATGATCGTCACCGTACTTGAGCAGGATGTCTTCGATGAATTCGAAATCGGCAGGGGCGAGGGGTTGGGCGTGCATGGGGGCATATCCTTTATACGTCGAGCGCCGCTGAGGGGCGGCTTAAAGCGCGAAGGATGGCGCTTAGGCCGGCTTTTTTCCAGTGTTTTCCCAACGTTGGCACAGCTTGCTCACGCACACCGAGCCCACTACCGCCAGGATGATCGGCACCAGAAAGTCATGGTCGATACGGGTGAACTCCGCCACCAATACAATCGCGGTTATCGGCATGCTCATGCTGGCTGCCAGGAACGCCGCCGCGCCGATGATCGCAAAGGCACCCAGAGGTGCGCCGGGGAACACCAGGCCCCAGGCGCCACCGAGGATGATCGCCAGCAGTGCGCCATTGGCCAGGCCGGGCGTCAGCAGGCCCCCCTCGGCACCGGCACGCAGGGTGGCGACGGTGACCAGCACCTTGGCCGCCAGCAGCACGGCGGCAAGGCCGATGCTCAGTTCATTGTCGAAGCCTAATTGCGCCGGGCCTTTGCCATTGCCGAGGATCTGCGGCAGCAGCATGGCCAACCCGCCAATCAGCGTAAAGTTGATCAACGCCAGTACCGACAGATGCCACCCTCGTGCTGCGTTGGCCCTCGCGGCTCCGGTCAGGCGGGTGAATCCGTAAGCGGCCACGCCGAACACCGGCCCGCATACCACGGCCCAGGCGATCAGTGCCGGGCTCAGTACAAAATGCGGCACCACGTACTGCGATTCCGCGCCCAGCCCGATCCACGCCACCGCTGCGCCAATCGCCGAAGTAGCCAATGCAATCAGTGCCGCCGGCCAACTGAATGCACCCACCAGCACTTCCAGCACAAACACCGCGCCGCCCAATGGCACGTTGTACACCGCCGCCAGCCCGGCGCCCGCACCGCAGGCGACGAGCAGCCGGTGCATGTGCGGCTCAAGTCGTGCGCGCCGGGACAGCCATGTGGCCACCAGCGCACCCACCTCACGGGGCGCCACCTCACGACCCAGGGGCGAGCCGAGGGCCACGGTGATGATCTGCAAGAGGGCGTGGGCGAGGGTGGTCTTGGGCGGCATGGCCGGCATGCTTGCAGACACGGCCTGCTTGATGCTCACCAGCGGGCGGCCATAGCGATAGATCGTCCACCAGCCCAGCCCGGCGACCACACCGCACAGCACCAGCACCTGCAAACGGCGCTGGGGGGCGGCAGCGGTTACGCCCCACAAAAAGGTTTCATGGCTGGCCAGGCTGTCGAGGCTGTAGCCGTACGCCAGGTGTTGAATGCCGTGCAGCAGCAGCGCCAGGAGCATTCCGCCCAGGCCCGCGCCGATACCGGTCAGCACGACCACCAGGGTCAAAATCAGCGACGAGCGAAACGTGATCGGCATAGGTGGCTCCAGGCAAAGGCCCTGATGGTATAGCCGATAAGTCGGGCCTGCTGGATGAAATGTATCGGCGCTGCATGCACGGCGCGCCAGCCACATTCCATCACGCTTGCCCGTCCCGTTTTTGGCCGATGCGCCGTTGCACACCCTTGTTATAGTGCGAGCCTTACCACTCGCCAGTCAGGGATCACTGCCATGTCCGAATACCAAGCTTTCGTCGTCGAACTCACCGGCAACGTTGCCCATGTGCAGATCAATCGCCCGGAAAAGATCAACGCGATGAACGCGGCGTTCTGGACCGAAATCATCGACATCTTCCAATGGGTCGACGACACCGACGCCGTACGCGCGGTGGTACTCAGCGGTGCCGGCAAGCATTTCTCGTCCGGCATCGATTTGATGATGCTCGCGTCGGTGGCCAACGAGTTCGGCAAGGATGTCGGCCGCAACGCACGCCTGCTGCGGCGCAAGATCCTCGAACTGCAAGCCTCGTTCAATGCCGTCGACAACTGCCGTAAACCGGTGCTGGCGGCGATCCAGGGTTACTGTATCGGCGGTGCCATCGACCTGATCAGCGCCTGCGACATGCGCTATGCCGCCGAAGGGGCGCAGTTCTCCATCAAGGAAATCGATATCGGCATGGCCGCCGACGTCGGCACCCTGCAGCGCCTGCCGCGCATTATCGGCGACGGCATGCTGCGCGAGCTGGCCTATACCGGACGCCAGTTCGGTGCCGAGGAAGCGCGCAGCATTGGCCTGGTCAATCGCGTGTATGCCGATCAGGAAAGCCTGCTGGCCGGGGTGATGGAAATCGCCCATGAAATCGCCGCCAAGTCGCCGATTGCCGTGACCGGCACCAAGGCCATGATCAGCTACATGCGTGACCACACGGTCAATGATGGTCTGGAATACGTTGCCACCTGGAACTCGGCTATGTTGCAATCCAACGACCTGCGCGTGGCCATCGCGGCCCACATGAGTAAGCAGAAACCCGAATTCGTGGATTGACTGACATGACCCCAGGCTGGATTACCACAACCCTGCTCGACAACGACACTCCCGGCGGATGGGCCGTCGCCCGCAGCCGCGACGGTTTTCTGCATGACAGCAACGGCCCGCTGTTTCCCAGGGAGTGGCTCAAGCGCCAGGACCTGCCGGTGTTCGCCGAGCATGGCATCGGCCACCTCGATGGTGAGCCGGTGTACTTGTTGGAGCTCAATTCGCCCGCCCAAGTGCCCGGTTGCAGCTGGCAGGGACTGCGCGGCTTCATGCTGCAAGGCGATCACACCCTGTACAAAGTGTTGGGCTATGCCGCGCAGATCGGTACCTGGGCGCGGGAGCATCGGTTTTGCGGCAGTTGCGGCCAGGCCATGGTCCAGGTGCCACGGGAACGCGCGATGTATTGCCAGGTCTGCGACCTGCGCAGCTACCCACGGATATCCCCGAGCATGATCGTGCTGGTGACACGCGGCGATGAGATCCTGCTGGCGCGTTCGCCACGCTTCGTTACGGGCGTCTACAGCACCCTGGCCGGGTTTGCCGAGCCGGGCGAGTCGGCCGAGGACTGCCTGATCCGCGAAGTGCGCGAGGAGGTGCAGGTGGAGGTCAAGAACATCCAGTACATGGGCAGCCAATGCTGGCCGTTCCCTCACTCGATGATGCTGGGTTTCCATGCCGAATACGCCGGGGGCGATATCGTCCCCCAGGCCGACGAAATCGAAGACGCGCAGTGGTTCAACATCCATGAGCTGCCGCCGTTGCCGGCATCACGCTCGATTGCGCGCTACCTGATCGACCTCTACCTGGCGCGGCGTCTAGGCCACGCTGAACCAGTGCTGCCAGGCTAGGCGTACCGTCAGGCCGAGCACCACGGTGATAAACACCGGCCGAATGAATTTGGCGCCGCCGCTGATCGCGCTGCGTGCGCCAAAGAACGCGCCGCACATCACCGAAAGGCCCATGGCCAGGCCGACGATCCAGTCCACCGAACCATTGATGATGAACACCGTCAGCGCCGCCGCGTTGCTGACGAAGTTCATGCTGCGCGCCACGCCGCTGGCCTTCACCAGGTCGATCGGGTGCAGCAGCATGGTGCTCACGGTCCAGAACGCGCCAGTGCCGGGGCCGGCCACGCCGTCGTAGAAGCCCAGGCCGAAGCCCTGGGTGGCCTGCCATTTCTTCTTGATCGGCGCATCGGCATCCAGCGGTGCCTTGGGCGTGCCGCCGAACAGCAGATACACGCCACAGGCGAACACGATCACCGGGAGCATTTTGTTCAGGGTTTCGGCGGGCAGGTAGTGGGCGACTACCGCACCGGTCAACGCGCCGACCAGCGTACCGACGATGGCGTGTACCCACTGGCGCGGGTTAAACAGCTTGCGTCGGTAGAACGTAAAGCTCGCGGTGGCCGAGCCAAAGGTAGAACTGAGTTTGTTGGTGCCCAGCACCAGATGCGGCGGCATCCCGGCGGTGAGCAGGGCCGGTGTGGTGAGCAGCCCGCCGCCGCCGGCGATGGCGTCGATGAAGCCGGCGATAAAGGCCACGACGGCGAGAATGGCGAGGGTAGTGAGGTCAACGCTGAGTTCGAAGGGCATGGGCAGGGCTTATTATTGGCAGGGCGCTAAGCGAGAGGCGCCATCTTACCCGGCTGATGCACGCATATCCAAATGCAGGAGGGGCAGTGCACGTCGAATCGTCGCACCGCCCCTCACGTACTTCCAACCGCGCCCGCTGTTTACCGGCGGGTTTCGATCCATTCCAGCGCTGTGCGCCACACGCATATGCCCAGGAAATAAGCCGACATCAGTGACCACAACCCAAACGTCCACGGATTGGTGTTCGGATAGTCCACCACCATCAGGAAACTGCACAGCAACCAGATCGTGGTCACGGCGATATTGATCGGCATGAACCGCTTGACCCGGAACGGATGCAAGAACTTCATCGGCGTCACGGTCAGCAGCGCCAGGCCGATCACCGTCAACAAGGTGACCCAGGCGTCGGGCTGGATGATATACACGCACAACGCCACCACGTTCCACGCCGCGGGGAAGCCGACGAAGTAGTTGTCCTTGCTCTTCATGTTCACGTTGCAGAAGCAGAACAACGATGACACCAGGATGACCGACACCGTAAACAGATGGGTAAAGTCCGGCAGGTCGATGTAGCGGTAGATAAACAGTGCCGGAATAAACACGTACGTCAGGTAATCGATCACCAGGTCCAGCACCGAGCCGTCAAAGCTGGGCAAGACCGTGCTCACATTGACCCGTCGCGCGAGCGAACCATCGAGGCCATCGACCACCAGCGCCAGGCCCAGCCATAGCAGGCACGCTTTGGGGGAGTTTTCCAGCAATGCCAGGGTGGCCAGGAAGGCCAGTACCACACCGGTGGCGGTAAAGCCGTGGGCGCCCCAGGCTTTGAGTCTGGCTACATGCAGGGTCGATATCACGGGCGGTTCTCCAAAAGGTCAAACGGGGCAGCCGACAACATGGCGTCGTCGAATCTGGCCAGGAATGCAGGTATCGACCGGGAAGGGGGGGATAAGGTTCACCACCCCGGTATATCCCTTAGCGTAGCAAGCGTAGGACGTTTCGGCATCAGCCCTGACGGAACACCAGCGCCTTCAAACCGCTTTGCGGGTCGATATCCGGGAATTCCGGTGGGTTTTCCAGCCGTTCCACAAAGCGCAGGCCCGGCGCTTCGCGGGTCACGCCATCAATCAGGAAGTCTTCCCCGAACGCCGGGTCGTTCATGCACGCCAGCACCGTGCCTTGGGGCGTGAGCAAATCCGGCAGGCGGCGCAACACGCGCTGGTAGTCCTTGGTCAACAAAAAGCTGCCTTTCTGGAAGGACGGTGGGTCGATGATCACCAGGTCGTAGGGACCGCCGTGGATGACCTTGGCCCAGGATTTGAACAGGTCGTGGCCCAGAAACGTGACCTTGCTCAGGTCATGCCCATTCAGGCGATGGTTCTCGCGGCCACGGCTCAGGGCGCCACGGGCCATGTCCAGGTTCACCACGTGATCGGCGCCGCCTTCGATAGCGGCCACGGAAAACCCGCAGGTATAGGCAAACAGGTTGAGCACCCGCTGGCCCTTGGCCTGTTCGCGTACCCAGTTGCGACCGTAACGCATGTCGAGGAACAGCCCGCTGTTCTGTTTCTTACCCAGGTCGATCAGGTAGCGCAGGCCGCCTTCGGTAATCGTCAGTTCATCCACCGCGTCGCCCGCCAGCCATTCGGTGGTGCTTTGCGGCAGATAACGGTGTTGCAGGGCCACGGTGTAAGCACTCAGGTGCGTCTGCAGCCACTGTTTCAAGGCTTCCAGCGGGGCAGGCTCAGGCTCCTTGAACAGCGCCACCAGCACCACGCCTTGCAACCAGTCCACGGTCAATTGCTCCAGGCCCGGCCAGCAGCGGCCACGGCCGTGGAACAGGCGGCGGGTTTCAGCCGGCGGGTTGGCCAGGGCGGTGAGCAGGTGAGCGTACAGGGTGGCGAGTGCGTCAGGGGTCATCGTCGAGCGTCAGTCATTGAGCGGGCGGCATTTTAAACACAGTTGGGTGGTTTCGGGGGGCTGGAGCACAATGTGCTGGTAAAAAGCCGATTGGCAGTGATTCATGCTCAAACTGCTGCAGACAGCGCCTGATAACAGGCAAAAAATCCTCAGGTACCGACATAAACTGGAAAAAAAGCCCGGAGGTGCCCATGAACGGTTTCGTAAGTGCAGTCAATCACACGGCATTGGATCAGCAAGAGCTGGACGAATGGCGTGACGCCCTGGCTTCACTGGCGGCCCACGCCGGGCCAGCGCGGGCACGGCAGATCCTCGACCTGCTGGCCCGGGAGGGCAGTGCACCGCCTATCGACTGGAAGCCGCGCCACGGTACGCCGTATATCAACAGCATCAGCGTCGAGCAGCAGCCGGCCTTCCCCGGCGACCTGGCCACCGAAGATCGTCTTGCTTCGTGGGTGCGCTGGAATGCCCTGGCCATGGTGGTGCGCGCCAACCAGGCCTACGGTGAACTGGGTGGGCACATCGCCAGTTACGCCAGCGCCGCAGACTTGTTCGAGGTGGGCTTCAACCACTTTTTCCGTGCCCGCAACGACCATTTTGGCGGTGATCTGGTGTTCTACCAGCCGCATTCCGCGCCAGGCATCTATGCCCGGGCCTTCCTTGAAGGGCGCTTGAGCGAAAACGACCTGGCTCACTATCGCCAGGAAATCAGCGGCCCACAATCCGGCGCCCGTGGGCTTTCCAGCTATCCACACCCTTGGCTGATGCCCGACTTCTGGCAGTTCCCCACCGGCTCCATGGGCATTGGCCCCATCAGCTCGATTTTCCAGGCGCGCTTCATGCGCTACCTGCAACACCGCGGCCTGCAGGACACTACCGACCGCCACGTGTGGGGTGTGTTCGGTGACGGTGAAATGGACGAGCCGGAAAGCATGTCGGCCCTGACGTTGGCCGCTCGCGAGGGCCTCGACAACCTGACCTGGGTGGTCAACTGCAACCTGCAACGCCTGGACGGCCCGGTGCGCGGCAATGGGCGGATCATCGATGAGTTGGAGGCGTTGTTTGCCGGCGCCGGTTGGAACGTGATCAAGCTGGTATGGGGCTCGGACTGGGACGCCTTGTTCGCCAAAGACACCGACGGTTCGCTGGTCGACACCTTGTCGAACACTGTCGACGGCCAATTCCAGACCTTCGCCGCCAAAGATGGCGCCTACAACCGCGAACACTTTTTCGGCCAAAGCGCGGTCATGGCCAAACTGGTCGAAGGCATGAGCGATGAGCAGATCGACCGGCTCAAGCGTGGTGGCCACGACATGGTCAAGATCCACGCGGCCTACCACGCCGCGCGCCGGGTCAAAGGCAAGCCGACGGTGATCCTGGCCCAGACCAAAAAGGGCTTCGGCATGGGCGAGGCCGGGCAAGGCAAGATGACCACTCACCAACAGAAAAAGCTCGACCGGGAGGCGTTGATCGCCTTCCGTGACCGCTTTCGCCTGCCGTTGTCGGATGCGCAGACCGAGTCCTTGAATTTCTACAAACCGGGCGCCGACAGCCTGGAAATGCGCTACCTGCACCAGCGCCGCACGGCCCTGGGCGGTTATGTGCCGAGCCGTACGCAACAGGCTGCGCCGGTCAGCGTGCCGCCCGTCGTCGATTATGCCGGTTTCGCCACAGGCGCCGATGGCAAGGAAATGTCCACGACCATGGCCTTTGTGCGCATGCTCAGCAACCTGCTCAAGGATAAGACGCTCGGCCCGCGCATCGTGCCCATCGTGGCGGATGAGGCGCGTACGTTCGGCATGGCCAATCTGTTCAAACAAATCGGTATTTATTCCAGCGTTGGCCAGCGCTATGAGCCGGAAGACATCGGTTCGATCCTCAGCTACCGCGAAGCCACCGACGGGCAGATCCTCGAAGAAGGCATCAGCGAAGCCAGTGCCATCAGTTCCTGGGTCGCGGCGGCTACCAGCTATTCGGTGCATGGCCTGCGCATGCTGCCGTTCTACATTTATTACTCAATGTTCGGCTTCCAGCGGGTCGGCGACCTGATCTGGGCCGCTGCCGACCAGCGCGCACGTGGCTTCCTGCTGGGGGCCACCGCCGGGCGCACCACCCTGGGGGGCGAGGGCTTGCAGCATCAGGACGGCAGCAGTCACCTCACGGCCGCCACGGTGCCCAATTGTCGCGCCTATGATCCGGCATTTGCCGGCGAGTTTGCGGTGATCCTCGATCACGGCATGCGCCAGATGCTTGAGCACGATGTGGACGAGTTCTACTACGTGACCCTGATGAACGAAAGCTACCCCCAGCCAAGCCTGCCGGTTGGCGTGGAAACGGCGATTATCAAAGGCATGTATCGCCTGGAAGGCGCCGCCGATGCCCAGGTGCGCCTGCTCGGTTCCGGCGCGCTGCTGCGCGAGGTCCAGGCTGCAGCGCACTTGTTGGCGGACGATTGGCAGGTGGCCAGCGAGGTGTTCAGCGTGACCAGCTTCAGCGAGCTGGCACGGGACGCGCGGGAGGTGGAGCGCTGGAACCGCCTGCATCCGCAGGACATCAAGCGGGTCAGCCACCTGGCTGAATGCTTGCCCAAGGGCGCGCCGGTGATCGCCGTGTCCGACTATGTGCGGGCGGTACCGCAGATGGTGGGGTCGTATCTGGATTGCAGCTACACCGTGCTCGGCACCGACGGTTTCGGGCGCAGTGATACGCGGACGGCGTTGCGCGACTTCTTTGAGGTGGACCGCCATCACCTGGTGTTGGCGGCGCTGACGGCCTTGGTGGAGCAGGGGACTCTGGACGCGCAGGTGTGCCGGCAGGCTATCGAGCGGTACGGCTTGCAGGCGGAGCGGCATCCGTCCTGGACCGCGTGAACAACGAGGTCACAGGTGGGAGGGCGCAAGTCTCCTCCCACATGTGGCTTTATAAGGTTCGCTAGACAGTGGCGATCAGGGCCGGCCCAAAAGCTTCTTTCAGAAACCCCGGTGCGATGTAGCGTTCGTAATGCGCCTCGGAAAGCAGGAAAAACTCCCGGTCAATCGCATCCCGCAGGTCTGTGAGATTGCGCTCGCGAAACTCCGGCAACAACGCCAGGCCATACGCCTCCAACTTCGAAATCACCCGTGCGCCCCGGGCGATCAGCTGGTAGGCCCAGCAATACGGCGACTGGTGCGGTACGAAGCGGATCTTGCGGGTTTCCAGTTGCTGGCGCAGCAGGTGCGGGTCGAACACCTCCAGTTTGCTGGCCATCACCTGCACCAGCAACTGCTCCAGGCGCAGCCAGACGGCCTGCTTTTCGTCGGCGTTGTAGCCATTCCACTGGATCACTTCATGGTGATAACGCTTGCAGCCCCGGCAGACCAGATCCCCATAAACGGTGGAGCACAGGCCTACACAGGGTGTCTTGATGGTTTGATTGGGCATCCGTCTTGATCAATCCCAGCTCAACGCGCCGCCGGTCTGGTACTCGATCACACGGGTTTCGAAGAAGTTCTTCTCTTTCTTCAAGTCCATGATCTCGCTCATCCAAGGGAACGGGTTAGTCGTGCCTGGATACTCTTCCTTCAAGCCAATCTGCGACAGACGACGGTTAGCGATGAACTTGAGGTAGTCCTCCATCATCGCCGCATTCATGCCCAACACGCCGCGAGGCATGGTGTCGCGTGCGTATTCGATCTCCAGCTGAGTCCCTTGCAGGATCATCTGGGTCGCTTCTTCCTTCATCTCGGCATCCCACAGGTGTGGGTTTTCGATCTTGATCTGGTTGATCACGTCGATACCGAAGTTCAGGTGCATCGACTCATCGCGCAGGATGTAT
>NZ_JALMFA010000015.1:0-205642 GCF_023242545.1 Pseudomonas sp. MWU13-2517 | reverse complement strand
ACAAAGGGCCGATGACTGCTCGCGCTCGGCCTTTCTATGCAATGGCTTTGTGCATGGCTATCATGCGTGCCTCATCGTGAGGCGATATTTGCATGTTGACGTTGCTAGAACTTCTAAAAGATGGCCGATTCCATTCTGGTGAGGCGCTGGGTGCCGCTCTGGGTATAAGCCGTAGTGCTGTTTGGAAGCAGCTCCAGCATCTTGAGGCTGAGTTGAATCTGCCCATCCATAAAGTCCGAGGCAGGGGATATCAACTTGCGTCCCCATTGGCGTTCCTGAATGCCGAAGAAATTGCAGTCAATACAGGTTCTATGGAGTGGCCTGTCTACATTTCCGATTCTATTGATTCCACTAACGCCGAGGCTTTACGTCTTGTCGATGGCGGCTGCGTTGCGCCGTTCCTGGTACTTGCTGAGCAGCAAACGGCAGGGCGTGGAAGGCGTGGTCGCAAATGGGTCAGTCCGTTCGCGCAGAATCTGTATTACAGCCTCGTATTGCGTGTTGATGGAGGGCTGCGTCAGCTGGAGGGCCTTAGCCTTGTCGTGGGCTTGGCGGTCATGCAGGCTCTGCGTGAGTCAGGTGTGCATAGGGCTGCTTTGAAGTGGCCAAACGATGTTTTGGTTGAGGATAAAAAAATTGCCGGTATTTTGCTGGAGTTGGTGGGGGATCCTGCTGACATCTGTCACGTTGTGCTCGGCATCGGTATTAATGTGAATATGCAGAAAGCGGTCGAGGTTGATCGGCAGTGGACTTCGGTTCAATTGGAGACCGGCTCTTCTATTGATCGAAACCAATTGGTTGCCAGGCTGGGTTTGCAATTGGGGGGCTATCTGGACCGACATAAAAGCCATGGCTTCGCTGCTCTCCAGGAAGAGTGGGAGCAAAATCATTTGTGGCAGGGTAGGGCTGTGTGTCTCATAGCGGGCGTCAACCAAATTGATGGGGTAGTGCTGGGTATCGATCATCAAGGGGCATTGCGCTTGAATGTTGATGGTGTCGAGAAAACATACAGCGGTGGTGAGTTAAGCCTGAGGTTGCGTGATGATTCTTGAGCTCGACTGTGGGAATAGCTTCATCAAGTGGCGTGTGCTGGGGCCGGATAAAGCCGGAGTCTTGGCCGAAGGTGTCGTTGGTTCGGATGCTTCATTGATTGAGAGTCTGCTCTCAGTTCCAGGTCTATTGCTGACGCGTTGCCGACTGGTGAGCGTTCGAGCGCTCGAGGAGACCGATAAGCTGGTGGAGGTGCTGCAGCAGGCATTTGGCGTCACCGTCTCGTGTGCGGCTTCAGCGCGCGAAATGGCAGGGGTGCGTAACGGCTATGACGAGTTCGAGCGACTGGGGCTTGATCGTTGGTTGGCAATGCTTGGGGCATTCAAGTTGAGCTCAGGTGCTTGTTTGGTCCTTGATTTTGGCACGGCGGCGACGGCGGATTTTATTGCGGCCGATGGTGAGCATCTGGGGGGCTTTATTTGTCCAGGGATGCCCTTGATGCGCAGCCAGTTACGCACGCATACGCGAAAGATCCGCTACAACGATGCTGCTGCTGAGCAGGCGCTGGAGCAGTTCTCTCCGGGGCGTACCACTGTAGAAGCTGTTGAGCGAGGTTGTACGCTAATGCTGAGGGGGTTTGTGCTGACTCAGCTTGAGCTGGCTCGAAGCTATTGGGGGGATGAATTCTCGGTGTTCCTGACGGGTGGGGATGCTGACCTGGTCTCTGAGGTCGTTCCACATGGGCGGCTCGTTCCGGATCTGGTGTTCGTTGGCCTGGCGATGGCGTGCCCTTTGTCCTGAGGTGTTTATGCGTTGGCTGTTTTTACTTTTGCTTGTGCTCAATGTCTTCTACTACATCTGGCATCAGCAAGAGGCTCCTTTGCGTGCGAAGGATGTCACTCCGTTGAGTCTTTATAAGGGGTCTCAGCAAGATATCCGACTGCTGAGCGAGTCTTCCGATGCGGTTTCCCGGCGCGATCGAGTCAAGGCTCCGGATGCTCAAAGTACCTGCTTATACATAGGTGGGTTCTCTGATCTGCGGCAGGCCCAGTCGCTTGAGCAGCGCCTTATAAGCTTGGATATAAAGGCCAAGGTCCAAATGCTGACCGTTCCGGATGCTGTCGGTTACTGGCTTCGCGTGTCTCCTGAAAGCAGGCGTCTGGCTGACGATCTACCATTTGAAAACCTTGCTAAGGAATTCAATGAGTTAAAACATAAAATAATGTTGTGCGAAGGCGTTGCAAGTCTCGAATAGTTTGCATAGAATGGCGCCCGCTTCGCAGTGAAGGCCTTTACGGTCTACAGTGTGAAGCGAAGGTCAATGCAGCTAACCTCATATTTTTAAATGAGAAAATGCTTGACAGAAGGTCGGCGTAATGTAAAATGCCGGCTCGCTTAGGAGGGGTTCCCGAGCGGCCAAAGGGATCAGACTGTAAATCTGACGTCTACGACTTCGAAGGTTCGAATCCTTCCCCCTCCACCATTTTTAGCGTGAGCTGCAAGCTCCGCGGGTATAGTTTAGTGGTAGAACCTCAGCCTTCCAAGCTGATGATGCGGGTTCGATTCCCGCTACCCGCTCCAAGTTTGCAGGTTGTGCAAGGTGTTTCGCTCTTGTAGCTCAGTTGGTAGAGCACACCCTTGGTAAGGGTGAGGTCAGCGGTTCAAATCCGCTCAAGAGCTCCATATGACAAGGCAGATATGAAAATATCTGCCTTTGTTTTAACAGCTTATCTCGGCTTGATCCTGTTGTGCTTGGCTTCGTTGTCAGGTGGTTTCAAGTCTCTTGGGGTTGGTTGTTGTAAAGTCTTTTTCAGGCCTGCATAATGGTCGGCCTGATTTTGTTTTAGGTCAGTAGCTCAATTGGCAGAGCGACGGTCTCCAAAACCGTAGGTTGGGGGTTCGATTCCCTCCTGACCTGCCAGATTCACGTGGTGTGTCTGGCTTTCTTTTCACAGGATCTTCATAGATGACTCCTAAGGCTGAAGCTCAAAGCTCTCGTTTCGATCTGGTCAAGTGGCTTGCTGTAGTCGCATTGGTGGTCGTAGGCGTTGTTGGCAATCAGTACTACTCTGCTTCGCCGATCCTGTACCGCGTGCTCGCTTTGCTTGCTCTTGCTGCTGTAGCTGCCTTTGTAGGCCTGCAGACTGCCAAAGGCAAGTCTTTCGCGGTCCTGGTAAAGGAAGCTCGCACCGAAATTCGTAAAGTCGTTTGGCCGACTCGCCAAGAAACCACTCAGACCACATTGATTGTCGTGGCTGTTGTTCTGGTTATGGCGTTGCTGTTGTGGGGGCTCGATTCCCTGCTCGGCTGGCTTGTTTCCTTGATTGTTGGCTAAGGGTGTCCCGTGGCTAAGCGTTGGTACGTTGTGCATGCTTACTCGGGTTACGAGAAGCACGTTATGCGCTCTTTGATAGAGCGCGTAAAGCTCGCAGGCATGGAAGAAGGCTTCGGCGAGATTCTGGTTCCCACTGAAGAAGTGGTTGAAATGCGGAATGGCCAGAAGCGCAAAAGCGAACGCAAGTTCTTCCCTGGCTACGTGCTGGTTCAGATGGACATGAATGAGGGTACTTGGCACTTGGTCAAGGACACTCCTCGCGTCATGGGTTTCATTGGCGGTACCGCCGATAAGCCTGCTCCTATCACCGATAAAGAGGCAGAAGCAATTCTGCGTCGTGTTGCGGATGGTAGTGACAAGCCTAAGCCGAAGACGCTGTTCGAGCCGGGTGAGGTTGTTCGTGTCACAGATGGTCCGTTTGCTGATTTCAACGGCACCGTCGAAGAAGTTAACTACGAAAAGAGCCGGATCCAAGTGGCGGTGCTCATTTTCGGTCGCTCTACTCCGGTGGAGCTGGAGTTCAGCCAGGTCGAGAAGGTCTAGCTGAGCAAGCATCCCAACCCCGCAGCCTTAGGCTGTGGGGTTTTGTCGTCACTGGGATAAACGCGCAAGTAACCGGGGAGCCTTTCGAGGCGTCTGAACCCGTAATTGGAGTGCCTCATGGCCAAGAAGATTACCGCTTACATCAAGCTGCAAGTGAAGGCCGCTCAGGCCAACCCTAGTCCACCCGTCGGTCCAGCTCTGGGTCAGCACGGCGTGAACATTATGGAATTCTGCAAGGCCTTCAACGCCCGTACTCAGGGTCTTGAGCCAGGTCTGCCGACTCCAGTAATCATCACTGTATACAGCGACCGTAGCTTCACTTTCGAAACCAAGTCGACCCCGGCTTCGGTTCTGTTGAAGAAGGCTGCAGGTCTGACTAGCGGTTCCGCTCGTCCTAACACCGTTAAAGTCGGCACTGTAACTCGTGCTCAGCTGGAAGAAATCGCGAAAACCAAAAACGCGGATCTGACTGCAGCTGATATGGATGCAGCCGTGCGTACCATCGCCGGTTCTGCTCGTAGCATGGGCCTTAACGTGGAGGGTGTGTAATGGCTAAGCTGACCAAGCGCCAAAAGGCTATCGCCGGCAAAATCGAAGCGGGCAAGGCCTACAACTTTGTAGACGCCGCCGCCCTGCTGACCGAGCTGTCGACTGTCAAGTTCAGCGAGTCCGTTGACGTTGCTGTAAACCTGGGTGTTGACCCACGTAAATCCGACCAGGTCGTTCGTAGCGCAACTGTGCTGCCACACGGTACTGGCAAGACTGTACGTGTTGCTGTGTTCACCCAAGGCCCGGCAGCTGAAGCTGCTCTGGCTGCCGGCGCTGATCGCGTTGGTATGGACGACCTGGCTGCCGAAATGAAAGGCGGCGACCTGAACTATGACGTAGTTATTGCCTCCCCGGATGCAATGCGCGTCGTTGGTCAGTTGGGTCAGGTCCTGGGTCCACGCGGCCTGATGCCTAACCCTAAAGTCGGCACCGTAACTCCAGACGTAGCTACCGCGGTTAAGAACGCCAAAGCTGGTCAGGTTCGTTATCGCACCGACAAAAACGGCATCATTCACACCTCCGTTGGTAAAGTCGGCTTTGATGCCGTCAAGCTGAAGGAAAACGTTGAGGCCCTGATCGCTGATCTGAAGCGTATCAAGCCAGCCTCCTCGAAAGGTATCTACGTTAAGCGCGTTACCCTGAGCACCACTATGGGCCCAGGTCTGGTCATCGACCAAGGCTCGCTGGACGTATAAAACACAGATTGACGCACGATATGCGTCAATCGAAAAAATTGGGGTCCCTGCCTGGCGGGGGCTATCCAAGACCGTAGGCGGCGCAAGTCTTAAACCACAAGCCTACGCAGATGGTGCTCCCGGTTCCTTACCGAATCAGACACCAAAACGACATCCGGCTTCGGCCAGATGAAACGGTAACAAGCAGGAGTTAAACCCGTGGCAATTAATCTCGAAGACAAGAAGGCCATCGTCGCTGAAGTCAACGAGGCTGCCAAAGCTGCTCTGTCCGCTGTCGTGGCTGATGCCCGTGGTGTGACAGTAGGCGCTATGACCGGACTCCGTAAAGAGGCTCGTGAAGCTGGCGTATACGTACGTGTTGTACGTAACACTTTGCTCAAGCGCGCTGTTGCTGACACTGAATACAGTGTTCTCAATGACGCGTTCACCGGCCCGACTCTGATTGCGTTCTCCACAGAACATCCAGGCGCTGCTGCCCGTTTGTTCAAAGAGTTCGCCAAGAGTCAGGATAAGTTCGAGATCAAGGCAGCTGCGTTCGAGGGCAAGTTCCTCGCAGCTAACCAAATCGACGTACTGGCAACACTGCCGACCCGCGACGAAGCCATTTCGCAGCTGATGAGCGTGATTCAAGGCGCTACCAGCAAGCTGGCTCGTACTCTGGCTGCAGTTCGCGAGCAAAAAGAAGCTGCCGCAGCCTAAGGCTGAGCCACTTCTTTCGCGTATTTTTGTTTATTTCGATGGCCGCCTAGGCCGTCCCCCAATTCAGGAAATACAGTAATGTCTATCTCCCAAGAAGATATCCTCAACGCCGTAGCTGAAATGTCGGTTCTGCAGGTTGTTGAGCTGATCAAAGCTTTCGAAGAAAAATTCGGCGTTTCCGCTGCTGCTGCTTCCGCTGGTCCAGCTGTTGCTGTTGCCGCTGCTGAAGAGCAAACCGAATTCAACGTCATGCTGACCGAAGCTGGCGAGAAGAAAGTAAACGTGATCAAGGCAGTACGTGAACTGACCGGTCTGGGCCTGAAAGAAGCCAAGGCTGTAGTTGACGGCGCTCCTGCCATGGTTCTGGAAGCTGTTGCCAAAGACGCAGCTGACAAAGCCAAAGCAGTACTGGAAGAAGCAGGCGCTAAAGTCGAGCTGAAGTAAGCATCGACCTTGCGTCTCCAGCCCAAGCGTTAAGCTGAAGGCTGATGGCTGGTGGCTCTTGCCACCGGCCTTTTTCCGTTCTTGGCTGTCGACTCGGTCGCCGCCATTAACGTGCTGTAGCCACCCGATGCGGTGGTGCAAACCATGGGGTTTGCGAGATTTTCTGGCTGCTCCCGTCGGAGGGGCCAAACAAGCAGGTGACCAAGCTGGGGAACGCTGATGGCTTACTCATATACTGAGAAAAAACGTATCCGCAAGGACTTTAGCAAGTTGCCGGACGTCATGGATGTCCCGTACCTTCTGGCTATCCAGCTGGATTCGTATCGTGAATTCTTGCAGGCGGGAGCGACCAAAGATCAGTTCCGCGACGTGGGCCTGCATGCGGCCTTCAAATCCGTTTTCCCGATCATCAGCTACTCCGGCAATGCTGCGCTGGAGTACGTGGGTTATCGCCTGGGCGAACCGGCATTTGATGTCAAAGAATGCGTGTTGCGCGGTGTTACGTACGCCGTACCGTTGCGGGTAAAAGTCCGCCTGATCATTTTCGATAAAGAATCGTCGAACAAAGCGATCAAGGACATCAAAGAGCAAGAAGTCTACATGGGTGAAATCCCATTGATGACTGAAAACGGTACCTTCGTAATCAATGGTACCGAGCGTGTAATCGTTTCCCAGCTGCACCGTTCCCCGGGCGTGTTCTTCGACCACGACCGCGGTAAGACGCACAGCTCCGGTAAGCTCCTGTACTCCGCGCGCATTATTCCGTACCGCGGTTCGTGGTTGGACTTCGAGTTTGACCCGAAGGACTGCGTGTTCGTGCGTATCGACCGTCGTCGCAAACTGCCGGCTTCGGTGCTGCTGCGCGCGCTGGGTTATAGCACTGAGCAAGTGCTGGATGCCTTCTACACCACCAACATATTCAGCCTGAAGGATGAAACACTCAAGCTGGAGCTGATTGCTTCGCGTCTGCGTGGTGAAATTGCCGTCCTGGACATTCAGGATGAGAAGGGCAAAGTCATCGTTGAGGCTGGCCGCCGTATCACCGCGCGCCACATCAACCAGATCGAAAAAGCCGGTATCAAAGAGCTGGAAGTGCCTCTGGACTACGTCCTGGGTCGCACTACCGCCAAAGTCATCGTTCACCCGGCTACAGGCGAAATCCTGGCTGAGTGCAACACCGAGCTGACCACTGAAATCCTGGCCAAAATCGCCAAGGCCCAGGTTGTTCGCATCGAGACTCTGTACACCAACGATATCGACTGCGGTCCGTTCATCTCCGACACTCTGAAGATCGACTCCACCAGCAACCAATTGGAAGCGCTGGTAGAGATCTATCGCATGATGCGTCCTGGTGAGCCACCGACCAAAGACGCTGCCGAAACCCTGTTCAACAACCTGTTCTTCAGCCCTGAGCGCTATGACCTGTCTGCGGTCGGCCGGATGAAGTTCAACCGTCGTATCGGTCGTACCGAGATCGAAGGTTCGGGCGTGCTGTGCAAGGAAGATATTGTTGCGGTCCTGAAGACCCTGGTCGACATCCGTAACGGTAAAGGCATCGTCGACGACATCGATCACCTGGGTAACCGTCGTGTTCGCTGCGTAGGCGAAATGGCTGAGAACCAGTTCCGCGTTGGCCTGGTGCGTGTTGAGCGTGCGGTCAAAGAGCGTCTGTCGATGGCTGAAAGCGAAGGCCTGATGCCGCAAGACCTGATCAACGCCAAGCCAGTGGCTGCAGCGGTGAAAGAGTTCTTCGGTTCCAGCCAGCTTTCCCAGTTCATGGACCAGAACAACCCGCTCTCCGAGATCACCCACAAGCGCCGTGTGTCCGCACTGGGCCCAGGTGGTCTGACCCGTGAGCGTGCTGGCTTTGAAGTTCGTGACGTACACCCGACGCACTACGGTCGTGTTTGCCCGATCGAAACGCCGGAAGGTCCGAACATCGGTCTGATCAACTCCCTGGCCGCTTATGCGCGCACCAACCAGTACGGCTTCCTCGAGAGCCCGTACCGCGTGGTGAAAGACGCACTGGTCACCGACGAGATCGTATTCCTGTCCGCCATCGAAGAAGCTGATCACGTGATCGCTCAGGCTTCGGCCACGATGAACGACAAGAAAGTCCTGGTCGACGAGCTGGTAGCTGTTCGTCACCTGAACGAGTTCACCGTCAAGGCGCCGGAAGACGTCACCTTGATGGACGTTTCGCCGAAGCAGGTAGTGTCGGTTGCAGCGTCGCTGATCCCGTTCCTGGAGCACGATGACGCCAACCGTGCGTTGATGGGTTCCAACATGCAGCGTCAAGCTGTACCGACCCTGCGCGCTGACAAGCCGCTGGTAGGTACCGGCATGGAGCGTAACGTAGCCCGTGACTCCGGCGTTTGCGTCGTGGCTCGTCGTGGCGGCGTGATCGACTCCGTTGATGCCAGCCGTATCGTGGTCCGTGTTGCTGATGACGAAGTAGAAACTGGCGAAGCCGGCGTCGACATCTACAACCTGACCAAATACACCCGTTCGAACCAGAACACCTGTATCAACCAGCGTCCGCTTGTGAGCAAGGGTGATCGCGTTCAGCGTAGCGACATCATGGCTGACGGCCCGTCCACCGACATGGGTGAGCTGGCTCTGGGTCAGAACATGCGTATCGCGTTCATGGCATGGAACGGCTTCAACTTCGAAGACTCCATCTGCCTGTCCGAGCGTGTTGTTCAAGAAGACCGCTTCACCACGATCCACATCCAGGAACTGACCTGTGTGGCACGTGACACCAAGCTTGGGCCAGAGGAAATCACTGCAGACATCCCGAACGTGGGTGAAGCTGCACTGAACAAGCTGGACGAAGCCGGTATCGTTTACGTAGGTGCTGAAGTTGGCGCAGGCGACATCCTGGTTGGTAAGGTCACGCCGAAAGGCGAGACTCAGCTGACTCCGGAAGAAAAACTGCTGCGTGCCATTTTCGGTGAAAAAGCCAGCGACGTTAAAGACACTTCCCTGCGTGTACCTACCGGTACCAAAGGTACTGTCATCGACGTACAGGTCTTCACCCGTGACGGCGTTGAGCGTGATGCTCGTGCACTGTCCATCGAGAAGACTCAGCTCGACGAGATCCGCAAGGATCTGAACGAAGAGTTCCGTATCGTTGAAGGCGCGACCTTCGAACGTCTGCGTTCCGCTCTGGTAGGCCACAAGGCTGAAGGCGGCGCAGGTCTGAAGAAAGGTCAGGACATCACCGACGAAGTTCTCGACGGTCTTGAGCACGGCCAGTGGTTCAAACTGCGCATGGCTGAAGATGCTCTGAACGAGCAGCTCGAGAAGGCCCAGGCCTACATCGTTGATCGCCGCCGTCTGCTGGACGACAAGTTCGAAGACAAGAAGCGCAAACTGCAGCAGGGCGATGACCTGGCTCCAGGCGTGCTGAAAATCGTCAAGGTTTACCTGGCAATCCGTCGCCGCATCCAGCCGGGCGACAAGATGGCCGGTCGTCACGGTAACAAGGGTGTGGTCTCCGTGATCATGCCGGTTGAAGACATGCCGCACGATGCCAATGGCACCCCGGTCGACGTCGTCCTCAACCCGTTGGGCGTACCTTCGCGTATGAACGTTGGTCAGATCCTTGAAACCCACCTGGGCCTCGCGGCCAAAGGTCTGGGCGAGAAGATCAACCGTATGATCGAAGAGCAGCGCAAGGTCGCAGACCTGCGTAAGTTCCTGCACGAGATCTACAACGAGATCGGCGGTCGCAACGAAGAGCTGGACACCTTCTCCGACCAGGAAATCCTGGATCTGGCGAAGAACCTGCGCGGCGGCGTTCCAATGGCTACCCCGGTGTTCGACGGTGCCAAGGAAAGCGAAATCAAGGCCATGCTGAAACTGGCAGACCTGCCAGAAAGCGGCCAGATGCAGCTGTTCGACGGCCGTACCGGCAACAAGTTCGAGCGCCCGGTTACTGTTGGCTACATGTACATGCTGAAGCTGAACCACTTGGTAGACGACAAGATGCACGCTCGTTCTACCGGTTCGTACAGCCTGGTTACCCAGCAGCCGCTGGGTGGTAAGGCTCAGTTCGGTGGTCAGCGTTTCGGGGAGATGGAGGTCTGGGCACTGGAAGCATACGGTGCTGCTTACACTCTGCAAGAAATGCTCACAGTGAAGTCGGACGATGTGAACGGCCGGACCAAGATGTACAAAAACATCGTGGACGGCGATCACCGTATGGAGCCGGGCATGCCCGAGTCTTTCAACGTGTTGATCAAAGAAATTCGTTCCCTCGGCATCGATATCGATCTGGAAACCGAATAACACGTGACGCGAATCGAGAGCGGGGCTGTTTAGCCCGCTCTCTGCTCCGCCAGGAGGAAAGGCCTTGAAAGACCTACTGAATTTGCTGAAAAACCAGGGTCAAGTCGAAGAGTTCGACGCCATCCGTATTGGGTTGGCATCGCCTGAGATGATCCGTTCGTGGTCGTTCGGTGAAGTTAAAAAACCGGAAACCATCAACTACCGTACGTTCAAGCCTGAGCGTGACGGCCTGTTCTGCGCCAAGATCTTTGGCCCGGTAAAGGATTACGAGTGCCTGTGCGGTAAGTACAAGCGCTTGAAGCACCGTGGTGTGATCTGCGAGAAGTGCGGCGTTGAAGTTGCACTGGCCAAGGTTCGTCGTGAGCGCATGGCGCACATCGAACTGGCTTCGCCGGTTGCCCACATCTGGTTCCTGAAGTCGCTGCCGTCCCGTATCGGCTTGCTGATGGACATGACCCTGCGTGATATCGAACGCGTTCTCTACTTCGAGAGCTATGTCGTTATCGATCCAGGCATGACCACCCTTGAAAAAGGTCAGCTGCTGAACGACGAGCAGTACTTCGAAGCGCTGGAAGAGTTCGGTGACGATTTCGATGCTCGCATGGGCGCCGAAGCTGTCCGCGAGCTGCTGCACGCTATCGACCTGGAGCACGAGATTGGCCGTCTGCGTGAAGAAATTCCGCAAACCAACTCCGAAACCAAGATCAAGAAACTGTCCAAGCGTCTGAAGTTGATGGAGGCCTTCCAGGGCTCCGGTAACTTGCCAGAGTGGATGGTGCTGACCGTTCTGCCGGTTCTGCCGCCAGACCTGCGTCCGCTGGTACCGTTGGATGGTGGCCGTTTCGCAACGTCCGACCTCAACGACCTGTACCGTCGCGTGATCAACCGTAACAACCGCTTGAAGCGTCTGCTTGATCTGTCCGCTCCGGACATCATCGTGCGCAACGAAAAGCGTATGTTGCAGGAAGCTGTCGATGCTCTGCTCGACAACGGTCGTCGTGGCCGCGCTATCACGGGTTCCAACAAGCGTCCTCTGAAATCCTTGGCTGACATGATCAAGGGTAAGCAAGGTCGTTTCCGTCAGAACTTGCTCGGTAAGCGTGTTGACTACTCCGGTCGTTCGGTAATTACCGTAGGCCCGACCCTGCGTCTGCACCAGTGTGGTCTGCCTAAGAAGATGGCGCTTGAGCTGTTCAAGCCGTTCATCTTCGGCAAGCTGGAAATGCGCGGTCTCGCGACCACCATCAAAGCGGCCAAGAAAATGGTCGAGCGCGAACTGCCTGAGGTTTGGGACGTTCTCGCTGAAGTGATTCGCGAACACCCGGTTCTCCTCAACCGTGCACCGACCCTTCACCGTCTGGGTATCCAGGCGTTTGAACCGGTACTGATCGAAGGCAAGGCTATCCAGCTGCACCCTCTGGTCTGTGCTGCGTACAACGCCGACTTCGACGGCGACCAAATGGCCGTGCACGTACCGCTGACGCTGGAAGCCCAGTTGGAAGCGCGTGCGTTGATGATGTCGACCAACAACATTCTGTCGCCAGCCAACGGTGAGCCAATCATCGTTCCTTCGCAGGACGTTGTATTGGGTCTGTACTACATGACGCGTGAAGCGATCAACGCCAAAGGCGAAGGTCGTGTATTCGCTGACCTGCAAGAAGTTGACCGTGTGTTCCGTGCCGGCGAAGCCGCACTGCACGCCAAGGTCAAAGTGCGGATCAACGAAACCGTCAACGACCGTGACGGCGGCAGCGTGACCAGCACCCGTATCGTCGACACCACTGTTGGCCGTGCGTTGTTGTATCAAGTTGTGCCAAAAGGTCTGTCGTACGACGTCGTCAACCTGCCGATGAAGAAAAAGGCGATCTCCAAGCTGATCAACCAGTGCTACCGCGTGGTTGGTTTGAAAGAGACCGTTATCTTCGCTGACCAGTTGATGTACACCGGTTTTGCTTATTCGACCATCTCCGGCGTTTCCATCGGTGTTAACGACTTCGTTATCCCGGATGAAAAAGCCCGCATCATCGGTGCTGCCACCGACGAAGTGAAAGAGATCGAGAGCCAGTACGCTTCCGGCCTGGTAACCCAGGGCGAGAAGTACAACAAGGTAATCGACCTTTGGTCGAAGGCGAACGACGAAGTTTCCAAGGCGATGATGGCCAACCTCTCGAAAGAGAAAGTCATCGACCGTCACGGCAACGAAGTTGAGCAAGAGTCCTTCAACTCGATGTACATGATGGCCGACTCGGGCGCACGGGGTTCTGCTGCGCAGATCCGTCAGCTCGCCGGTATGCGTGGCCTGATGGCCAAGCCGGACGGTTCCATCATTGAAACGCCGATTACTGCGAACTTCCGTGAAGGTTTGAGCGTACTTCAGTACTTCATCTCCACTCACGGTGCTCGTAAAGGTCTGGCGGATACCGCGTTGAAAACGGCTAACTCCGGTTACCTGACTCGTCGTCTGGTAGACGTTGCGCAAGATCTGGTTGTAACCGAGATCGATTGTGGCACCGAGCACGGTCTGCTGATGACTCCGCACATTGAAGGCGGTGACGTTGTAGAGCCGCTGGGTGAGCGCGTATTGGGTCGTGTTATTGCCCGTGACGTATTCAAGCCGGGTACCGAGGACGTTATCGTTCCTGCCGGCACTCTGGTTGATGAGAAGTGGGTCGAGTTCATCGAGCTCAACAGCATCGACGAAGTGATCGTTCGTTCGCCGATCAGCTGCGAAACCCGCTATGGCATTTGCGCCAAGTGCTACGGCCGTGACTTGGCTCGTGGTCACCAGGTGAACATCGGTGAGGCGGTCGGCGTAATCGCTGCTCAGTCTATCGGTGAGCCGGGTACCCAGCTGACCATGCGTACGTTCCACATTGGTGGTGCGGCAAGCCGGACCTCCGCGGCCGATAGCGTTCAGGTGAAAAATGGCGGTACCGTCCGTCTGCACAACCTGAAGCACGTTGAGCGAGTGGATGGCCACCTGGTTGCTGTGTCCCGTTCCGGTGAGCTGGCGATCGCTGATGACTACGGTCGTGAGCGTGAGCGTTACAAGCTGCCGTACGGTGCTGTGATTTCGGTTAAAGAAGGTGACAAGGTCGACGCTGGCGCAATCGTAGCCAAGTGGGATCCGCACACTCACCCAATCGTTACCGAAATGAAAGGTACCGTGACCTACGTGGGCATGGAAGAAGGCATCACGATCAAGCGTCAGACTGACGAATTGACCGGTATGACCAACATTGAAGTACTCGACGCCAAAGATCGTCCAGCTGCCGGTAAAGACATCCGTCCAGCCGTTAAGATGGTTGATGACAACGGTAAGGATCTGTTGCTGCCAGGCACTGACGTAATCGCTCAGTACTTCCTGCCAGCCAACGCCCTGGTCGGTGTAGCGGATGGTGCGAAGATCGCGATCGGTGATGTTATCGCGCGTATCCCGCAAGAAACTTCGAAAACCCGTGACATCACCGGTGGTCTGCCGCGTGTTGCCGACTTGTTCGAAGCTCGTCGTCCGAAAGAAGCGTCGATTCTGGCTGAAGTCAGCGGCACCATCGCCTTCGGTAAAGAGACCAAAGGCAAGCGCCGTCTGGTCATTACCCCGAACGACGGTTCCGATCCGTACGAAGAGCTGATTCCGAAGTGGCGTCACCTGAACGTGTTCGAAGGCGAACAGGTAAACCGCGGCGAAGTTATCTCCGACGGTCCGAGCGATCCACACGACATCCTGCGTCTGCTGGGTGTAAGTGCGCTGGCCAAGTACATCGTGAACGAGATCCAGGACGTTTATCGCCTGCAAGGCGTGAAGATCAACGACAAGCACATCGAGACCATCCTGCGTCAGATGCTGCGTAAAGTTGAGATCTCCGAGTCGGGCGATTCCAGCTTCATCAAGGGCGACCAGATGGAACTGACTCACGTACTGGTAGAGAACGAGAGGCTGGCAGCGGAAGACAAGTTCGTCGCCAAGTTCACTCGCGTGCTGCTGGGTATCACCAAGGCGTCGTTGTCCACTGAGTCGTTCATCTCGGCGGCCTCCTTCCAGGAGACCACTCGCGTACTGACCGAGGCAGCGGTAACCGGCAAGCGCGATTACCTGCGCGGCCTGAAAGAGAACGTGGTCGTGGGTCGTCTGATCCCGGCTGGTACCGGTTTGGCTTACCACAGCGAGCGTAAACGCCGCCGTGATGCTGACAAGCCGTTGCGCGTAAGCGCCAGTGAAGTGGAAGCTGCACTGACCGAAGCGCTGAACTCAAGCGGTAACTGAGTTCTGCGATAAATAAGTCCGGGCCCTGGCACCCCCATTCGTCGGATCGAAGCATTTTTGCTCCGGTTCGACGGGAGGGGAGGTCGGGGCCTTGCCTTGACTGGGGACAAGATCCTCTTTAGACTCTTGTACCCCTAAATTTGGCGGGAATTCGTTCCTGCCATTTTGCTTTTCTTGCAAGACAATAGCGTCGCAAGACAACAGTGGAGCTAGTAGATGGCAACTATCAACCAGCTGGTACGTCAGCCGCGTAAGCGTATCGTCGAGAAATCCGACGTGCCTGCGCTGCAGAACTGCCCGCAACGTCGTGGCGTATGCACCCGTGTGTATACCACCACGCCGAAAAAACCTAACTCGGCACTGCGTAAAGTATGCCGTGTGCGTCTGACCAACGGTTTCGAGGTTTCCTCGTACATCGGCGGTGAAGGCCACAACCTGCAAGAGCACAGCGTGGTACTGATCCGCGGCGGTCGTGTAAAAGACTTGCCAGGTGTTCGTTACCACACCGTACGTGGCTCCTTGGATACTTCCGGCGTTAAAGGCCGTAACCAAGGTCGTTCGAAGTACGGTACCAAGAAGCCTAAGTAGTAGCGGCTTTTTGTAAACCTGAATCATCTTATTTTCTGAGTCGATAAGAGTAAGGTCGGAGGCGTCCCGAAAGGGCACCGATTCCGAGCGAACCTGAAGACCGTTTGAGGGCTTATCCATGCCAAGAAGACGCGTAGCAGCCAAGCGCGAAGTGCTTGACGATCCAAAATACGGAAGCCAAATTCTGGCCAAGTTCATGAACCACGTGATGGAGAGCGGCAAGAAAGCCGTTGCCGAGCGTATCGTTTATGGCGCGCTGGAAAAGGTTAAAGAACGCAAGAACAGCGACCCCCTGGAAATCTTCGAGAAAGCTCTCGACGCCATCGCTCCGCTGGTCGAAGTGAAGTCGCGCCGTGTAGGCGGTGCTACTTACCAGGTTCCGGTTGAAGTTCGCCCGTCCCGTCGTAACGCTCTGGCAATGCGCTGGTTGGTAGACTTCGCCCGTAAGCGCGGCGAGAAGTCTATGGCCCTGCGTTTGGCCGGCGAACTGTTGGACGCTGCTGAAGGTAAAGGTGCTGCTGTTAAGAAGCGTGAAGACGTGCACCGTATGGCTGAAGCCAACAAAGCTTTCTCGCACTACCGCTTCTAATTTTAGCTTCACTAATTTTGCGAGGGCTTTATGGCTCGTACTACTCCGATTAGCCGCTACCGTAACATCGGTATCGTCGCTCACGTGGATGCTGGTAAAACCACTACCACTGAGCGCGTACTGTTTTACACCGGCAAAAGTCACAAAATGGGCGAGGTGCATGACGGCGCCGCGACCACAGACTGGATGGTTCAGGAGCAGGAGCGTGGTATTACCATTACTTCTGCTGCTATTACCGCCTTCTGGAAAGGTTCCGAGAAGCAGTACAAAGACGAGCACCGTTTCAACGTAATCGATACCCCGGGTCACGTGGACTTCACCATTGAAGTTGAGCGTTCCCTGCGTGTACTCGACGGCGCTGTCGTTGTGTTCTGCGGCACCTCGGGTGTTGAGCCTCAGTCGGAAACCGTATGGCGTCAAGCCAACAAGTACGGCGTTCCACGTCTTGTTTATGTCAACAAGATGGACCGTGCTGGCGCCAACTTCCTGCGCGTGATCGGTCAGATCAAGCAGCGTTTGGGTCACACTCCGGTGCCTATCCAATTGGCTATCGGTTCCGAAGACAACTTCCAGGGTCAGATCGATCTGATCAACATGGAAGCGGTCTACTGGAACGATTCCGATAAAGGTATGGTTCCTGTTCGTAAGCCTATCCCTGAAGAGCTTCAGGAGCTGGCTGACGAGTGGCGCAACAACATGGTTGAGGCTGCTGCCGAAGCCAGCGAAGAGCTGATGAACAAGTACCTCGAAGGTGAAGAACTCACCAACGCGGAAATCAAGGCCGCTCTGCGTCAGCGTACTATCGCTGGTGAGATCGTCTTGGCTGTTTGCGGTTCCTCGTTCAAGAACAAGGGCGTTCCCCTGGTTCTCGATGCTGTGATCGACTACCTGCCTGCTCCAACCGACATTCCTGCTATCAAGGGTACCAACCCTGATAACGAGGAAGAAGAAATGGAGCGTCATGCAGACGACAGCGAGCCGTTCTCGGCCCTGGCGTTCAAGATCGCTACCGACCCATTCGTGGGTACTTTGACCTTCGTCCGCGTTTACTCGGGCGTGTTGGCATCCGGCGACGGCGTGATCAACTCGGTTAAAGGTAAGAAAGAGCGCGTGGGTCGTATGGTGCAAATGCACGCAAACGCCCGTGAAGAGATCAAGGAAGTACGCGCTGGTGACATCGCGGCCCTGATCGGCATGAAGGACGTCACCACCGGTGAAACTTTGTGCGACGCTGCTAAGCCAATCATCCTGGTTCGCATGGACTTCCCGGAGCCGGTTATTTCGGTTGCCGTAGAGCCTAAGACCAAGGATGACCAGGAAAAAATGGGTATCGCTCTGGGCAAGCTTGCTCAGGAAGATCCATCTTTCCGCGTCAAGACTGATGAAGAGACTGGTCAGACGATCATCTCCGGCATGGGCGAGCTGCACCTGGACATCCTGGTTGACCGGATGCGCCGTGAGTTCAACGTCGAAGCCAACATCGGTAAGCCTCAGGTTTCCTATCGTGAGCGCATCACGAAGAACTGTGAAATCGAAGGCAAGTTCGTTCGTCAATCCGGCGGTCGTGGTCAGTTCGGTCACTGCTGGATCCGTTTTGCGCCTGCTGACGAAGGTCAGGAAGGTCTGCAATTCGTGAACGAAGTAGTTGGTGGTGTGGTTCCTAAGGAATACATCCCGGCTATCCAGAAGGGTATCGAAGAGCAGATGAAGAACGGTGTTGTTGCCGGCTATCCGCTGATCGGCCTGAAAGCAACCGTTTTTGACGGTTCTTACCACGACGTCGACTCCAACGAGATGGCGTTTAAGGTGGCTGCTTCCATGGCAACCAAGCAACTGGCCCAGAAGGGCGGTGGTGAGTTGCTTGAGCCAATCATGGCGGTAGAAGTTGTTACACCTGAAGACTATATGGGTGATGTCATGGGCGACCTTAACCGTCGTCGCGGCATGATCTTGGGTATGGAAGACACGGTTTCCGGCAAAGTGATTCGCGCCGAGGTTCCGTTGGGTGAGATGTTCGGTTATGCGACCGACGTTCGCTCCATGTCCCAGGGTCGCGCAAGCTACTCTATGGAATTCAAAAAATACAACACAGCTCCGGCGCACATCGCTGAAACTGTATCCAAAAAACAAGGCTGATTCAGTCCTTTAGGCAAGGAGTTAATTGTCGTGGCTAAAGAAAAATTTGATCGTTCCCTACCGCACGTAAACGTTGGCACCATCGGTCACGTTGACCACGGTAAAACCACTCTGACCGCTGCTCTGACTCGCGTCTGCTCCGAAGTTTTCGGTTCGGCTCGTGTTGACTTCGACAAGATCGACAGCGCACCAGAAGAAAAAGCTCGTGGTATCACCATCAACACCGCGCACGTTGAGTACAACTCGACTATTCGTCACTACGCTCACGTTGACTGCCCAGGTCACGCTGACTATGTGAAGAACATGATCACTGGTGCTGCCCAGATGGACGGCGCGATCCTGGTTTGCTCGGCCGCTGATGGTCCGATGCCACAAACCCGTGAACACATCCTGCTGTCCCGTCAGGTAGGCGTTCCGTACATCGTGGTTTACCTGAACAAGGCTGACCTGGTAGACGACGCTGAGCTGCTGGAACTGGTTGAGATGGAAGTGCGCGATCTGCTGAGCACTTACGACTTCCCAGGTGACGACACTCCGATCATCATCGGTTCTGCTCGTATGGCTCTGGAAGGCAAAGACGACAACGAAATGGGCACCACGTCCGTTCGTAAATTGGTTGAAACTCTGGACAGCTACATCCCAGAACCAGTTCGTCTGACCGACAAGCCGTTCCTGATGCCAATCGAAGACGTATTCTCGATCTCTGGTCGCGGTACTGTTGTGACTGGTCGTATCGAGCGCGGTATCGTTCGCGTTCAGGATCCACTGGAAATCGTTGGTCTGCGTGACACTACCGTCACCACCTGCACCGGTGTTGAAATGTTCCGCAAGCTGCTCGACGAAGGTCGTGCTGGCGAGAACTGCGGCGTTCTGCTGCGTGGTACCAAGCGTGACGACGTTGAGCGTGGCCAGGTTCTGGTTAAGCCAGGTTCGGTTAAGCCGCACACCAAGTTCACCGCAGAAGTTTACGTTCTGAGCAAGGAAGAAGGCGGTCGTCACACTCCGTTCTTCAAAGGCTACCGTCCACAGTTCTACTTCCGTACTACTGACGTGACCGGTAACTGCGAATTGCCAGAAGGCGTAGAAATGGTAATGCCAGGCGATAACATTCAAATGACTGTTACCCTGATCAAAACCATCGCTATGGAAGACGGTCTGCGTTTCGCTATCCGTGAAGGCGGCCGTACCGTTGGTGCTGGCGTTGTAGCTAAAATCATCGAGTAATTATCTCTTCTGAGATAGCTTCGATGTTTTGAGAAAGCCCCCGCTCAGCGGGGGCTTTTTTATTGGGTTGACACCTATCTGGGGCGTCTATAGAATTGCGCCTCCTTTTAACGGGCGCATTGCGCCCGGTGGGAATAGCAGCCGGAGTCTGAAATCCAATGCAAAATCAGCAAATCCGTATCAGGTTGAAGGCTTTTGACCATCGCCTGATCGACCAATCCACCCAGGAAATCGTGGAAACCGCGAAACGTACTGGTGCTCAAGTGCGTGGTCCAATTCCACTGCCTACCCGTAAAGAGCGGTTCACCGTTCTGGTCTCCCCGCACGTCAACAAAGACGCGCGTGACCAGTACGAGATACGTACTCATAAGCGCGTACTGGACATCGTCCAGCCAACGGATAAAACCGTTGATGCACTTATGAAGCTCGATCTGGCGGCCGGTGTGGAAGTACAGATCAGCCTCGGCTAAGACTTGGGTCTTAGTCGTGTAACGCTCTGAAATGGGCGGCCATAGCGGGTGAAAGCCCCGTACACTCATGAGGTTTACAACATGACTATTGGTGTAGTCGGTCGTAAATGCGGTATGACCCGTATTTTCACCGAAGAAGGTGTCTCCATTCCGGTCACGGTCATTGAGATCGAACCGAATCGCGTCACCCAGTTCAAAACTGAAGAAACCGATGGCTATCGTGCAGTGCAAGTCACTGTCGGCGAGCGTCGTGCTTCGCGCGTGACTGCTGCTCAAGCAGGTCACTTCGCTAAAGCAAACGTTGCAGCTGGTCGCACTGTTATGGAGTTCCGTCTTGAAGACGGCGACTACCAGGCTGGCGATCTGATCAACGCTGAAATCTTCGCCGCTGGTCAACTGGTTGATGTAACCGGTCAGTCCAAAGGTAAAGGCTTCCAGGGTACGATCAAGCGTTGGAATTTCCGTGGCCAAGACAACACTCACGGTAACTCCGTTTCCCACCGCGTCCCGGGCTCTATTGGCCAGTGCCAGACTCCTGGTCGTGTATTCAAGGGCAAAAAAATGTCCGGTCATATGGGCGCTGAGCGCGTGACCGTGCAGTCCCTCGAAGTAGTGCGCGTCGACGCTGAACGCAATCTGTTGTTGGTCAAGGGTGCTGTTCCTGGCGCTACTGGCGGCAACCTGGTTGTACGTCCAGCGGCCAAGGCTCGCGGTTAAGGGGAAGCTGACATGCAATTAAATGTAAATGACGCTCAAGCGATCGAAGTTTCCGAACTGACATTTGGCGGCGAATTCAACGAGACGCTGGTTCACCAAGCAGTCGTGGCCTACATGGCCGGCGGCCGTCAAGGTAGCAAGCAGCAAAAGACCCGTTCCGACGTACGTGGTGGCGGTAAGCGCCCTTGGCGTCAGAAAGGCACTGGCCGTGCTCGTGCCGGTACTATCCGTAGCCCAATCTGGCGTGGCGGTGGTACCACTTTCGCAGCTCGTCCACAGGATCACTCTCAGAAGCTCAACAAGAAGATGTACCGCGCAGCTCTGCGCTCCATCCTTGCTGAACTCGTGCGTACTGATCGTCTGGTCGTGGTTCAGGACTTCGCTGTTGAAAGTCCAAAAACCAAAGATCTGCTGGGCAAACTGAACAACATGAGCCTGACCGACGTTTTGATCGTGTCTGAAGCTGTTGATCAGAACCTGTACCTGGCTGCTCGCAACCTGCCACACGTTGATGTACGTGACGTGCAAGGTTCCGATCCAGTTAGTCTGATCGCATACGACAAGGTGTTGATCACCGTGTCGGCCGTGAAGAAATTCGAGGAGCTGCTGGGATGAACCAGGAACGCGTATTTAAAGTTCTGCTTGGCCCGCACGTTTCCGAAAAGGCTACGGTTCTGGCTGACAAGAAAGGCCAGTTCGTTTTCAAGGTTGCAACTGACGCAACCAAGCTGGAAATCAAGAAGGCCGTCGAAAGCCTGTTCAGCGTGAAAGTAGAGCGTGTTACTACCCTGAATGTTCTGGGTAAGAGCAAGCGCACTGCTCGCGGTCTGGGCAAGCGTAATGACTGGAAGAAGGCAGTTATCTCCCTTCAGCCAGGCCAAGATCTCGATTTCAGCAGCAGTGCTGAGTAAGGAAGGGGTGCATCATGGCAATCGTTAAATGCAAACCGACTTCCCCTGGCCGCCGTTTTGTGGTCAAGGTGGTCAATCAGGAGCTGCATAAAGGCGCTCCTCACGCACCGCTGCTCGAGAAGAAATCGAAGTCTGGTGGTCGTAACAACAATGGTCGTATTACCACTCGTCACATCGGTGGTGGCCATAAGCAGCATTATCGTCTGGTCGATTTCCGTCGCAACGACAAAGATGGCATCGCTGCCACTGTCGAGCGTATCGAATACGATCCAAACCGTACTGCTCACATCGCTCTGCTGCTGTACGCAGATGGCGAGCGTCGCTACATCATCGCCCCTAAAGGCGTGAGTGCAGGCGACCAGCTGATCGCAGGTGCTCTGGCACCGATCAAGCCGGGCAACGCTCTGCAACTGCGCAACATTCCAGTTGGTAGCACCGTACACGGCATCGAATTGAAGCCAGGTAAAGGCGCGCAAATCGCTCGTTCCGCTGGTGCTTCGGCTCAGCTGATCGCTCGTGAAGGTGTCTACGTGACCCTGCGTCTGCGTTCTGGTGAGATGCGTAAAGTGCTGGCTGAATGCCGTGCGACCCTGGGCGAAGTCTCGAACTCCGAGCACAGCCTGCGTTCGTTGGGTAAAGCTGGTGCCAAACGCTGGCGTGGCGTTCGCCCAACCGTTCGTGGTGTTGCCATGAACCCGGTTGACCACCCACACGGTGGTGGTGAAGGTCGTACCTCTGGTGGTCGTCATCCGGTATCGCCATGGGGCTTCCCGACTAAGGGCGCGAAGACTCGTGGTAATAAGCGTACCGACAAAATGATCGTCCGTCGTCGCAAGTAAATAGAGGGATACGACAGTGCCACGTTCTCTGAAAAAAGGTCCTTTTATTGATCTTCACCTACTGAAGAAGATCGAAGTGGCGGCGGAAAAGAACGATCGCAAACCAGTTAAGACCTGGTCGCGTCGTTCGATGATCCTGCCACAAATGGTCGGTCTGACCATCGCAGTACACAACGGTCGTCAACACGTCCCAGTTCTCGTTAACGAAGACATGGTCGGCCACAAACTGGGCGAGTTTGCCGGTACCCGCACTTATCGTGGGCACGTGGCAGACAAGAAAGCCAAGCGTTAAGGGGTTAGGAAATGGAAGTAGCCGCTAAGTTGTCGGGCGCTCGAATCTCCGCCCAGAAAGCCCGCTTGGTCGCCGACCAGATCCGCGGGAAGAAGGTGGGCGAAGCGCTCAACCTGTTGGCTTTCAGCAGTAAGAAAGCCGCCGAGATCATGAAGAAAGTGCTGGAGTCGGCCGTAGCCAACGCCGAGCATAACGAAGGCGCGGACGTTGATGACCTGAAGGTCAGCACCGTTTTCGTCAACGAAGGGCGTTCGCTGAAGCGCATCATGCCACGTGCCAAAGGCCGTGCTGATCGCATCGTCAAGCGGTCTTGCCATATCACTGTCAAGGTTGCTGACAAGTAACGGAGTCGAAGAGATGGGTCAGAAAGTACATCCCATTGGCATTCGCCTGGGAATCGTCAAGGAGCACACCTCCGTCTGGTACGCAGACGGTCGGACTTATGCGGACTACTTGTTCGCTGATCTGAAGGTGCGTGAGTATCTCCAAGACAAACTAAAAAGCGCGTCCGTAAGCCGTATCGATATCCATCGTCCGGCCCAAACTGCACGTATCACCATCCACACCGCTCGTCCAGGTATCGTTATCGGGAAGAAAGGTGAAGATGTTGAGAAACTGCGTCAGGACCTGACCAAGCAAATGGGTGTGCCTGTGCACATCAATATCGAAGAGATCCGCAAGCCGGAACTCGACGGTATGCTGGTTGCGCAGAGCGTAGCTCAGCAGCTGGAGCGTCGCGTCATGTTCCGTCGCGCTATGAAGCGCGCCGTACAGAACGCCATGCGCATTGGTGCCAAAGGCATCAAAATCCAAGTGAGCGGTCGTCTCGGCGGTGCTGAAATCGCACGTACTGAATGGTATCGCGAAGGTCGTGTGCCACTGCACACCCTGCGTGCCGACATCGACTATGCCAACTACGAAGCTCACACCACTTATGGTGTGATCGGTGTAAAGGTTTGGATCTTCAAAGGCGAAGTAATTGGTGGTCGCCAAGAAGAACTGAAACCACAAGCACCAGCGCCTCGTAAAAAAGCTGCTAAGTAAGGGGTACGCCAAATGTTGCAACCTAAGCGTACGAAGTTCCGCAAGCAGATGACAGGCCACAACCGTGGTCTGGCTCAGCGCGGTAGCAAAGTCAGCTTCGGCGAGTTCGCGCTGAAGTCTGTAGCTCGTGGTCGTCTCACCGCTCGTCAGATCGAGTCAGCGCGTCGTGCTCTGACCCGTCACGTAAAACGTGGCGGCAAGATCTGGATCCGTGTATTCCCGGACAAGCCGATCTCCAAAAAACCTCTCGAGGTTCGGATGGGTAAAGGTAAGGGTAACGTGGAATACTGGGTAGCCCAGATTCAGCCAGGCAAAGTCCTGTATGAAATCGAGGGTGTTTCTGAAGAGCTGGCGCGTGAGGCTTTCGCCCTGGCTGCTGCAAAGCTGCCGCTCGCCACCTCCTTTGTTAAACGGACGGTGATGTGATGAAAGCGAATGAACTTCGTGAAAAATCCGCACAGCAGCTGAACGAGCAACTGCTCGGCCTGCTGCGCGACCAGTTCAATCTGCGTATGCAGAAAGCAACTGGCCAGTTGGGGCAGTCTCATCTGCTCTCGCAAGTTAAGCGTGACATCGCTCGCGTGAAGACTGTGCTCAACCAGCAGGCAGGTAAGTGATCATGGCTGAAGCCGAAAAGACTGTCCGTACGCTGACTGGCCGTGTTGTCAGCGACAAGATGGACAAAACCATCACCGTTTTGATCGAGCGTCGCGTTAAGCACCCGATCTACGGTAAATATGTTAAGCGTTCGACTAAGCTGCACGCGCACGACGAAACCAATCAGTGCCACATCGGCGACAAAGTCACTATTCGTGAAACTCGTCCGCTGGCCAAGACCAAGTCTTGGGCACTGGTTGATGTTCTCGAACGCGCTGTGGAAGTCTAAGGACTAGGGGTCGGAGAAATTATATGATTCAGACTCAATCCATGCTCGATGTGGCCGATAACAGCGGCGCTCGCCGTGTTATGTGCATCAAGGTGCTGGGTGGCTCCCATCGTCGTTACGCTGGTATCGGTGACATCATCAAAGTTACCGTCAAGGAAGCAATTCCTCGCGGTAAAGTGAAAAAAGGCCAAGTGATGACTGCTGTTGTAGTCCGCACTCGTCACGGCGTGCGTCGTGCTGATGGCTCCATTATCCGCTTTGATGGCAACGCTGCTGTTCTTCTGAACAACAAGCAAGAGCCTATCGGCACCCGTATCTTTGGGCCAGTGACCCGTGAACTTCGTACTGAGAAGTTCATGAAGATCGTCTCGCTCGCCCCAGAAGTGCTGTAAGGAGATCCGACATGCAAAAGATTCGTCGTGACGACGAGATCATCGTGATCGCCGGCAAAGACAAAGGTAAGCGCGGTAAGGTGCTGAAGGTTCTGGCTGATGACCGTCTGGTCGTTGGTGGTCTGAACCTGGTCAAGCGTCATACCAAGCCTAACCCGATGTCGGGCGTACAGGGCGGTATCGTCGAGAAAGAAGCGCCACTGCACGCTTCTAACGTCGCCATCTTCAACGGCGAAACCAACAAGGCTGATCGCGTTGGTTTCAAAGTAGAAGACGGTAAGAAAATTCGTGTCTTCAAGTCGACCCAAAAAGCGGTTGATGCTTGAACACTGCTAGGTAGATAAGACCATGGCACGACTACAAGAGATTTACCGGAAGGAAATCGCCCCTAAGCTTAAGGAAGAACTTAAGCTCGGGAACGTGATGGAAGTTCCGCGCGTTACCAAAATCACCCTGAACATGGGTCTGGGCGAAGCGATCGGTGACAAAAAAGTCATCGAGCACGCTGTTGCTGACCTGGAAAAGATCACCGGCCAGAAAGTCGTTGTGACCTACGCTCGCAAATCCATCGCTGGCTTTAAAGTCCGTGAAGGTTGGCCGATCGGCGTCAAAGTGACCCTGCGCCGTGAGCGTATGTACGAATTCCTGGATCGTCTGCTGTCGATCTCCCTGCCTCGGGTCCGCGACTTCCGCGGCCTGAATGCCAAGTCCTTCGATGGTCGTGGTAACTACAGCATGGGCGTGAAAGAGCAGATCATCTTCCCGGAAATCGACTACGACAAGATCGATGCTCTCCGCGGTCTGGACATCACCCTGACCACCACTGCCAAGAACGATGATGAAGGTCGCGCCCTGCTGCGTGCTTTCAAATTCCCGTTCCGCAACTGATTGGAGTAGGACCATGGCCAAGATGAGCATGAAAAACCGCGAGCTGAAGCGTCAGCTCACGGTTGCCAAGTACGCCAAGAAGCGTGCAGCACTGAAAGCGATCATCGTTGATCTGAACGCAAGTCCAGAAGCACGTTGGGAAGCGACAGTTGCCCTGCAGAAGCAGCCACGTGACGCAAGCGCTTCGCGCATGCGTAACCGCTGTCGCCTGACCGGTCGTCCACACGGCGTTTACCGCAAGTTCGGCCTCGGCCGTAACAAACTGCGTGAAGCGGCAATGCGTGGTGACGTACCTGGTCTGGTTAAAGCCAGCTGGTAAGTACTTTCGAAGTCCAGGTGGTTGGCGTCGCAAGATAACGACCACCGGTGACCTTGAATCTGGAACAAGCCCCTTTTGGGGCTTGTTTCATTTCCGGAGTGTGTCTAGAATACCCGGCTCGCCTGAGCCCGTGTTTTCTATGCCCGGAGATTCTCGGCGACATATGTAGCCGCAAGGCTAATTTTTTTGTATTAGGAGCGTCTAGCCCATGAGTATGCAGGACCCGTTAGCGGACATGCTAACTCGTATCCGTAATGCCCAGATGGCTGAAAAGTCCGTCGTAAGCATGCCATCTTCCAAGTTGAAGGTAGCTGTTGCCAAAGTCCTGAAAGACGAAGGCTACATTGCGGGTTATCAGATCAGCAGCGAAACCAAACCACTGCTGTCCATCGAGCTGAAGTACTTCGAAGGCCGTTCGGTCATCGAGGAAGTGAAGCGCGTTAGCCGTCCAGGCCTGCGTCAGTACAAGTCCGCTGAAGATCTGCCGAAAGTTCGTGGCGGTCTGGGCGTGTCTATCGTCTCCACCAACAAAGGTGTGATGACGGATCGTGCTGCGCGCGCTGCCGGTGTCGGCGGCGAAGTTCTTTGCACTGTGTTCTAAGGGGGGATAAGCATGTCTCGCGTCGCTAAGAACCCCGTTAAGCTGCCAGCCGGTGTCGAAGTCAAATTCGCAGGCCAACAGCTTTCGGTGAAGGGTGCCAAGGGTACTCTTGAACTGAACATCCATTCGTCCGTTGAGATCGTTGAAGAAGCTGGTGAGCTGCGTTTCGCTGCTCGCAATGGCGATCAACAAACTCGCGCAATGGCCGGTACCACGCGTGCGTTGGTAAACAACATGGTCCAAGGCGTAAGCCAAGGCTTCGAGCGTAAGCTCCAGCTGGTCGGTGTTGGTTACAAGGCGCAAGCAAAAGGCACGGTTTTGAACCTGGCCCTTGGCTTCTCGCACCCTGTGGATTACGAACTGCCAGCGGGCATCACTGCTGAGACTCCTAGCCAGACCGATATCCTGATCAAGGGCATCGACAAGCAGCTGGTAGGTCAAGTGGCCGCTGAGATCCGCGACTTCCGTCCACCAGAGCCGTACAAAGGCAAAGGTGTGCGCTACGCGGACGAAGTCGTCCGTCGTAAAGAAGCCAAGAAGAAGTAGGGCATAGCAAATGACCGACAAAAAAGTTACTCGACTGCGTCGCGCTCGCAAAGCACGCCTGAAAATGCACGAACTCGAAGTCGTGCGTCTCTGCGTGTTCCGCTCGTCGCAGCACATCTACGCCCAGGTCATCTCGGCCGACGGCAACAAAGTCCTGGCAAGCGCCTCGACTTTGGATAAAGAACTGCGTGATGGTGCCACCGGCAACATCGACGCGGCCACAAAGGTTGGCCAGCTGGTCGCTACGCGTGCTAAGGCCGCTGGCGTCTCGCAAGTGGCTTTCGACCGCTCTGGCTTCAAGTACCACGGCCGCGTTAAAGCGCTGGCTGATGCTGCTCGTGAAGCTGGGCTGGAGTTCTAAGTTATGTCAAATAACGACCAAAAGCGCGACGAAGGCTACATTGAGAAGCTGGTTCAAGTTAACCGCGTAGCCAAAACCGTTAAAGGCGGCCGTATCTTCACTTTCACCGCGTTGACCGTGGTAGGTGATGGTAAAGGGCGTGTTGGCTTCGGCCGTGGCAAGTCGCGTGAAGTGCCTGCTGCGATCCAGAAGGCAATGGAAGCTGCTCGTCGCAACATGATCCAAGTTGATCTGAACGGCACCACTCTGCAGTACGCAATGAAGTCCGCCCATGGCGCTTCGAAGGTGTACATGCAGCCTGCTTCTGAAGGTACCGGTATCATCGCTGGCGGCGCTATGCGTGCTGTCCTCGAAGTTGCTGGCGTTCAGAACGTTCTGGCCAAGTGCTACGGCTCGACTAACCCGGTAAACGTGGTTCACGCCACTTTCAAAGGTTTGAAAGCTATGCAATCTCCTGAGTCCATCGCTGCCAAGCGTGGCCTGACTGTCAAGGAGATCTTCTGATCATGGCTACCGTTAAAGTAACGCTGATCAAAAGCATGACCGGCCGCATCCCTAACCACAAACTGTGCGTTAAAGGTCTGGGTCTGCGTCGCATCGGTCACACTGTAGAAGTCCAGGATACTCCCGAGAATCGCGGGATGATCAACAAGGCTTACTACATGCTGCGTGTAGAGGGTTAATCGATGAAACTCAATGATCTGAGTCCAGCGCCGGGTTCCCGTCGCGAAAAGCATCGTCCGGGCCGTGGTATCGGTAGCGGTTTGGGTAAGACTGGTGGCCGTGGCCACAAAGGTCAAACCTCCCGCTCCGGTGGCACCATCGCTCCAGGCTTTGAAGGCGGTCAACAGCCGCTGCATCGTCGCCTGCCTAAGTTCGGTTTCGTATCCCTGAAAGCCATGGACCGCGCAGAAGTGCGTCTGTCTGAGCTGGCTAAAGTGGAAGGCGACATCGTTACTGTGCAGACCCTGAAAGATGCCAACGTGATCAACGTCAACGTACAGCGTGTGAAAATCATGCTGTCCGGTGAAGTGACTCGCGCTGTCACTATCGGCAAGGGAATCGGCGCCACCAAAGGTGCGCGTTCGGCTATCGAAGCAGCTGGCGGCAAGTTCGAGGAATAAATGGCTAAGCAAGGTGCTCTCTCTGCGCTCGGCAAAGGCGGTATGTCTGAACTTTGGGCACGTCTGCGTTTTCTGTTCCTGGCGATTATCGTCTACCGAATAGGCGCACACATCCCGGTTCCAGGTATCAACCCGGACCGACTCGCAGACCTGTTTCGACAGAATGAGGGGACCATTCTTAGCTTGTTCAACATGTTTTCCGGCGGCGCGCTGGAGCGGATGAGCATCTTTGCATTGGGGATCATGCCGTACATTTCGGCATCGATCATCATGCAACTGATGACCGCCGTCAGCCCGCAGCTGGAGCAGTTGAAGAAGGAAGGTGAAGCTGGCCGTCGCAAGATCAGCCAGTACACCCGCTACGGCACTGTCGTCCTCGCCCTGGTTCAAGCTATCGGCATGTCCGTTGGCTTGGCAGGGCAGGGCGTTGCGTTCACTGGTGACTTTGGCTTCTATTTCGTCGCGGTATCCACTTTTGTGGCTGGTGCGATGTTCATGATGTGGCTGGGTGAGCAGATTACTGAGCGTGGTGTTGGTAACGGTATCTCGATGTTGATTTTCGCAGGTATCGTCGCCGGTCTTCCGAGGGCAATAGGGCAGTCTTTCGAGTCTGCTCGTCAGGGTGATATCAATATCTTCGCCTTGGTTGCCATCGGTTTGCTGGCAGTAGCGATTATCGGTTTTGTGGTGTTCATTGAGCGTGGCCAGCGTCGTATCGCTGTTCACTACGCCAAGCGTCAGCAGGGCCGTAAGGTCTTTGCTGCGCAGACCAGCCACTTGCCGCTGAAAGTGAATATGGCCGGTGTTATCCCGGCAATTTTCGCGAGCAGCATTTTGCTGTTTCCGGCTTCGTTGGGTACCTGGTTTGGTCAGTCTGAAAATATGGGCTGGCTGCAGGACCTCTCTCAGTCGATCGCTCCTGGTCAGCCGTTGAATATTCTGCTGTTTAGTGCAGGGATTATTTTCTTCTGCTTCTTCTATACGGCGTTGATGTTCAATCCGAAAGACGTAGCGGAAAACCTGAAGAAGTCCGGTGCCTTTATTCCGGGTATCCGTCCAGGTGAGCAGTCGGCACGCTATATTGATGGCGTTTTGACTCGTTTGACTCTGTTCGGTGCTCTATATATGACGGCCGTGTGCCTGTTGCCCCAGTTCCTGGTGGTTGCAGCAAACGTTCCGTTCTACCTTGGCGGGACCTCGTTGCTGATCGTGGTCGTGGTTGTGATGGACTTCATGTCCCAAGTACAATCGCACCTCGTTTCGCACCAGTACGAATCCCTGATGAAGAAAGCCAACCTGAAGGGTTACGGCAGCGGCATGTTGCGCTGAGTACCCATAAGGTTCGAGGAGTTGGTGATGAAAGTTCGTGCATCGGTGAAAAAGCTGTGCCGTAACTGCAAGATTATTCGCCGCGAAGGTGTTGTTCGAGTAATTTGCAGCGCGGAACCGCGTCACAAACAGCGCCAAGGCTGAGTGTGATCCGCTTGAAGCCCGGCAGCTAGTGCGCTGCCGGGTTGATTATTTGTTATTACAGCGATATTATCTCGCGCCCTATTTCTTGGCTTCCGGGGCGTAGGTAGCTGTCAATTGGAGTCCCACTGAATGGCCCGTATTGCAGGCGTTAACATTCCAGATAACAAGCACACTGTTATCTCGCTGACCTACATCTATGGTGTTGGTCGCACTACTGCGCAGAAAATTTGCGCAGTTGCTGGGGTAAACCCAGCCGCTAAGATCAAGGATCTGAGCGACGAGCAGATTGAACAGCTGCGTGGCGAAGTGGCGAAGTTCACCACTGAAGGTGACCTGCGTCGCGAAATCAACATGAAAATCAAGCGTTTGATGGACCTCGGTTGCTATCGCGGTCTGCGTCATCGTCGTGGTCTTCCAGTGCGCGGTCAGCGTACCAAGACTAACGCGCGTACCCGTAAAGGTCCGCGTAAGCCGATCCGCAAGTAATCGCCCCAGCGAATCGACAGGAAAATTATCATGGCAAAACCTGCTGCTCGTCCTCGTAAAAAAGTTAAAAAGACAGTGGTTGATGGCATCGCCCACATCCATGCTTCTTTTAACAACACCATCGTGACCATCACCGACCGTCAAGGTAACGCGCTTTCTTGGGCTACCTCTGGTGGTTCGGGTTTCCGCGGTTCCCGCAAGTCCACTCCGTTCGCTGCTCAAGTAGCCGCTGAACGTGCTGGTCAAGCTGCGCTGGAATATGGCCTGAAAAACCTCGACGTTAACGTCAAGGGTCCAGGTCCAGGTCGTGAGTCTGCTGTCCGTGCTTTGAACGGCTGTGGCTATAAGATCGCCAGCATCACCGACGTGACGCCAATCCCGCACAACGGGTGCCGTCCGCCGAAGAAGCGCCGCGTGTAATCCAGGAGATTGTAAAGAATGGCTCGTTACATTGGTCCAAAATGCAAACTCGCTCGTCGCGAGGGCACCGATCTCTTCCTGAAGAGCGGCGTGCGCGCGATCGAATCGAAGTGCAACATTGAAGCAGCACCTGGTATCCACGGCCAGCGCCGCGGTCGCCAGTCCGATTACGGCACCCAACTGCGTGAAAAGCAGAAGGTCCGTCGTATCTACGGCGTTCTCGAGCGTCAGTTCAGCGGCTACTACAAAGAAGCTGCTGGCAAGAAAGGTGCAACCGGTGAAAACCTGCTGCAACTGCTCGAATGCCGTCTGGACAACGTTGTATATCGTATGGGCTTTGGTTCGACTCGTGCCGAATCCCGTCAGCTGGTATCGCACAAGTCGATCAGCGTTAACGGTCAGACCGTAAACGTTCCGTCCTACCAGGTTCGTGCTGGTGACGTGGTCGCAGTTCGCGAGAAAGCAAAAAACCAACTTCGCATTGTCCAAGCTCTCGATCTGTGTGCCCAACGTGGCCGCGTAGAATGGGTAGAAGTAGACACTGAGAAGAAGTCGGGCGTTTTCAAGAACGTTCCTGCTCGCAGTGATCTGTCCGCCGACATCAACGAAAGCCTGATTGTCGAGCTCTACTCCAAGTAAGGGCTAGAAAATAGGTGCATCCATGCAGATTTCGGTAAATGAGTTCCTGACACCCCGCCACATTGATGTGCAGGTTGTCAGTCCAACCCGCGCCAAGATCACTCTCGAGCCTCTCGAGCGTGGTTTTGGCCACACCCTGGGCAACGCGCTGCGCCGCATCCTGTTGTCCTCAATGCCCGGCTGTGCAGTAGTCGAGGCCGAGATTGACGGTGTGCTCCACGAGTACAGCGCCATCGAAGGTGTACAGGAAGACGTAATTGAAATCCTGTTGAACCTTAAAGGTCTGGCTATCAAGCTGCACGGCCGTGACGAAGTTACGCTGACCTTGTCGAAGAAGGGTTCGGGGGTGGTTACCGCTGCCGATATTCAGCTGGATCATGATGTCGAGATCGTTAACCCCGATCACGTAATCGCTAACCTGGCGTCTAACGGCGCCCTGAACATGAAGCTCACCGTAGCTCGTGGTCGTGGTTATGAACCGGCCGACTCGCGTCAGAGCGATGAAGATGAAAGCCGCAGCATTGGTCGCTTGCAGCTTGACTCTTCGTTCAGCCCGGTTCGCCGTATCGCATACGTGGTGGAAAACGCCCGTGTCGAGCAGCGTACCAACCTGGACAAGCTGGTTATTGATCTGGAAACCAACGGTACTCTGGATCCTGAAGAGGCTATCCGCCGCGCTGCAACCATTCTGCAACAGCAGTTGGCTGCGTTCGTCGACCTCAAAGGTGACAGCGAACCAGTGGTAATCGAGCAGGAAGACGAGATCGATCCGATCCTGCTTCGCCCGGTTGACGATCTGGAACTGACTGTACGTTCGGCTAACTGCCTTAAGGCGGAAAACATTTACTACATCGGCGACCTGATTCAGCGTACCGAAGTAGAACTGTTGAAGACTCCGAACCTGGGCAAGAAATCCTTGACTGAAATCAAGGACGTTCTGGCCTCCCGCGGTCTGTCCCTCGGCATGCGCCTCGACAACTGGCCGCCTGCAAGTCTTAAGAAGGACGACAAGGCGACTGCCTGATCGTCGTAATCACCGAACGTGAGTTTGGTAAGGAATGAACCATGCGTCATCGTAAAAGTGGTCGTCACCTGAGCCGTACCAGCTCGCACCGCAAGGCCATGTTCCAAAACATGGCGGTGTCGCTGTTCGAGCACGAGCTGATCAAAACTACACTGCCGAAAGCTAAAGAACTGCGTCGCGTTGCTGAGCCGCTGATCACTTTGGCCAAGACAGACAGCCTGGCTAACCGCCGTCTGGCTTTCGACCGTACTCGTTCGAAAGCTATCGTTGGTAAGCTCTTCAACGACCTGGGCAAGCGTTACGCTACCCGTGAGGGTGGCTACCTGCGCATCCTCAAGTGCGGTTTCCGCGCTGGCGACAACGCGCCTATGGCGTACGTCGAGTTGGTTGATCGTGCTACTGCCGGCGAAGCTGTAAGCGCCGAGTAAGACGACAAGCTGTAACGAAGAACCGGGCCTAGTGCCCGGTTTTTTGTGTGCGTAATAAAAGCGCATGCGTACAAGCCTCCACGCGTTGTGCTTGGCACTATGAGGTCTAGGCAGGCTGGTAGATATTCTCTATCGACGCATACAATTTAATGAATTTGTAGACGTCATATTGATGATCAATACTTCCTCCAAGCCGATTAGCCGGCAGTTCCAAGTCCGACCTGAGGAAAATTGAGCATGAGCCAGAACAAAATCCTTACTACCGCCAGCGGCGCACCCGTTGCGGATAACCAGAATTCCCGCTCCGCCGGTCCGCGCGGTCCGTTGCTGCTCGACGATTTTCATCTGATTGAGAAGCTCGCTCACTTCAACCGTGAAAACATTCCTGAGCGTCGTGTGCACGCCAAGGGCTCGGGCGCTTATGGCACCTTCACCGTCACCCAAGACATCACGCAATACACCAGTGCGAAACTGTTTGAGTCCATCGGCAAGCAAACCCCGACCTTCCTGCGGTTTTCCACCGTAGGCGGTGAGCGCGGTTCGGCTGACACCGAGCGTGACCCACGTGGTTTCGCCTTGAAGTTCTACACCGAAGAAGGCAACTGGGACATCGTGGGTAACAACACCCCTGTGTTCTTCATTCGCGATCCATTGAAGTTCCCGGACTTCATCCATACCCAGAAGCGTCTGCCGCAAAGCAACCTGAAAAGCGCGCAAATGATGTGGGACTTCTGGTCGCACTCCCCTGAGGCGCTGCACCAGGTCACCATCCTGTTTTCGGACCGTGGCATCCCCGACGGCTACCGTCATATGCACGGCTTCGGCAGTCACACCTACAGCCTGATCAACGCCAAGGGCGAGCGTCACTGGGTCAAGTGGCACTACAAGACCAAGCAAGGCATCAAGAACCTGGCGCCGGCCGAAGCTGCGCGCTTGGCCGGTACTGACCCTGATTACGCCCAGCGCGATTTGTTTGGTGCGATCGAGCGCGGTGATTTCCCGAAATGGCGCGTCTGCATCCAGATCATGACTGAGGCTCAGGCCAACGCTCATTACGAGAACCCTTTCGATGTGACCAAGACCTGGTCGCAGAAGGAGTTCCCGTTAATCGAAGTCGGCGAGCTGGAATTGAACCGCAATCCGCAGAACTACTTCGCTGAAGTGGAACAGGCTGCATTCGGCCCGAGCAACATGGTTCTTGGCGTAGGTCTGTCGCCAGACCGCATGCTGCAAGGTCGTGTGTTCGCGTACGCCGATGCCCACCGCTATCGCGTCGGCACCAACCACCAGCAACTGCCGGTGAATGCCCCGCGCAGTCCAGTCAATAGCTACCAGCGTGATGGCTCGATGGCATTCGGCAGCAACGGTGGCGCGGCGCCCAACTATGAGCCGAACAGCTACGCGGATGCACCGAAACAAGCACCTCAGTACGCTGAGCCGGCGTTGGCCTTGAGCGGTGCCGCTGACCGTTATGATCACCGTGAAGACACCGACTACTACAGCCACGCCGGTGCGCTGTTCCGCCTGATGAACGATGAGCAGAAAGCATTGCTCACCAGCAACATCGCCGGTGCGATGGGTGGCGTTTCCAGCGATGTGGTCCAGCGTCAACTGCAGCACTTCTATAAGGCAGATCCTGCTTATGGAGAAGCAATCGCAAAGGCGTTGGGTGTATCGCTTAACTGACTCTAAACGATAAGCAGAACCGCCCTCATTTGGGCGGTTTTTGCGTTATTTCAGCCACTTTTCTCAGATAATCTTCACTTTTCTGCCGTTAGTCTCGTGACCTTCGAGTCATCATGGTTCAAACTACAGACTTTCAAGCAGGGAGATGTAGGGCGATGCAAGGTCACCCCGACGTAATCGATTACCTCAACACGTTGCTGACGGGCGAACTGGCAGCTCGTGACCAATATTTCATCCATTCGCGCATGTACGAAGACTGGGGCTTTACCGAGCTCTATGAGCGTATCAACCACGAAATGGAAGAAGAGGCACAGCACGCCGATGCACTGATGCGCCGTATCCTGATGCTCGAAGGCACGCCGCGTATGCGTCCCGACGATCTGGATGTGGGGACCACGGTACCTGACATGCTCGCCGCCGACCTTCGTCTCGAATACAAGGTCCGTGCTGCGCTCTGCAAAGGCATCGAACTCTGCGAGCAGCACAACGACTATGTCACTCGGGAAATCCTGCGAGTGCAATTGAACGACACCGAAGAAGATCACACCTACTGGCTCGAAAAGCAGCTTGGTTTGATCAAGCTGGTCGGTCTGGAAAACTACCTGCAATCGCAGTTCTGATTTCCGGCTACAAAAAAAGCCCCTGTCACCGCGAGGTGACAGGGGCTTTTTATCAGGCTTGAAAAAGTCAGGCCCGGTCGCGTTCCAACAAAGGTTTCAAGTAGTAACCAGTGTGTGACTGCGGCATTTCTGAGACCTGCTCCGGCGTGCCCACGGCGATAATCTGGCCACCCTTGGAGCCGCCTTCCGGCCCCAGGTCCACCAGCCAATCCGCGGTCTTGATCACGTCAAGGTTGTGCTCGATCACCACCACAGTGTTGCCGTGGTCACGCAGGCGGTGCAACACGTCGAGCAGTTGTTGGATATCCGCAAAGTGCAGACCCGTGGTCGGCTCATCGAGGATATACAGGGTTTTGCCCGTATCGCGCTTGGACAGCTCGCGAGACAGCTTCACCCGCTGTGCTTCACCACCGGACAGCGTAGTCGCCGATTGCCCCAGCTTGATGTACGACAGGCCCACATCCATCAGCGTCTGAAGCTTGCGTGCCAACGCAGGAACCGCGTCAAAGAACTCCCGCGCCTCCTCGATCGTCATCTCCAGGGTTTCATGAATGCTCTTGCCCTTGTACTTGATCTCCAGGGTTTCGCGGTTATAGCGCTTGCTCTTGCACACGTCGCACGGCACGTAGATGTCCGGCAGAAAGTGCATCTCTACCTTGATCAAGCCATCGCCCTGGCACGCCTCACAGCGCCCGCCCTTGACGTTGAACGAGAACCGTCCAGGCCCGTAGCCGCGTGAGCGGGATTCCGGAACGCCCGCAAACAGCTCGCGAATGGGGGTGAACAAGCCGGTATAGGTCGCCGGGTTGGAACGCGGCGTGCGGCCAATCGGGCTTTGGTCGATATCGACCACCTTGTCGAGGTGCTCAAGGCCTTTGATGCTGTCGTGGGCAGCCGCTTCCAGTGTGGTCGCACCATTCAGGGCGGTGGCGCTCAACGGGAACAGCGTATTGTTGATCAGGGTCGATTTACCCGAGCCGGACACACCGGTCACGCAGGTCAGCAGGCCCAGCGGAATTTCCAGGTCGACGTTGCGCAAGTTGTTGCCACGCGCGCCCTTGAGGTGCAGCGCCAGCTTCTTGTTGCGCGGCGTGCGTTTGGCCGGCACTTCGATCTTCACGCGGCCCGACAGGTACTTGCCGGTCAACGAATCTGGATGAGCCATGACTTCGGCAGGCGTGCCCTCGGCGACAATATGTCCACCATGCACACCTGCGCCCGGACCAATGTCGACGACGTAATCCGCCAGGCGGATCGCGTCTTCATCGTGCTCGACCACAATCACCGTGTTGCCGATATCCCGCAGGTGTTTCAGCGTGCCCAGCAGGCGATCGTTGTCGCGCTGGTGCAAACCAATCGACGGTTCATCGAGGATGTACAGCACGCCCACCAGTCCGGCACCAATCTGGCTGGCCAGGCGAATCCGCTGGGCTTCACCGCCAGACAAGGTATCGGCACTGCGATCCAGCGACAGGTAATCCAGGCCAACGTTGACCAGGAACTGCAAGCGCTCGCGAATTTCCTTGAGGATCTTGTCGGCAATTTCCCCGCGACGCCCCGTCAGCTTAAGCACGGCAAAGTACTCGCAAGCGTCACCGATCGGCAGGTTGGTCACTGCCGGCAGGGTTTTCTCACCGACCCACACATGCCGCGCCTCACGACGCAGGCGAGTGCCGCGGCAATCCGGACAAGGCTGAGTACTGAGGTATTTCGCCAACTCTTCGCGCACGCTGGCCGACTCGGTCTCGCGATAACGACGCTCCAGGTTCGGCACGATGCCTTCGAACGGGTGAGAGCGTTTGACGATATCGCCCCTGTCGTTCAGGTACTTGAAGTCGACGTTTTGCGACCCGCTGCCGTGAAGGATGACTTTCTGCTGCTCGGCCGGCAGTTGGTTGAACGGTACTTCCAGGCTGAATTTATAGTGCGACGCCAACGACCCCAGCATCTGGAAGTAATAGACGTTGCGCCTGTCCCAGCCGCGTATCGCGCCTTCCGCCAGGGTCAGCTCGCCGTTGACCAGGCGCTTGATATCGAAGAACTGCTTCACCCCCAGGCCATCACAGGTCGGGCAGGCGCCAGCTGGGTTGTTGAAGGAAAACAGCTTGGGTTCCAGCTCGCTGATGGCATGACCGCAGATCGGGCAGGCGAAGCGCGCAGAAAAGATGATCTCTTCGCCCGGCTCGTCATCCATCGGCGCCACCAGGGCAATGCCATCCGCCAGCTTCAATGCCGTCTCGAACGATTCCGCCAAGCGCTGCTGCAGATCCGCCCGTACCTTGAAGCGGTCGACCACTACATCAATGGAGTGCTTCTTCTGTTTGTCGAGCTTCGGCGCTTCGTCCAGCTCATACAGCTTGCCGTTGATGCGTGCGCGCACGAAACCTTGGGCCCGCAGCTCCTCGAAGACGGAAAGGTGTTCACCCTTGCGCTCGCGAATCACTGGCGCCAGCAGCATCAGCTTCGCGCCTTCCGGCTGGGCCAATACCAGGTCGACCATCTGGCTGACGGTCTGGGCTTCCAGGGGAATATCGTGGTCCGGGCAACGCGGAATACCCACCCGCGCGTAAAGCAGGCGCAGGTAGTCGTAGATTTCGGTGATGGTGCCCACGGTGGAGCGCGGGTTGTGGGAGGTCGACTTCTGCTCGATGGAGATCGCCGGCGACAGGCCTTCAATGGTGTCGACGTCGGGCTTTTCCATCATGGACAGGAACTGCCGGGCATAGGCCGACAGCGACTCCACATAACGCCGCTGGCCTTCGGCATACAGCGTGTCGAACGCCAGGGACGATTTGCCGGACCCGGACAAGCCGGTGATGACGATCAGTTTGTCCCGCGGCAGGGTCAGGTCGATGTTCTTCAGGTTGTGGGTTCTAGCCCCACGAATCAGGATCTTGTCCAAGATGGCCTCGCACGGCGGGCGTAAATAATGCCGGAGTATACGGCTAAAGACTGGATGAATATACACTGTCAAAAAGCCGCTTGCAGCTTTAGATGAAAGCTGCGCGGCAAAGCGCCGCATATACCCTCTCAATCGATGGGACTGGTAGAATCGCCGCCGGTTCACACGAGGTTTTTCCATGCACGATCCCCACAGCGAACGCATGAGTAGCGGCGAGACCCGAGCGGCAAGCGGTCTGGCCCTGGTGTTCGCCTTCCGTATGCTTGGCATGTTTATGGTGTTGCCGGTGCTGGCGACCTATGGAATGGATCTCGCAGGAGCGACCCCCGCCTTGATCGGCCTGGCAATCGGCGCCTATGGCCTGACCCAGGCGATTTTTCAGATTCCATTCGGGATTATTTCCGACCGCATTGGCCGTCGCCCGGTGATTTACCTCGGGCTGATCGTGTTCGCCCTCGGCAGTGTGCTTGCGGCCCAGTCCGACTCCATCTGGGGCGTCATCGCCGGACGGATCCTGCAAGGCGCCGGGGCCATTTCCGCTGCTGTTATGGCGTTGCTTTCGGACCTGACCCGCGAACAGCATCGCACCAAGGCGATGGCCATGATCGGCATGACGATCGGGCTGTCATTCGCGGTGGCCATGGTGGTCGGCCCGCTGCTGACGCGTGCGTTTGGCTTGCATGGGCTGTTCCTCGCCACCGGCGGCATGGCGTTGTTCGGGATCGTGATCGTGGCGTTCATGGTGCCGCGTTCCACCGGTACATTGCAGCACCGTGAGTCCGGCGTCGCGCGCAAGGCGCTGCTGCCGACGCTCAAGCACCCGGACCTGTTGCGCCTCGATTTAGGTATCTTCGTATTACACGCCATGCTGATGTGCAGCTTCGTCGCGTTGCCCCTCGCCTTGGTCGAAAAAGCCGGCCTGCCCAAGGAGCAGCACTGGTGGGTCTACCTCACAGCGTTGCTGATTTCGTTCTTCGCCATGATCCCGTTCATCATTTATGGCGAGAAGAAACGCAAAATGAAACGAGTTCTACTCGGCGCCGTCGCGACGCTGATGCTCACTGAGCTATTCTTCTGGCAGTTCGGCGACAGCCTGCGGGCGCTGGTGATCGGCACGGTCGTATTCTTCACCGCGTTCAATCTGCTGGAGGCCTCGTTGCCTTCGTTGATCAGTAAAGTTTCACCAGCGGGTGGCAAGGGCACGGCGATGGGGGTGTATTCCACCAGCCAGTTCCTCGGTTCTGCGCTGGGCGGCATCATGGGTGGCTGGATGTTCCAGCATGGCGGTTTGTCGGTTGTGTTCCTTGGATGCGCAGGTCTGGCTGCCCTCTGGCTGGCCTTTGCTGTTACCATGCGTGAACCTCCGTATGTGACGAGCCTGCGTTTGCCGTTATCGCCAGAAGCGATCCGCGAAGCCGGTCTGGTTGAGCGCCTCAAGGCCGTCACAGGGGTTACCGATGCCGTGGTTGTTGCTGAAGAAGCCGCCATCTACATCAAATTGGACACCGAATTATTGGATCGCGCGACGCTCGAGCAGTTGGTCAACCCAGTGCCGACAGCGCGCCCAGCCTAGGAGAACGTTATGGCCCGTGGGGTTAACAAAGTCATATTGGTCGGTACATGCGGCCAGGATCCCGAAGTTCGCTACCTGCCCAACGGTAACGCTGTGACCAACCTGAGTCTGGCGACCAGCGAACAGTGGACCGACAAGCAGACCGGCCAGAAGGTCGAGAAAACCGAATGGCACCGTGTGTCGATGTTCGGCAAAGTTGCAGAGATCGCCGGTGAGTACCTGCGCAAAGGCTCGCAGGTCTACATCGAAGGCAAACTGCAAACCCGCGAGTGGGAAAAAGACGGCATCAAGCGTTACACCACTGAAATCGTGGTCGATATGCAAGGCACCATGCAACTGCTGGGCGGCCGTCCACAAGGCGACCAGCAGGGCCAGGGCGGTATGTCCAACTCGGCTCCGCGCCCACAACAGTCCCGTCCGCAGCCAAGCCAGCAGCCACAGCGTGAGTCGCGTCCAGCGCCACAACAGGCCGCTCCGCAACCGGCTCCGGATTTCGACAGCTTTGATGACGATATCCCGTTCTAAGGTCTAAAGACCCGGAACAAGCAAAACCCCCGATGGCTAAACCCTCGGGGGTTTTTTATTGCCGCTGATCACGCATCCGTCGACGCCGCCGTCACCACCATCTCTTTGAACCGGCGCAATACCGCCGAACCGTCACCGATCCGTGTCGCCAGATGCAACGGCGCGACCAGGCTCCGGCACTCTGTCAGCTCTCGGTAGACGATGCCGTCGCCCCGCAACCGCTGCATCGACGCCGGCACAATCGACACCCCAAGCCCCGCCGCCACCAGGCTCAATGTTGCGGTCATGCGCGGCGCTTCCTGGACCACCTGTGGGCTGAAGCCAGCCTCACGACAAGCCACCAGGATCGCGTCATATAGCCCCAACCCCACGCGACGGCGATAAAGCACAAAGGACTCGGTCGCCAAGGCCGCCAATGGCAGGGGCGATGCGGAGTCGATTGCCAAGGGGTGGTCCGTCGGCAGCGCCAGCAGCATGGGCTCCACCAGAATCGGTTCGTCCTGCAGCGACGGCGCCCCGCTGAGCGGCGAACGGATAAACGCCGCATCGAGTTTCTCGTGCACCAATGCATCCAGTAGTTCGCCGGTGCCGGCTTCCTCCAGCACGACTGAAACACCGACAAAGGTTTCGCGAAAAAGCCGCAATACGCTGGGTACAAATGGATGCAGGGCAGCAGAGCTGGTGAAACCAATGGCCAGGCGGCCACGTTCACCGCGCGCGGCACGCTGCACTACTTCGGCCAACCCCTCAGCCTGGGCCAGTATTTCCCGTGCCTCGTCCAACAAGGCCAGGCCAGCAGTGGTGGGGCGCACACCACGTGGCAGGCGTTCCATCAGGCTCACACCGAGTTCGGCCTCAAGGTTTTGCAACATCCGCGTCAAGGGTGGTTGCTGCATGCCCAGGCGTTCGGCGGCTCGGGTGATATAGCCTTCTTCGGCGATGGCGACGAAGGCTTTAAGCTGGCGCAGTTCCAACATTGGGATACTTTTCAGGTATGGGAGAGCGTCAATCCTGGCATTTGTTCTCATGGCTCACAAGAATTAGGCTGTAGCCAACCTCAAGAAGAAGGAAAGCCGCGATGACCTGGTCAGCCAAGCAGTACACGATGTTCGAACAGCAGCGTACACGTCCGGTGCGTGATCTCGTTGCGGCTATTCCCAATACTGAAGTGCGCAATGCCATCGACCTGGGCTGCGGCCCCGGCAACTCCACTGAGGTCCTGGCCGAGCGCTTTCCGCATGCCCACGTGACCGGCATGGACAGCTCCGATGACATGCTGGCCGATGCGCGTAATCGGCTACCGGCGCTGAACTTCGAGCGGTCGGATATCGGCGATTGGAAGCCCGCGCAAACCTTCGACGTGATTTTGGCTAACGCATCCCTGCAGTGGCTGCCGGACCACGCCACGCTTTACCCGCATTTGATCCATCAACTGGCGCCGGGCGGCACGTTAGCGGTGCAGACACCGGATAACCTCGACGAACCCGCTCACCGGCTTGCTCGCGAGGTCGCTGCCGATGGCCCGTGGTCATCGCGGATCGGCACGGTCAAACACAATGAGCGCCATACCGCGAGCTACTACTACGAGCTGCTGAGCAAACACTGCAGCACCGTCGATGTGTGGCGCACCACCTACCAGCATCCGTTGGCGGATCACGCCGCAGTGGTGGAATGGTTCAAGGCTTCAGCCCTGAGACCCTTCCTCGCACCTTTGACCGAGGGTGAAAGGGCTGACTTCCTACAGCAATACAAGACGCGGATCACTCAGGCTTACCCAGCCCTGGGCGATGGCACCGTACTGCTGCCATTCCCGCGCCTGTTCATTATCGCGACCCGCTGACGCAGTAACGCCAAGTGGCGGTCAGGCCGCCGCCGCTTGCGCCTCCAAGTACTCAGCCGCCGACAGCACGCTTGCATAACCAAATGCCAGTGAAGCCATATAGGCCCCATGCACCTGCGCCGCTGGAATCACCTGGCCGTTGAACTCCAGGTCCCGCGTCGCACACGCATCATGAATCACCGTGACCTTGTACCCCAGGTCCGCCGCCGCTCGCACCACGCCGTCGATGCACATATGGCTCATGCTGCCGACCACCACCAGATCGGTGATGCTGCGCTGCTCCAGCAGGGTGCGCAGGTGGGTCCCGCGAAATGCATTCACAAAATGTTTGAGTACTACGGGCTCGCTGCCCTCGTTCAACACTTTGGTGTGCAGGTGGGCACCTTCGGAGCCCGGAGTGAAGAACGGTGCGTCATCGGAGGTGAACTCATGACGCACATGAATCACCGCGTCGCCTTTCTGGCGAAACGCCTGCAGCACTTGTGCGGCCTTGTCTGCGGCGGCATCCACGCCATCAAGCGGCCATTTGCCTTGAGGGAAGTAGTCGTTCTGGATATCGATTAGGATGAGCGCTTGCTTGACCATGTGTGTCGCCTCGCGAGATGGGGTTGATGGGCCCATTATCTTAACTGGCGCCTGCACCCGGGATTGGCTGCACCGACAATAACAGGGGGAAAACTGACAATGGTGGTTGAGCTCGGCGTGTTGATCTACCCCGGTGCGCAAATGGCGGCTGTGCATGGTCTGACTGATCTGTTCGGTGTGGCCAATCGCATCGCCGCCGACTATCAATCCGCGCAATTGCCACGGCTGCGGGTCAGCCACTGGCAGTTGAATGCGACAGGCACACCGATACGCGTATTCAGCAGCGATCCCGGTCCCGATCAACCGATGATGGCCGTACTGGTGCCCCCGTCGATAGGCGAGTTCACCGAAGACCAGGCACCCCCGGCATTGCTGGAATGGATTCGTCAGCAACACGCGGCAGGTGCGGTGCTGGGCGGCGTGTGTATCGGCTCGATCATGCTGGCACGCAGTGGGTTGCTGGATGGGCGCAGTGCTACCACCCACTGGTCGTCCGCCAAATCCTTCGCGGCCCGTTACCCCGCCGTACGCCTGGAGGCGGATAAACCCATCGTCGATGATGGCGACCTGATCACGACCGCTGGCTTGATGGCCTGGTCCGAACTCGGCCTGCGCCTAGTCGATCGCCTGATGGGCCCGAGCATCGCAGCCGACACGGCACGTTTTCTGGTGATCGAGCACAGTGACAGTGCCAGCCAGTGCGGCAGCAACTTCGCGCCCATTCTCGGCCACGGTGACGCTGCCATACTCAAGGTTCAGCACTGGCTGCAGGTCAGCGGGGCGGTGGACGTTTCCGTGGCGGCGATGGCTCAGGAGGCGGGGCTGGAAGAGCGTACGTTCCTGCGGCGTTTTCGCAGCGCCACGGGCTTGAAACCCACCGAATACTGCCAGCACCTGCGTGTGGGCAAGGCGCGGCAGATGCTGGAGTTCACCAACGCGACCGTCGACCATATCGCCTGGACCGTGGGTTACCAGGACCCCAGCGCATTCCGCGCCACCTTCAAGAAAATCACCGGTCTGGCGCCCAGTGAATACCGCAGCCGCTTTGGCGTTTGAATCGTGCAGAACGCCCCGGCACCCACGCAACGTCGTGCAGAATGAAGCAGGCCAACTGCTATCGTTTTTTCAGCAACTGCTTGATTTAAAAACTGTCCTCCCCGAAAGAGCCTTGGCCTATCCCTGCAACCTCCCTTGCACACACATGGCGCAATGGCCCAGGGGGACGCATGACCCTGACTCAACGCAAGAAGCTGGTAGTCGCTCATTCCGTACGCGGAGGGGCGCCGTTGCATGAGGTGCAAACCAACCGCGTTTTGGCCCGCTGGCTGGCGCAGGTTCTGGAGCTGCCATTCGGCGGCAGCTACGACGCCGGGTTGCATGCCGGCCAAGCGCTGTATCTTTTGCCTACGCAGACTCTGGTCGGACAGGCGCAGGCCCGCGCGCTCAACGTCCAAGGCCCGCAGGATTTGTGGGGCGGCTACGTCGACCACGATTTCATCTGCACCAAAGCCATCACTCACGGTGTGCTCGGCCCGCAGGCCAAGGTTCCCGAAGGTTGGTCGGCGCAGTTCTGCGAGCGTGTGCGAACGGTCGTGCTGGATGGCTTGAGCGTCTTCGCCCTGGAAGATGCCCGACCCGCAGCCACGCGCTTGCTGTACAGCGGGCCAATTCGCATGAAGCCGGTGCATGCCTGCGCGGGCCGTGGCCAGGAAGTTATCCACAGCGTGGATGAGTTCGACGCATTGCTGGCACGACCTGACGCCGCGCAGCGCTTCAACGACGGCGTGGTGCTGGAGCAGGACCTGCGCGACGTGGTCACCCATAGCGTCGGCCAGAGCTTTATCGGCGGTCACGTGTTGAGCTACTGCGGCGAGCAATACCTGACAAAAGACGGGCAGGGGGAAGACGTGTACGGCGGCTCCAACCTGCTGGTGGTGCCCGGAGACTACGACGACTTGCTGCAGTTGGAACTGTCCGCCGATGTGCGCGAAGCCATCGAGCAAGCCAGGGTGTTCGACGCCGCCGCCGATGAGGCATACCCGGGTTTTTATGCATCACGGCGCAACTACGATATCGCCCAGGGCCTGGACAACGACGGCCAGCGTCGCAGCGGTGTGCTTGAACAATCCTGGCGCATGGGCGGGGCCAGCAGCGCGGAAGTGGCTGCCCTGCAGACATTTATCAACAGCCCCGGCCTGCGTGCTATCCGCGTGTCCTCGGTGGAAACCTACGAGGACTTACTGCTGCCCGCCGGCGCCATCGAGGTGTATCGCGGCCCGGCGCAAACCAGCGAATTTCTTCTCAAGTACGTAACGGTTGAACCTTATGACGGCTAGAAGCGAAAGCATTGTGATCGAGATTGACGACGAACAGATGAGCGGCACGTTCCTGAGCCCCAAGTCCAAAGTGCCGGGGGTGCTGTTTGTGCACGGCTGGGGCGGCAGCCAGGAGCGGGACCTTGAACGGGCCAAAGGCATTGCCGGCCTGGGGTGCGTGTGCCTGACGTTCGATCTGCGCGGCCACGCCCTGGCCCGCGTCACCCGCGAGGACAACCTGCGCGACCTGCTGGCGGCCTACGACCGGCTACTGTCGCACCCGGCCATCGATACCTCGGCGGTGGCCGTGGTGGGCACCAGCTATGGCGGGTACCTCGCGGCGATACTCACCTCTTTGCGGCCCGTGCGTTGGCTGGCGCTGCGCGTGCCTGCGCTGTACCGCGACCAGGAATGGCTCAAGCCCAAACGCGAACTGGATAAGGCCGACTTGATGGACTACCGCAGTACCCTGGTTCACGCCGAAACCAATCGTGCCCTGCACGCCTGTTCGGTGTTTACCGGGGATGTGCTGATTGTCGAATCGGAAACCGATGACCATGTCCCCCACGCCACGATCATGAGCTACCGCGCGGCGTGTCAGCACACCCATTCCCTGACGCATCGCATCATCGACGGTGCCGACCATTCCCTCAGCGATCCGGTGTCCCAGCAGGCCTACACCTCCATCCTGGTGGACTGGGTGACCGAGATGGTGGTGGGCGAGCGGTTGAGCATCATCCAGTCCCGCTGAAGCGTTCACGCGGGTGTTTTCTTGACCCTGAGCGCTTTGGCCTTGGCTTCCACGCCGAGGTACATCATCAGCGCGATCAGCAGCGGCACAATGAAATAGATGGCCCGATAGGCAATCAACCCGGCCAGCAAGCTGCCCCGTGACGCCTCGTGCTGCAACAGCGCGATAAACACTGCCTCCAGTACACCCAGGCCGGCCGGTATATGAGTGAGCACCCCGGCAATTGCACTGATCAGCAGCACGCCCAGTACCAGTGGATAGTCAAGTTTGGCCGGCAGCAAGGTGAAGATCACTGCGGCCATCAGCGACCAGTTCAACGCCCCCAACATCAGTTGCAAGCACGCCATGCGCAAGGACGGCAGGTTGATTTCCATGCCTCGGATCGTCCAGGCACGCTTTTTTGAATACTGGCAGGCCGCCAGATAACCGATGCTGACCAGCACCAACACCGCACCAATGCCCTGCAATGCACTGCTGCTGACTTTCCAGCCGGGCGGCATCGTCACCAAACCGCTGCTGAAAATCACCCCGGCGATCGCCATGTAGCCGAACCAATTGGTCGCCAGGCTCAGCCCGAGGATCTTGGCGATATTGTGGGTGCTCACCCCCAGGCGTGAATACAGCCGATAGCGCATGGCGATGCCGCCGACCCACGCACTCAGGTTGAGGTTGAAGGCGTAGCTGATGATCCCCACCGGCAGGATCTGCTTCCACCCCAGGGGTTGGCGGATATAGGTGCGGCCGATCAGGTCGAAGCTGGCGTAGACCAGGAAACTGCACAGCGTCAGCGCGCTCGCGATGACCAATGTGCGCACTTTGAAGTCGCTCAGGGTCTGTATCACTTCGTTCCAGTCGATACGCCGCGCGAGCAGGGTGAACAGAACGATCAGCAACAGGAAGAAGGCGATGGTCAGCGGTTTTTTCCAGCGCTTGAACCGTGAGCGTTGGGTATCAGGTGTCATGGTGCTGGACCTCAAAAGGCTTGAGTCGAGGTTTGTGCGCCGGCAACCATCCCGTCAGCATGGGAAAATGGCGCATTACATGGAAGACCAGGAAACCGACGGTCAATCGCCAAAGCCACAGGCGTTGCTTGCGGTTCTCCGGCATGGTCCGGCAATGGTTCTTGGCCAGGGTTTCCAGGCGTTCATACAGGTGCTGATTGAAGGCTCGGTCGCGAATCAACACGTTGGCTTCCAGGTTCAACGACAGGCTCAAGGGGTCCAGGTTGCTCGAACCCACGGTGCTCCAATCGTCATCCACCAGCGCCACCTTGCCGTGCAGCGGGCGCTCGCAGTACTCATGAATGACCACGCCGTCCTTGAGCAGGTAACCATAGAGCGTGCGCGCCGCCAGCTTGGCCAACAGCACGTCGGGCTGGCCCTGCATGATCAATTGCACTCGCACGCCCCGGCGCGCGGCGTTGCGGATTTCCCGCAGCAGGCGATAGCCGGGGAAGAAGTACGCGTTGGCGATCACCACGCGTTTTTGTGCCTGGCTCAAGGCGTGGATGTAGGCTTCTTCGATGTCATCACGGTGATGCACGTTATCGCGGTAAATCAGGCGCACCTGGCCGTCGCCTTTTTCGGTGTGCCATGGGGAAGGCCTCTGCTGGCGTCGCCGCCAGCCGCGTCGCGTGCGTACCTGGCGGCCACTCTGCGCAAGTGCAAAATGATGCAGGTCCGCCACCACCGGACCGGTCACTTGCAACGCATAATCCTGCTTGGCCTCGGGGCCATAATCACCCAGGTGATCGGCGGAGAAATTGATCCCGCCGATGAACGCGACTTCGGCGTCCACCACCACAATCTTGCGGTGCAAGCGGCGAAACCAATTGGTGCGAATGCCCAGCGTCTTGGCGGCCGGGTCGAACATCTGCACCGCCACGCCCGCTTCGGCCAGTTCCCTCAGAAAAGCCGGGCTCAACTCGCCGCAGCCAAAGCCATCCAGGCTGACCACCACCTTCACTCCACGTTGCGCGGCCTCGATCAGCACCGCCTTGAGCTCAAGGCCCACCTTGTCTTCGAAGAGGATGAAGGTCTCCAGCAGGATCTCCCGCCGCGCCTTACGCAATGCATCGAAGACCTGTGGAAAGTACGTCTCGCCGTTCTCCAGCAACTCGACCTGGTTGCCGCCCTGCCAGCCATAATCGAGGTCACGGGCCTTGGCTTCGTCCGGCGGCTGATCAGTGGAAATATGCTCTACGGCAACGGTCATAGTTCGATCTCCACCGACAGCGGCACATGGTCCGACAGATGGGACCATGGCCGTGTGGCCAGGACCCGAGGGTTATGCACCTTCACATTACGCACGTAAATCCGGTCCAGTGGCAGCAACGGAAGGCGTGCAGGGAACGTGCGCGCGGGTTTGCCCAGGCGTTGGTTGAATACTTCCTGCAGGCCGCTCAGGCTCAGGTCGGCCTTTTGGCGCCAGTCGTTGAAATCGCCGGCAACCACCAGCGGCGCGGTGGCCGGGATCTCGCTGATGCGCTGTTCCAGCAAGCGCAATTGCTGCTGGCGATGTACTTCACGCAAGCCTAAATGAATGCAGATGGCGTGCACCTCCTGGCCGGTACCCGGCAGCCGCAGCACGCAATGCAGCAGGCCACGGTTTTCATGCCCGCTCTGGGAGATATCGAGGTTGTCGTAGCGCACGATCTGGAATTTCGACAGCAGCGCATTGCCGTGATCGCCGTGGGGGTAGACCGCATTGCGCCCATAGGCGAACTGCGGCCAGATGCTGTCGGCGAGAAACTCGTACTGCGGCATGTTCGGCCAGTCGCTGTAGCGCTGCGGGTGGCGTTCGTGAGTGCCGTGGATTTCCTGCAGGAACACGATGTCAGCGCCCACGCTGCGCACCGCCTCACGCAGTTCGGGCAGGATGAAGCGTCGATTCAGCGCGGTGAAGCCCTTGTGGATATTCACCGTCAGCACTGTGAAGTGCGTAATGGCAGCGGTGGGAGGGGCGGGGATCAATTCCGGATGCGTCATGGCAACACCCCCGGCTCCGGCAATACGCCGGGCGTTGTGGCCAGGTGCTTGTCCAGGCCGAAACGTTGCAGCAATTGGCGCGCATCGAAGGGCGCGCGCACCTTGATGTCATTGTCGAAAAAGCAGAATACATCGCGCTGCTTGCAGGCGCGGGGCTTGTGTTGCGGGGCGACCAGATGCGCATCCGCCGGTTGCTTGCCATGCGCCCAGCACTCGATGCGATCACCCCAACGCTTGAGTGCTTCGGCGCTGTAGCCGCTGGCATACAGCTGCTTATCGCCGTGCAGGCGCAGGTAAAGAAAGTTGGCGGTGACGTCTTCGATATACGGCCACTTGCCGGCGGTGTCTGCAACCACCAGCGCCACGCCGTGTTTTGCCAGCATTTGCACGAACTCCGGTACCGCAAAACTTTTATGGCGAATCTCCACCGCATGGCGTAACGCGCGTTTGCCATGGGCCTGCATGCTCGCCTTGCCGTTCAGGCGCGACTCATGCTGGTGGGCGAGGGCGGCGGCTTGTTGAGTGTCGGTGGGTAATTCGGCGAGAAAAGCTTCGAACAGGGGCGGGTCGAATTTAAAGCTGGGCGGGAATTGCCAAAGGATCGGCCCGAGCTTTTCTTTCAGCTCCAGTACACCTGAGGCGAAGAAATTAGCCATCGGCTTATGCACCTCGCGCAGGCGCAGGATATGGGTGATATAGCGGGGTGCCTTGACGCTGAACTGGAAATCTTCAGGCGTCTGGGCGTACCACTCGGCATAGCGCTTGGGCGTTTGCAGCGCGTAGAACGAGCCATTGATTTCGATGCTGTTGACGGCGCGTGACGCGAACTGCAACTCACGTTTCTGGGTCAGCCCCTCGGGGTAGAAATCCCCGCGCCAGGGCTTGTAGCGCCAGCCGGAAATGCCGATATGTATCGCCGTCATGGTTGCTCCCGTGAATGATCGGTCGGTTGACCTCTGTTCTGGGATGACTGGAATAGTCGGCGGAAAGTTTCTGCGTTTCTACAGACGGCATGTAGGACGGCACATGAAACGACATGTGCCAAACCTGTGGGCTCGCTCGCGAATGGGGCGGTTCAGCCGTGAATCTATTGGCTGATGCCCAACGCTTGCGAGCAAGCCCGTTCCCACAGGGTGTGTGGCGACTGACTCAGTGTCCGACTGCCACAGGGTTCGATGACTCGGCATACACCGGCCCCAACCGATCAAGTCGGCCACTCCATGCCGTCAGTGCCAAAGCCACCAGGACCACCAGCCCACCGATCCAGGCCGTGTGGATCAGCCCCATATGCGCCACGATCAAACCACCGCCCCAGGCGCCGCCGGCGATACCCAGGTTAAACGCGGCGATATTCAGGCCCGAAGCCACATCCACCGCTTGCGGGGTGTGATGCTCAGCCTGGCGCACCACATAGACTTGCAGGCCAGGCACGTTACCGAAGGCGACCGCGCCCCACACCAGTACGGTGGCCAGGGCCAGCCATGGGCTCGCCGCAGTGAACGTCAGCATGAACAATACCGCTGCGAGCAGGGCGAAGATGATTTTCAATGCGCTGATGGGGCCACGCTTGTCGGCGAGCTTGCCGCCCCAGATATTCCCGGCGGCTACCGAAACCCCGTACACCAGCAGCACCAGGCTTACGGTGCTGGCGCTGAAGCCGGAGATATCCTGAAGGATCGGCGCCAGGAAGGTAAACGCGATAAATGAGCCGCCGTAGCCGACGGCGGTCATGGCATACACCAGCAGCAAGCGCGGTTGCTTGAGCACTAGCAACTGTTGCAGCAACGACGCGGGTTTGCTGTGGCTGATGTTTTTCGGCACGTAGAGCAAGCTGCCGATAAATGCGATCACGCCCAGGGCCGAGACGGCCAGAAAGGTTTCACGCCAGCCGAAGTGCTGGCCGATGAACGTGCCCAGCGGCACGCCGGTGACCAGGGCGACGGTCAAGCCGGTAAACATGATGGCAATTGCGCTGGCGGCTTTTTCCTTGGGCACAAGGCTGGTGGCGATGGTCGAGCCAATCGAGAAAAACACGCCATGGGCCAGGCCGGTGACGATCCGCGCGAGTACCAGGGACTCATAACTCGGCGCCTGCCAGGCCAGCAGGTTGCCGAGGGTAAACAGCACCATCAACGACAGCAGCAGCCATTTGCGCGGCACTTTGCCGGTGAGCGCCGTGAGCACTGGCGCACCGATGGCCACGCCCAGGGCGTAGAGGCTGACCAAGAGGCCGGCGGACGGCAAGTCGACACCCAGGTCGGCGCCGATGGTGGGTAACAGGCCAACGATGACGAACTCGGTCGTCCCGATGGCGAAAGCGCTGAGGGTCAGCGCGAGCAAGGCAATGGGCATGGCTGCAACTCCGGTGGGTTGATTCAGGAGCGCAGTGTCTGGGTTTGGCTTGTGCGGAAAAAGCCAGGTATTGGCATTTGATATTTGTCTTGGGCGCAAAAGTAAGACGAGGGGGAACGATCGGAGCGTAAACCCGTCAGTTCCTTACAGACCTTGCTGAAGGAGCCGCTGTTTTGCTGAATCTCAAGACTGCATTACTGCTCGGTGCGCTGCTGCTGTTTGGCAACGGCGTGCTGCAAGCTGCTACGACGGTGCCGGCTCCAGCGTCTGCTGCACCGGCCAAGCCCGAGTTATTGGTCGAGGGTGGCTTGCTCGGCGCCATCAGTTCCAGCATCGACGATGTGCAGGACAAACTCGACCTCAATGAAAACCTCATCGACGCCTGGCGCCTTCGCGCCGACCGTGCGGCGGACGAGGTCGGGCGGCTGGTGGACCAGACCGCCGAGCGCTCGCCGTGGCGCGTGGCCGGGGATTTCCTGCTGCTGTCGGGGGTATGGGGTGGTGCCTTTGCGGTCTTGATGCTGCTGGGACGATTGGCCGTAAAGCGTCTGAGTCGACAGCGCTTCATTGGGACACGTGGGCGCCTGCAAGCGGTTTTGGGGTATGTGATGCCCTACACCCTGCCTGCATTGATTTGCCTGCCACTGACGCTTTACGTCAGCCACTTTTTACCCTCGTCGGTGGGGCGAGCGCTGGCACTGTGTTTCGCCTACGCCACCAGCAGCGGCATTTTTTCCACGTCGATGTTGTTGTGCGTCATCGTCATGTTCAACGTTGGTCACAAGCGTACGGCCGTGCAGATTATTCGTAGTTACTGCCCGAGGCCGTTGTTTCTGATCGGCTTCCTTGCCGCCCTCAGCGACGCGCTGACCAGCCCGCAAATCGCGCGACAACTGGGTGGCAATATCACCAGCAGCATTGCCGTGTTCACCGGGCTGTTTGCGGCGGTGATTTTTGGCGTACTGGTGGTGCGCCTGCGCCGTCCGGTGGCCCATTTGATTCGCAACCGGCCATTGGCCCAGCGCCTGAAACACCCGGCACTGCAGCAATCGCTGCGGGTGTTTTCCGGGCTGTGGTACTGGCCGATCCTGTTGATGGTGCTGGTCTCGGCGATCAACCTGATCGGCGCTGGCGACGATAATCAGAAAGCCCTGCGTTGCGCGTTGTTCACGACGATTTTGCTGATTGGCACCGTGTTCCTCAGTACGGTGCTGCAACACCTGTTCAAGTCCCGCAGTCAGGTGGCGATCCAGCGCAGCAGCGCCTACAAGGAACGCTTCCTCAGCCTGTTACACGCGATCCTGCGCATTGTCATGGCGATCGCTTTTATCGAAATTCTCGGGCGCATCTGGGGCGTATCGTTGTTTGAATTTGCCCAGCGCAACTCGGTAGGCCGGGCGATCAGTGACTCCCTGAGCAGCATCGGCCTGATCCTGCTGATGACCTGGCTCTTCTGGGTGGTGCTCGACACGGCCATTCAGGAAGCTCTGAAGCCGCCGGTGAATAAGCGCTCCAGCCGCCAGCCCAGCACGCGGGTCAAAACCATCCTGCCGCTGCTGCGTAATGCGGTGAAAATCATCCTGGTGGTGATCTGCGCGATCACCACCATGGCCAATCTGGGTATCAACGTCGCGCCGCTGTTGGCGGGTGCTGGTGTGGTCGGCCTGGCCATCGGCTTTGGCTCGCAGCAGTTGGTGCAGGATGTGATTACGGGCCTGTTCATCATCATCGAAGACACCCTGTCTATTGGCGACTGGGTCGTGCTCGATTCCGGCCACGCCGGCACGGTCGAGGGCCTGACCATTCGCACCCTGCGTCTGCGCGACGGCAAAGGTTTTGTGCACTCGGTGCCATTCGGGCAGATCAAGGCGGTCACCAACCAGTCGCGGCAATTTGCCTATGCGTTCTTCTCGGTGCAGTTCACCTACGATACCGATGTGGACAAAGCCGTGGAGCTGATCCGCGAGGCCGGGCAATCGATCCGTGATGACGCGTTCCTCCAATACAACCTGCAAGGGCCGCTGGAGGTATTCGGCGTCGACAAGATGGACCTCAATGGCGTGGTGCTCACCGCGCAGTTCCGCACGGTGTCGGGCGGGCAATATGCTGTCAGCCGCGCGTTCAATCAGCGCCTGAAAAAGCTTGTGGATAACTGTGCGCAGGTGCACTTCGCGCAAACTTACCCACAGCAGGTTTTCTTGCCCAAGCGCAGCGCCCAGGTGGACGAGCCGGATGAAGAGGTACCGGCGTCGTTGGTGCTGACCGAGCAGCCGCGCCCTCAATGAGGGCGCTTGAAACGCATTCCCGGTGTGGGAGGGCGCTGGCTCCCGATGAGGGCTTCAACGCCCCCGACGTCAGTGCCTGATCAACTTCTCCTGCACCGCTTGCTGATCGCTGTCCACCAGCAGTTGCGGCTTGCCGCTCACCATCACGGCGGCCGGCAACCCGTCCCGGTACACGATCCGATTGCCGCTCACCGCCGGCACCTTGCTGCCCGGCAACAGCGTGCCCACCAGGTTCAACGGGTCGGCGCCACACACCACCACCAAGCTGCCGTCGTGAGGCCTGCGCCGTACTTCGCGCAGTAACGGGATCGCCTCCGGCAACGCAAATTGTTCGCCCGCCAGGCCGCTGACAAACCGCCCTCCACGAATTTCCCCGCGCGCTTCGAGCCGATGAAAGGTGCGCAGCAACTCTCGCCAGCTCGGCAGCCACTCCGCCTCACGCTCCAGCAAGCGCCAGAACACCACGCCATAACGGCGCAGCAGGGTCATCGCCACGTGTTCCAGCGTCTCGGCCGAATGCGCACCAGGGGCCGTTGGCGGTCGGCGCACCAAGGCCCACCGCCCGGCGTCGTCCATTCCGCCGACAAATGCACCCCGCCCACGCCGGCTGCTGCGTGCCTGGCGTTTGCTGGCGGGCGTGGTCAGCGCACGCAGCCCGGCAAAGCTGTCGGCATTCACCAACCCGGCGCCCACCAGTTCCTGCAACGCGGTTTCCAATTCACTGCGCAGCAGATGGGCTTCGTGCACCAGCTCATCGAAAAACAACGCGCCATGATCACGCAGGGCCTGAAGGACTTTCTGCGCCTTGAGCGACAGCGTGGTGCTGTCGGTGAGGTCGGTCAGCCCACTCCACAATGGCACCTGGCTGCGTGGCAACAGCACCACCGGTGTGCTGCGCAAGGCACTGGCGCTGGCCTTGTTACTCAAACGCATCCACACCAGCTTGCCGCTGCGGCACAGTTCGTCGAGCCAGGTGGAGGCGTAGTCCTTGAGCCGCGCACTGAGCAAGTCACTGTCCCAGGCGGATGCGGCGGCGCTATAACCTTCGAACTGGGCCATGATCTGCGGCAGCATGGCGCTGCCCTGGCCGCGCGTGGCGTTGGACAGGTGCTGCCAATCGAACAGGAAGCGCATGAAATCCTGCAGCGCCACCGGTTCGATTTCACGGCGCAGGCGCTTGACCGTGTAGCGATGAATGCGCGCGAGCAAATGCCGTTCGCACCATTGCTCTGCGTCGGTGCTGGGGCTGAAGCGACCGCGCAGCACATAACCTTCCTGCTCCAGACGCGCGAGTGCCTGAGTGACATCAGCCATTGGCAATGCCAGGGGCGCGGCGATTTCGATCAGGCTCAGCGGGCCGAATCCTGCGAGGCGTGCGCGCAGCACTTCGACCACCGCATCGTCATAGCTCCATGGTTCATCGAAGCCCGGCATAAGCGGCAAGTTGCCGGGATAGATCGTCTGCAAACAACTCAAACGTTCCACGGCCACCCACAAGCCGTTGGGCAATTGACAGGCGCGCCCGCCCTTGGCCAAGGCGTGCAGCCACTCGGCCCATTGCGGTGTGACTTCGCCGGCGGCGATACATGCCATGCTCATCAACGCCTCATGCATTTCGTCCAGGCCGTTGGGCGCCGGCCAGGCCTCTTCACGCACGCCGGCAATGGCGTCAGCGTCCAGCGCGCCGAGGTCGTCGGTGCTCTGCGGGTCGCTCCAGCGCCGGTTGAGCACGGCCTGGGTGCGGCGTTCTTCCAGCGGGGCGTCGTCGAGAAAGGTGTAGGGGCGGGCACTGAGGATTTCGGCGGCCATGGGCGAGGGGGCAGGCAAGTCTCGGCTGATCAAGCGCACTTCGCCGCGCTCCATACGCCGCAGCAGGGCCAGCCAGGCGTCGCTGTCCATGGCTTCGTGCAGGCAGTCGTCGAGGGTTTGTTCCACCAACGGGTGTTCGGGTACTTCGCGCTCCCCGGCCAGGTTTTCCAGGCAGGCGATCTGGTCGGGAAACACGCTGGCGATCAGGTCTTCGCTTTTCATGCGCTGGATCTGCGGCGCCACCTTGCGCCCACCGGCAAACCGCGGCAATGCCAGGGCCACGCCTGCGTTCCAGCGCCAGCGCACGCCGAACAATGGCGCGTCCAGCACGGCCTGGATCAGGATGTGCTCGGCGCTGTGACTGTTCAGATAGCGCCACACCTCATCCAGCTCAAAGCTGTGACTGGTGGACAGCGACAGCACGATGGCATTTTCACTGGCAGCCGCCTGCAATTCGAAATTGAACGTGCGGCAAAACCGCTTGCGCAAGGCCAGGCCCCAGGCGCGGTTGAGGCGGCTGCCGAAGGGCGTGTGAATAATCAGTTGGGTGCCGCCGGACTCATCGAAAAACCGCTCCATGATCAGCGTGTCCTGAGACGGCAGGGCGCTCAGGGCCAGGCGCGCACGGGCCAGGTAGTCGAGGATCTGCTCGGCGCTGGCGTGGTTCAGGCCGAGCGTGTGGGTGAGCCACTCCAGCGCGGGTTGCAGGTCGCCCGGGCTGGCACCGAGCACAGCGTCCAACTGGCCCTGGAGACGTGCCACCGCCGCCGACAACTCGTTGCTGCGCCCTGGCGCCTCGCCGAGCCAGAAAGGAATGGTCGGTGGCTGCCCGTGGGCGTCCTCGACCCGCACCTTGCCGCTTTCTACGCGCAAAATCCGGTACGACGTATTGCCGAGCTGGAAGATATCCCCGGCGATGCTTTCCACCGCGAAGTCTTCGTTGACGCTGCCGATATTCAGGCTCTGGGGTTCGAGCAATACGCTGTAGTCGGCGTTGTCGGGGATGGTGCCGCCGCTGGTGACGGCCGTCAGCCTGGCGCCCCGGCGGCCGCGCAGGGTGCGGGTCACTGCGTCGCGGTGCAGGTAGGCGCTGCGGATGCCTTGGCGGCCGTTGTAGCCGTCGCTGAGCATATGCAGCAGCGCCTGGTAGTGGCGCTCATCCAGCTCGGCGTAAGGCGCGGCGCGACGTACCAGCTCGAGCAACGCCAGTTCCGGCCATTCCTGGGCGCTGACTTCGGCAATCAGCTGCTGGGCCAGCACGTCCAGTGGCGCGACGGGGATCTGCAGCGTATCCAACTCGCCCCGACGCACACAGTCGAGCAGCGCGGCGCATTCGATCAGGTCGTCGCGGGTAGTGGCAAACAGGCGGCCCTTGGGCGTGCCGCCGACCTGATGCCCGGAGCGTCCCACCCGTTGCAGAAAGCCGTTGATCGAACCGGGTGAGCCGATCTGGCACACCAGGTCCACGTCGCCGATATCAATCCCCAGTTCCAGCGATGCAGTGGCAATCAGCACTTGCAGCTCGCCGGCCTTGAGCCGTTGCTCGGCGTCCAGACGCATCTCCTTGGCCAGGCTGCCATGGTGGGCGGCCACGGCCGTTTTGCCCAGGCGCTCGCTCAGATGCCGCGCGAGGCGTTCGGCCAGGCGTCGGGTGTTGACGAATATCAGTGTGGTGCGGTGTTCGCGGGCCAGTGTGGCGAGGCGGTCGTAGACCAATTCCCACACGTCGTTGGCCATCACCGCCGAGAGCGGCACGGGCGGCACTTCAATATCCAAGTCACGAGGCCGGGCATGGCCGATATCGACGATGGCGCATTCGCGCGCCGTGCCCACCAGAAAGCGCGAGACCGCCTCGATAGGTTTTTGCGTGGCCGACAGGCCGATACGCGTCAACGGCTGGGTGCACAGCCCTTGCAGGCGCTCCAGGCTTAACGCCAGATGACTGCCGCGCTTGCTGGCGGCGATGGCGTGGATTTCGTCGACAATCACCGTGCGGGTATTGCCCAGCATATGCCGGCCGGAGTCCGAGCCGAGCAGCACATAGAGCGATTCCGGCGTGGTCACCAGGATATGCGGCGCACGCTTGCGCATCAGGGCACGGTCTTTTTGCGGGGTATCGCCAGTGCGCACGGCGGTGCGGATCACCAACGGCGGCAAGCCCAGGCGCTGCAACTGTTCGGTGATGCCCGCCAACGGGTTTTGCAGGTTGATCTGGATGTCGTTGGACAGCGCCTTGAGCGGCGACACATACACCACCAGCGTCTCATCCGGCAGTTGCCCGCCGTTGGCCAGGCCTTGATGGACGAGGTCATCAAGCACCGCCAGGAAGGCGGTCAGCGTCTTGCCGGAACCCGTGGGGGCGGCAATCAGGGTCGAGCGGCGCTGTTTGATCAGCGGCCATGCCTGGGCCTGGGCGCTGGTCACCGACGGGAAGGTACTGCGGAACCAGGCGCTGACGGCAGGGTGGAAGCCGTCCAGGACCTTGTCCGTGGATTCAGGAAGGTTCATGCATTCAGTTATGGCGTCGGCCCCGACAACTTGCAACCCCATACTTTTATCCGTGACGGTTGCGCGACAAACCCGCAAAATGCAACGATCCTTACAAATATCCAAAAACCTTCGTTCCATACAGACCGGGCCTGCTCAATCTATGCGAATGCGCCTTATGTTACTGGGCGGCGGGAATGCCCTCGGGCAGGCGCTGATTCGCCTCGGTGCAGAGGAAGACATCGGTTTCCTCGCACCCAAACCGCCCCAAGACGGCTGGGATGCCGCGAGCCTTACCCAATTGCTCGACGACACCCGTCCCGATGCGTTGATCAACCTCGCCTACTATTTCGACTGGTTCCAGGCCGAGGCAGTCAGCGAAAGCCGTTTGGCCGCGCAGGAGTTCGCTATCGAACGCCTGGCCGAACTGTGCCAGCACCACGGCATCACGTTGCTGCAACCGTCCAGCTACCGCGTATTCGATGGCTCCCGCGCCACCGCCTACAGCGAAAAAGACGAACCGGTGCCCTTGGGCCTGCGCGGCCAGGCGTTGTGGCGTATTGAACAGAGTGTGCGCGCCACCTGCCCGCAACATGTGCTGCTGCGTTTTGGCTGGCTGCTGGATGACAGCATGGATGGCACCTTGGGACGCTTTCTGGCCCGTGCGGAAAAACCGGATGAGTTGTTGATGGCGGACGACCGTCGCGGTAACCCGACGCCGGTGGATGATGCCGCCCGGGTAATCATTTCCGTGCTCAAGCAACTCGATTGCGCGGCGCCGCTGTGGGGGACCTATCACTACGCCGGCCAAGAGGCGACCACGCCATTGGCCCTGGGCCAGGCGATCCTCACCGAAGCGCGCAACTATCATCCGCTGGCCATTGAATCGCCCACCGCTCAGGCCCACGCGGCACGGCCGGATGCAAGCGATGAACCGCAGCATGCGGTGCTGGCCTGCAAGAAAATCCTGCACACCTTCGGCATCAAGCCACGGGCTTGGCGGGCGGGGCTGCCGGCGTTGCTGGATCGGTATTACCGCCACAGCTGACATAACGCAAAAGCAGATGTGAGAGGGGGCTTGCTCCCGATTGCGGAGTACCAGTCATTGACTGATTCACCGTAATCGGGAGCTAGCCCCCTCTCACCTGGGTTATGCGCCCTTGCTTACACCGGGATCAGAATTTGTAGCCGATACCCACCATGTAAACCATCGGGTCCACGTCCACATTCACTTTGGCACGGGTGCCCTGGCCCAACGCGTTGTTGTCCACGGTCGCCTTGGTGCTGATGTCGATGTAGCGCGCCTGGGCGTTGATCATCCACTTGTCGTTGATCATGTAGTCGGCGCCGATTTGCGCGGCCCAGCCCCAGGAGTTGTCTGCCTTGAAGTTGCTGAAACCGGCTTGTTGCGCACGGCTGCCGACGTGCTCGTCGTAGATCCAGGTGTAGTTGATACCGGCGCCTACGTAGGGTTGGAACGCCGACTTGCTGTCCAGCGGGTAGTACACGACGCTCAGGGTTGGCGGCAGGTGTTTCAAGGTGCCGAGCTTGCCGTTGGCGGCGCCCAGGGCGGTGTTCTTGATCTTCACGTCATGCTCGAATGGCGTGGCGGCCAGCAGTTCGATACCGACGTGATTGGTCAGCATGTAGGCGAAGTTCAAGCCCAACTGGGTGTCGCTGCTCATGGTCGCCTTGCCGCCCAGGTTGGTGCCCGCCAATGGGCCCTGGTCGACCTTCACGTGGCCGCTGTCAGCTTTCGGGTTCACGGTGATAGCACCGGCACGAACCAGAATGTCGCCAGCTTCGTGAGCGTGGACGGCAGGGGCGGCGAGGGCGAGCGCGAAGAGGGACGCGCCGAGCAGAGACTTGTTCATGGGAGCTCCAAAAGGACGTTTAAAAGTTGTACGTCCAATGGTAAAGATCGTTCCGCTCGATCTTTTGACTCAGCTCAATGAATGGGCAATCAGCGCTAGTCCGGCAGTTCGTAGACGTAAATCTTCTCGGCATCCATCTGGTAACCGGCATCCGCCAACTCGCTGGTAGAGGGTTTGACCTGCATTGAGCCCTCGATCCAATACGGCTGGTACAGCTCATCGAGCTTCACGCCGACTTCGCTTTTTACATGCACGATCTGGTTCGACGGCGGCGGCGGCACGTGAATACACGCGCCGAAATACGGCACCAGCAGAAACTCGGTGGTGCGGCCTTCTTCGCTGACTTCCAGCGGCACGATATAACCCGGCAAGCGGATGTGCTGGCCGTCCAGGCTTTGCACCACCGGCGCGTTGGGCAGCTCCTGCTTGGCCGCAGGCGCCGCCTCGACCGACAAGGCATCGGCCATGTTCGACAGGTCGTGCAACGGTTTCATGTTAGGGATTTCCGGTGGCGCATCCGCTGGAATCATCTCTTGCCACGACAGATCCTTGGGCTGGTCGGCGGACCAGACCGGCACGCTCACCAGCAGCAACAGCGCAAACAGGGCACGACGCATGTGATTCCTCAGTAGGTAGCTATCAGCTATCAGCTGCAAGCTTCAAGCTTCAAGCTTCAAGTAAAAGCCGACGCGCTTCCTGCTTGAAGCTTAAAGCTTAAAGCTTGCAGCTGCTCTTCTCTTCTAAACCCTAATCGACAGGCCATCGGCCAGTGATTGTCGATAGGCACGCCACGCGGGCACGCTGCCCATCAACAACGCTGCGCACAAGATACCGGCGAGCAGTGTCCATTCATATTCGCTCGGCCACGACATCGGTAAGTCCAGACCATAGTTGGCCTGCAAATACCCGCGCGATGCGGTGATGCATACGTACAGCAAACCCACGCCCACCACCACGCCGGACAACGCCAGGGCGAAGGCTTCGAAGATCAGCAGCGTCGCGATATGCCAGGGCCGTGCGCCCACCGACCGCAATATCGCCATTTCGCGGCGACGTTCGTTGAGGCTGGTGAGGATCGCCGTGAGCATGCCGATCAGACCGGTCAGCACTACAAATAACGAAATTACGAACAGCGCCTTTTCGGCGGTGCCCATCATGCTCCACAACTCTTGCAGGGCCACGCCCGGCAGGATCGCCAGCATCGGCTCACCACGGAAATCATTGATTTCCCGTTGCAGGGCGAAGGTGGAAATCTTGTTGTTCAGGCCGAGCATGAAGGCCGTGATGGCCTGTGGAGTGAGGTCCATATTGCGCGCCTGCTCGGCACTGATGCGGCCTTTGCCCTGGGCCGGTACGCCGTTGTGCCAGTCGATATGGATCGCTTCCATGCCGCCGAGGCTGATGTGCAGCGTGCGGTCCACCGGCGTGCCGGTGCGCTTGAGAATGCCGACCACGGTGAACGGCTTGTCATCGTGTTTCACCAGGCTGACGACCGCCACGCCATGGGCCAGCACCAGCTTGTCGCCGAGTTTGTAATGCAGGGCATCGGCCACTTCGGCGCCCAGTACCACTTCGAACGGGTCGGTGGCGAAGGCGCGGCCGCTGGCCAGTTCGAGGTTCTGTTTGCGGCCGTACTGGTAATGCTCGAAGTAGGACGCGTTGGTGCCCATCACGCGGTAGCCGCGGTGGGAGTCGCCGAGGGAAATCGGGATCGCCCACTTCACTTGCGGGCTGGCGGCGAAGTGCTCGTAGCTGTCCCAGCGGATGTTGTTGGTGGCATTGCCGATGCGGAACACCGAGTACAGCAGCAGGTTGACCGAGCCGGAGCGGGCGCCGACGATCAAGTCGGTACCGCTGATGGTGCTGGCGAAACTGTTGCGCGCTTCAGTGCGCACCCGCTCTACGGCCAGCAGTAGACACACCGACAGGGCGATGGCGAAAGCGGTGAGGATCGCGGTAAAGCGGCGGTTAGCCAGGCTGGCCATGGCTAGACGGAACAAATACATCTCAAACCTCTGCGGGCGTGGCGGCGCGATTGAGTTCGGCCAGCGACAGGTTGCGGTCGAACAGCGGTGCCAGGCTCTGATCATGGCTGACGAACAACAGGCTGGCGCCGGCTTCGCGGCATTCGGCGAACAACAACTGGATGAACGCTTCGCGGGCGTCGTAGTCCAGGGCCGAGGTGGGTTCGTCGGCGATCACCAGTTCCGGCTGGCCAATCAGCGCACGGGCGGCGGCCACCCGTTGCTGCTGGCCGATGGACAGCGAGTCGGCGCGGCGCTCCAAAAGCTCCGGGGCGTTGAGCCCCAAATGCGCCAGCAAAGTGGCTGCGGCCTGATCGACGCTGCCGTGACGCTGGATCGCCCGTCGCGCGCGCAGCTTGGAAAAGTGGCAGGGCAGTTCGACGTTCTCGCGCACCGACAGAAACGGCAGCAGGTTGAACTGCTGGAAGATATAGCCGGTGTGATCGACGCGGAAACGGTCGCGGGCACCCGCCGACAGTTCGGTGAGTTCCTGGCCGAGCAGGCGAATGCTGCCGCGGCTGGGTTTCTGCACGCCGCCCAGCAGCCCGAGCAGGGTGGTTTTGCCGCTGCCGCTCGGGCCTTTGAGGAACAGGGTTTCTCCCGCTTCCAGGCGGAACGCGGGGATGTCCAGCAACTGTGGGTGACCGGGCCAGTTGAAGCCCAGGTCAGACAGTTCGATTAACGCTTGAGTCATGGTTGCAGTTCACGCATTGGGCTTTCTGTAGGAGCGAGCTTGCTCGCGAAAGACGTTAACGATAACGCGGCATTCCGGTGAACGCGGCGCGCTTGAGTTTTTCGTGAGCAAGCTGGTTCCTACAACTTCAGGGTGGCTGCGGTGGCCGTCGCTTCGACGCCTTGCTGGCCGCTTGGACCGATCAGTTGTACCTGGATTTTCTGGGTGGCGGGGAAGGTCTTGAACACTTGCGTCAGGTCGAAATTGCTCAGGGCCGTCGGCGTGGTGCACGTGAATTGGTAATGCGCATGGATCTCGCTGTGGTCGTGATGATGCTCGTGGGCGGCGGCGCCTTTGCCGTCGGTGGCGTGGTCGTCATCGTCGTCGTCATGGTCGGCTTCAGGCTTGTCGCCGAACAGCGGGCTGTTGAGCTCCTGGGTACTGATCACGCAGCCGGCGGCTTTGGGCAGGTTGAACAGGGCCAGCGGATTTTCCAGCTGTTTGCGCACGGCGGCGACCTTGGCCTTGTCGGCGGCGGTGCTGGCCTGGTGTTCGAAGCCCACGAGGTTCATGGCCGGGCTGTCGAACTCCACCTCCAGCGCCTGGCCGTCAAGCACGGCGTTAAGGCGACCGACCCCGTGTTCATGGGCGCCCAGGCTGCCGTGTTCATGTTCGTGATCGTCATGAGCGTGGGCGACAGCCAATGGCAGCAGGGCAAACGGCAAAGCGAGCAGCAGACGGCGCATGAGAGGGCTCCAGAACATGAAAGTTTTGTTATGTGATCTTATAACAATGTTGCGAGAGTTTGACCGCCTGCTTGGCGTTGCGCAAGCCGCGTGGGAGCATGCCCGTCAGAAAAGTGCAGGAGTAAGGACGATGTTGCGAATTCGTGGAACTGTCGGCGACCTGCCGGTGGATTTGACCCTGGAGCTGGACGACGGCGACTGGGCCCGGCTGGGCGCGCAGTTGCAGGCGGCTCCGGTGCCGACTGCGCCAACCGTTGCGCCGGTCAAACAGACCGATGACCTGTGGCAGAAAGCCCAGGACCTGTTACGCAAGGCCGGACAACTCAGCGGGTTGGAGTTACTGGATCAACTGGAAGGTCTGGCCGGCGATGCTGTGTCCGGCAAGCGCCTGTTGGTGCGCTTGCGACACAGTGCCAATGTGAAAGTCGCCAGCGGCTGGGACACGCCGCTGTACCGTTGGGTCGAGGCTTAATACAGCGCGGCGAACAACTTGCGACGGTATACGGTTACCAGCGGATGCTCATTGCCGAGCAATTCGAACACCTGCAGCAGGGTCTTGTGCGGCAAACCCTCGCTGTAGCTGCGATTGCGGATAAACAGCTTCAGCAAGCCTTCCAGCGCCGCGTCGTATTGCTGGCGCGCCAGTTGTTGAATCGCCAGTTGATAGGCCGCTTCATCGTCCTGCGGGTTTTGCGCCAGGCGGCTTTTCAGTTCGGCCGCGTCCGGCAGGTCGGCAGCCTGGCGCAGGAAAGTGATCTGTGCCTTCGCCCCGGCGAGTGCGGCCTTGTGCTCATCGCCCTTCACGGCATCCAGCACGGCCTGGGCTTCGCCCAATTCACCCCGTTCGGCCAGGCAGCGCGCGTACAGGATCAGCGCGGCGGCGTTGGTGTTGTCTTCGCCCAACAGTGCGACCAGCACCGCTTCGGCCTCGCTGATACGCCCTTCGGCAAACAGCGCCTGAGCCTGTTCCAGAGGATCGGCCGCGGCCGGTGGTGGCATCTGCACATGCGGCTCCAGCATCGCCCGCACCGCCGACTCCGGCTGTGCACCGGCAAATCCGTCCACCGGTTGGCCATCCTTGAACAACACCACGGTTGGCAGGCTGCGAATGCCAAAACGCGCGACGATATCCTGCTCGGCCTCGCAGTCGACCTTGGCCAGCAGCAACTCGCCCTGATAACTCTCGGCAATCTGCGCCAACAGCGGCATCAGCGCTTTGCACGGCGCACACCACTCGGCCCAGAAATCCACCAGCACGGGCTTGTGGAACGAATTCTCGATCACCGCCTGGTCGAAGGTGGCGGTGGTGGCATCGAAGATGTACGGCGTCGGCTCACTCATGGGGCGTCTCGAATAAAGCGGGAATGGGGCAACTATAAGGGCTGGCGCCGCGAATGGTACAGGCTCACCTTGCGAAACTCCCAAGGTTCGGCCAGGTCTGGCAATGTCAGCGCATCAAGGATCTCCAACCGCCGATAATCCGGGTGTTGAAAGTCCTTCACCCGCGAATCCGCCACCAGCGCTTCGCGGCCGCGGGTCAGAAACTGGTCCAGCAGCGGCAGGTTGGCACGGTCGTAGAGCACGTCGGCCACCAGGATCAGGTCGAAGCGGTCGGCTTCGGCGAAAAAGTCTGCCGAATAACCCAGTGCCACACCGTTGAGTTCGGCGTTGGCCCGGCAGGCGGCCAACGCCAGTGGGTCAAGGTCGCAGGCCACCACCTCCAGCGCGCCCGCTTTGACGGCGGCAATCCCGGCCACGCCGGAGCCGGCGCCAAAATCCAGTACGCGCTTGCCGGCGACCCATTCGGGGTAGGCCGCCAGGTAACGCGCCAGCGCCAGACCGCTGGCCCAGCAGAAACTCCAGTAGGGCGGTTCATACAGGATGCGCCGGGTTTCTTCCTGGCTGAATTCGCGGTCCATGTTGTCCGCGTCCAGCAACCACAGCGACAACTCGGTGCCCGGCAGCGGGCAGGGCACCAGTTGTGCGTCGCCGATCAATTCGCTCAGGGCGCGCTGCAGGTGCAGCGGTGGCGTCATGGTGCCTTGACGAGTTGCAGGGGGCCGGTGGTCTGGGTGATCGCCTGGGTGATACGCACCGCGGGCAGGTGCAGGATCAACTGGCCGGACTGGCTGGCGCGGCCACGTAATTCAACCCGCGCACCGACCGGGAAGGCCTCGGGGTTGAAGCGCAGACGGAAGGCCAGCGGCTTGCCGTTGGCGTTCAACACGCTGCTGGCGAGCAATTGCTGCGGGCGGTTGCGCTCATCGATCACCAGCAATGCCAGTTCGACCTCGGCGTTGGCCGGCACGCCGTTGAGGACGCCGCTGATTTCCCGTTGATAAGCCGGCAAGGGGCCGAGGTCTTCAATACCGGGCACTTTTTTCTCTTGTGCCGGTGTGGGTTGAGGCGCGGCCGGCTTGGGGGCTTCGCTGCTGCAGGCGACCAGAAAACTGAACAGGGCGAGTAAAACCAGTGGTCGTAGCTGCATGTACGGCTCCAGAAAGGACAAAATCCGTGGTTTGAAAATCAACAAACATAATAGCCCGCCTATATACCGTAAAGGCTATGGCTTGTCTTGCCACGGGGATGCGCTACCATGGCCCTCCCTTTTTTTGTTGCCTGCCACCATGCACTGTCCCTTCTGCGGTGCCAACGACACCAAGGTCATTGACTCGCGTCTGGTCGCCGAGGGCGATCAAGTGCGTCGCCGGCGCGAATGCCTGGCCTGCGGTGAACGTTTCACCACCTTCGAAACCGCCGAACTGGTATTGCCCCGTCTGATCAAATCCGACGGCAGCCGCCAGCCTTTCGACGAAGACAAACTTCGCGCCGGTATGCAGCGCGCCCTGGAAAAACGCCCGGTGAGTGTCGAGCGGCTGGAGGCGGCGCTGGTGCATATCAAGCACAAGCTGCGCGCGACCGGCGAGCGCGAGGTCAAGAGCCTGGTGGTTGGAGAGCTGGTGATGGGCGAGCTGCAAAAGCTCGACGAAGTCGCCTATATCCGTTTCGCCTCGGTGTATCGACGCTTCCAGGACCTCAATGAGTTCCGCGAAGAGATCGACCGCCTGGCCCGTGAGCCGGTTAAACAATGACGACACCTTCCGCTGAGCAGGCCGTGCTCGACGCCCATTACATGGCGCGTGCGCTCGAACTGGCGCGCAAGGGCCTGTACACCACGCACCCCAACCCGCGTGTGGGTTGCGTGATCGTGCGTGATGGGCAGGTTGTCGGCGAAGGCTGGCATGAGCGCGCCGGCGAGCCCCACGCAGAGCCCAACGCCCTGCGCGCCGCCGGTGACAAGGCGCGTGGCGCCACGGTGTACGTGACCCTCGAACCCTGCAGCCATCATGGGCGTACACCGCCGTGCGCGGATGCCTTGGTGAGCGCAGGTGTAGCCCGTGTCGTTGCAGCGATGCAGGACCCCAACCCGGAAGTGGCCGGGCGTGGCATGCAGCGCTTGGCTCAGGCCGGCATCGAGGTCCATGGCGGTGTCCTCGAGGCGCAGGCGCGAGCATTGAACCCGGGGTTCCTCAAACGCATGGAACACGGCCTGCCATTTGTGCGGGTCAAGCTGGCGATGAGCCTGGATGGCCGTACCGCCATGGCCAGCGGCGAAAGCCAATGGATCACCGGCCTGTCTGCCCGCGCCGCCGTGCAACGCCTGCGTGCCGAAGCCAGTGTGGTGCTGACCGGCGCCGACACTGTATTGGCCGATGGTGCGCGCCTGACCGTGCGTGCCGCCGAGCTGGGCCTGGATGAGGCCACCACCGCCTTGGCCATGTCGCGCCCGCCATTGCGCGTGCTGATCGACGGTCGCCTGCGCGTGCCGCTCGATGCGCCGTTCTTCAAGGCCGGGCCGGCCTTGGTCATCACCTGTGTCACGCCGGAGAATCAGTTCCCTCGTGGCCCTGAATGCCTGGTGGTACCGGGAGTTGCTGGCCAGGTCGACCTGCGCTCGGCGCTGGTTGCCCTGGCCGCCCGTGGCGTCAACGAGGTGTTGGTAGAAGCCGGCCCAAGCCTGGCAGGCGCTTTTGCCCAGCAGGGCCTGGTCGACGAGTACGTGATTTTCGTCGCCGGCAAGTTTCTCGGTTCCGCTGCCCGGCCTTTGTTGGACTGGCCGCTTGAGAAACTGGCGGATGCCCCCCAACTCAAGATCACTGAAATGCGCGCTGTGGGCGACGACTGGCGAGTCACTGCCATTCCTTTGCCAGTAGCGAGCGTATAATTTTCGGCCTGCGCCAGGCGCAGCCCCGTTTTCCAGGAGAAGGCCATGTTCACCGGCATCATCGAATCCATCGGCAGCATCCGCGCCATGACCCCAAAAGGCGGCGATGTGCGCCTGCTGGTTGAAACCGGCAAGCTCGATCTCGGCGACGTCAAGCTGGGCGACAGCATCGCCGTCAACGGCGTGTGCCTGACCGTCATCGAGTTGCCGGGCAACGGCTTTGCCGCCGATGTCAGCCGGGAAACCCTGGACTGCACCGCGATGAATGACCTCAAGGCGGGCAGCCCGGTCAACCTGGAAAAAGCCCTGACCCCCACCACCCGCCTGGGCGGTCACTTGGTCAGCGGCCATGTCGACGGCGTTGGCGAAGTGGTGGCGCGCAGCGAAAACGCACGTGCCGTGGAATTCCGCATCCGTGCCCCCAAAGAGCTGGCCAAGTACATCGCCCACAAAGGCTCGGTCACCGTCGACGGCACCAGCCTGACCGTGAACGCAGTGAATGGCGCCGAGTTTGAACTGACCATCATTCCCCACACCCTCAGCGAAACCATCATGGCCTCCTACCAGCCGGGTCGCCGGGTGAACCTGGAAGTGGACTTGCTTGCCCGTTACCTGGAGCGCCTGCTGTTGGGCGATAAGGCCGCAGAGCCTGCGTCCGGGAACATCACTGAAAGTTTTCTGGCCGCTAACGGCTACCTGAAATCCTGACCAAGGGGGTGCCGCGTGGCGCTCAATAGCATCGAAGAACTGGTTGAAGACATCCGCCAAGGCAAGATGGTCATCCTGATGGATGACGAAGACCGCGAAAACGAAGGCGACATCATCATGGCCGCCGAGGCCTGCCAGGCCGAGCACATCAACTTCATGGCCAAGCACGCCCGCGGGCTGATCTGCATGCCCATGAGCCGCGAGCGCTGCGAGTTGCTCAAGCTGCCGTTGATGGCGCCGCGCAATGGGTCGGGTTTCGGCACCAAGTTCACGGTTTCCATTGAGGCAACCACTGGCGTCACCACCGGTATCTCCGCCGCTGACCGCGCGCGCACCGTACAAGCCGCTGCCGCTAAGGACGCCAAGGCTGAGGACATCGTCAGCCCGGGCCACATTTTCCCGTTGATGGCCCAGCCGGGCGGTACTCTGGCGCGTGCCGGCCACACCGAAGCCGCCTGCGACCTGGCGCGCATGGCCGGTTTTGAGCCGAGCGGGGTGATCTGCGAGGTGATGAACGACGACGGCACCATGGCCCGTCGTGCTGAACTGGAAACCTTTGCCGCTGAACACAACATCAAGATCGGCACTATTGCCGACCTGATCCACTACCGCATGATCCACGAACGTACCGTTCAGCGGATTGCCGAGCAGCCGTTGGACAGCGAACTGGGCCAATTCAATTTGGTGACCTACCGTGATTCAGTGGAAGGCGACGTGCACATGGCCCTGACCCTGGGCAACATCTGCGCGGAAGAACCGACCCTGGTGCGGGTGCACAACATGGACCCGCTGCGTGACCTGCTGATGGTCAAGCAACCGGGTCGCTGGAGCCTGCGGGCCGCCATGGCTGCGGTTTCCGAGGCAGGCAGCGGTGTTGTGCTGTTGCTCGGTCACCCGCTGGATGGCGACGTGCTGCTGGCGCATATCCGCGAAACCGCCGACCACGCGCCGGTGAAAAAGCCGACCACCTACAGCATTGTCGGTGCCGGTTCGCAGATCCTGCGTGACCTCGGTGTGCGCAAAATGCGCCTGATGAGCGCACCGATGAAATTTAATGCGATATCCGGTTTCGACCTGGAAGTTGTAGAATACGTGCCCTCCGAATAAAGGCCGGCGATTCCTGCCCCTTGTTCGCGGTTAAATCATCACTAAGGGGCGCCTTTTTCGCGTCCCGGCTCTTTAAGAGATTTGTCGAATGACCCTGAAGACCATCGAAGGTACCTTCATCGCCCCCAAAGGCCGCTATGCCCTGGTGGTTGGCCGCTTCAACAGCTTCGTGGTTGAAAGCCTGGTAAGCGGCGCTGTGGACGCCCTGGTTCGCCACGGTGTGAGCGAAAGCGACATCACCATCATCCGTGCCCCTGGCGCCTTCGAGATTCCACTGGTTGCGCAAAAAGTCGCGCAACAGGCCGAATACGCGGCGATCATCGCCCTGGGCGCGGTCATTCGTGGCGGTACCCCGCATTTCGAATACGTGGCTGGCGAATGCACCAAGGGCCTGGCCCAGGTGTCCATGGAGTTCGGCGTACCGGTTGCCTTCGGCGTACTGACCGTTGATTCCATTGAACAAGCCATCGAGCGTTCCGGCACCAAGGCCGGTAACAAAGGCGCCGAGGCTGCCCTGTCCGCCCTGGAAATGGTCAGCCTGCTGTCGCAGTTGGAGGCCAAGTGATTTCCGACGAGAGCGATCGTTTCAACCCACGCGACCCACGCCCAGCGGACGCCGGCAAGCCATCGAAGAACGAGAAGCGCCGCGCTGCTCGTCAATTGGCGACCCAGGCGCTGTATCAGCGTCAACTGGCGGGCGCTTCGTTGAACGAAATCGAAGCGCAGTTTCGCGTCGACAACGATTTCACCTTTGCCGATCTGCCGTACTTCCACGACATCCTGCACGGTGTGCATGCCCACCTGACCGAGATCGATACGGCCCTGGCGCCTTGCCTGGACCTGACCCTCGAAGAGCTGGACCCGGTTGAGCTGTGCGTGATGCGGCTGTCGGCCTGGGAACTGATCTATCGTGTCGACGTACCGTACCGCGTGGTGATCAACGAAGGTATCGAACTGGCGAAAGTCTACGGTTCGACCGACGGCCACAAGTTCGTCAACGGCGTGCTCGACAAACTGGCCCCGCGCCTGCGTGAAGCCGAAGTGAAGGAACATAAGCGCTGATTTGCGCTTGAGTCCCTGATGGGTGAGTTCGAGCTGATCCGCAATTACTTCGCCGCCGCGCCTTGTGCGCAAGGTGGCGAAGGCGTTGCCCTGGGGATCGGCGACGACTGCGCCTTGCTGGCGCTCCCGCCCGGGGAGCAGTTGGCAATCTCTACGGATACATTGGTGGCCGGCGTGCATTTTGCCGACCCCTGCGATCCCTTCCTGCTCGGCCAGCGTTCACTGGCCGTGGCGGTAAGCGACCTGGCCGCCATGGGCGCCAACCCTCTTGCGTTTACGCTTGCCCTGACGACTCCGACGGTCGATGCCGATTGGCTGCAACGCTATGCCCAGGGTTTGAACGCCATGGCGCAACATTGCGGTGTGAGGCTGGTCGGTGGCGACACCACCCGTGGGCCGCTGAGCCTGACCCTGACGGTATTGGGGCGTGTGCCGGCTGGGCAGGCGTTGACGCGCAGCGGGGCGCGGCCGGGTGACCTGCTGTGTGTCGGAGGGGCGTTGGGTAATGCGGCCGGGGCCTTGCCGCTGGTGCTCGGCCAGCGCAGTGCGCAGGCCGCCATTGCCGATCCGTTGCTTGCGCATTACTGGTCGCCACAACCGCAACTGGCCTTAGGGTTGGCGCTGCGGGGCAGGGCCACGTCTGCGATGGATATCTCCGATGGGCTGTTGGCTGATTGCGGGCATATTGCCAAGGCGTCGTCTGTCGGCCTGTTGGTCGAGCGTCAGCAGCTGCCACTGTCCGCGGCCCTGCTGGCATTTGTCGGCGATGATGAGGCGCGTGTGGCCGCCCTGAGCGGCGGTGACGACTACGTACTGGTGTTCACCTTGCCGCCAGCCGAGTTGGCGCCGCTGCTGGCCGACGGCTGGCCGATTCATGTGATCGGCCGGGTCGAGGCGGGGCAGGGCGTGACGCTGCTCGATGCGAACGGGCAGGACATCACTCCGGCCGTTCGTGGTTATCAGCATTTTCGCGAGACGCCGTGAACTGGCTACCTGCACTACCCTCTATACGGTTCACACTGTGTCGGAGACCTTTCACCATGCCTATGCGTCATTGGCTGCTGATAGCGCTGTGTACCGTCGCACCGCTGGTGCAGGCGGATGAGACGTCGCCTCCAGGCAAAGTCATGCTGGCCAGCGAGGAGTGGAACGACTACACCAACCCGGATGGCACAGGGCTGGCCTGGGACGTGTTGCGAAAGATCTTCGAGCCGGCAGGCATCACCTTAGAAAGCCGCAGCGTGCCTTATACCCGCTCGGTCGGCCTGGCCCAGCGCGGCGAAGTGGATGGCTGGGTCGGTTCTTACCGCAACGAAGCCGAGGGCGTGCTGTACCCCCACTGGAACTTCGACTCCGACCACATCTACGCACTGGGGCTGGCCACTGCGCCGACACCGAGCATCGCAACGCTGGGCAACTACCGTCTGGCCTGGGTGCGCGGCTACAAGTACGAGGAGTACTTACCTAATGTGCGTCGCTTCAATCCGGTCGAGCGCCGCAGCGGTATCCTGCCGATGCTGCAACACGGACGTGCCGATTTTTACATCGATGCGCTGTCCGAAGCCAAGTACGTCCTCGCTCAGGCCGATGACCCCGCACAGTTCAAACTTACCCACATCGCCGAGCTGCCATTGTACATAGGCTTTGCCGATAACGAGCGTGGCCGTGCGTTGATGGCGGTGTATGACCGGCGCATGGCTGCTCTGGTCAAAAGTGGCGAACTGAAGCCGATTTTCGAGCAGTGGAAACAGCCGTATCCGTTCTGACCTGCATAGAACCAGGACGAAGGCCAATCGAACCTATTGATCTTTATCAGCGATAATTCAGCTTAAGCGTCTGTAGGAACCTGCTGTTACAATGACAGCCTCTGTGAAATCTGAAATCAGGAGCACACGGTGCCCGTCGTTTTCGTCGCCGCTTCCAAGCTGCCTACCCCTTTTGCCACCTTCACCATGAACGGCTTTCTCGAAGAGGCCACCGGCCGCGAGCACGTTGTGCTCAGCCTGGGTGACATCGCCGATGGCGCGCCGGTGCTGGGCCGTGTGCATTCCGAGTGCCTGACCGGTGACGCGCTGTTCAGCCAGCGTTGCGACTGTGGTTCGCAGTTGGAAGCCGCATTGCGAGCCATCGCCCGGGAAGGCCGTGGTGTGTTGCTGTACCTGCGCCAGGAAGGTCGTGGTATTGGCCTGATGAACAAGATCCGCGCCTATGAGCTGCAGGACGGCGGGGCCGACACCGTCGAAGCCAACGAACGCCTGGGTTTTGCCGCCGATCAGCGTGACTACGGCATCTGCCTGCCGATGCTGGAGCATCTGGGTGTGAAATCCCTGCGCCTGATGACCAACAACCCGCGCAAGGTCAAGGCCTTGACCGAGATGGGCATCACCGTGGCCGAACGGGTGCCGCTGCACACTGGGCATAACCCGCACAACAAGCTCTACCTGGCGACCAAGGCGAGCAAACTCGACCACATGATGGGCAACGAGCACCAGGGCGAGGTCGACCGCGCGTGACCCGTGGCCAGGTGAAACGACGACTGTCCTTCAACTGGTGGCAGTACCTGGCCCTGGCGTTGCTGCCCTTGTTCATGATCAACCTGCTGTTCGGCCAGGCCGAACCGATGCTGTCGATATTGGCCATGCCGTTTTTTATCGCCGGTGTGGCCTCGATGTTTTTGAGCCTGCGTTACTTTAACGGCTATAAACATGCCCTGATCGCCACCTCTAAAGCCCTCGACACCCAAGATGAACCGGCTGCCTGGATCACCCTCGCGGCCCGTCGACGCACGGCGTTGCTGGTGGCTGCCTTGCCGGCCTGGATCGGTGCGCTGGCGGTATTCGTTGGCCTGGAAGCGGTGCCCTTGTGCTTACTGGCACTGTCGACCCTGGTGTTGTTCTACCTTTACCGCATCCCGCGTCAGCTGGGATGAGGCGCTACTGGCTGGCGGTGTTGCTGCTGGCATTCAGTGTTCAGGGGATGGCCGTTGAACGTGTGGTCAGCCTGGCGCCGTCCCTCTCTGAAATGGTGGTGGAACTGGGTGCCGCCGACCTGCTGGTGGGCGTGCTCGACGGCGGCGAAAGGCCTGCTGCATTGGCCAAGGTGCCCTCGGTCGGGCGTTACGGCCAATTGGACATGGAGCGCCTGCTCAGTCTCAAACCCGACCTGATCCTGCTGTGGCCCGGCAGCGTCGGCCCGGCCCAGCGTGAGCAACTGCAGCGCCTGAACATTCCGGTGTACGTCGCCGAGCCCCACAGCCTTGAACAACTCACCACGCAGGTTCAGGCGATCGCCGAGCAATTGGGCCGCCCTGATACGGGTCGACAGCTGGCCGCGCAATTGCGCCAACGTCTCGCCGAACTGCGCCGGCGCTATCAGCGTACCGAACCGCTGCGGGTGTTCTACCAGGTGTGGAACCAGCCGCTGTATACCGTCGGCGGTGGGCAGATCATCAGCGATGCGCTGAGTGTGTGCGGTGCACGCAATGTCTTCGACGACCTCAAGCTGCCCGCGCCGCAAGTCAGTATCGAGTCGGTATTACAGCGTAATCCCGAAGTAATCCTGGCGGGGGATCAGCCTCAGTTGGACGCGTGGAAGGCATGGCCCCAAGTCGCCGCGGTGGCGCAGGGGCGTTTATTGCTGGTGCCGGACAAGGGCCTTGAACGGCCCAGCGGGCAGATGCTGGAGGCGGTGGCGCGATTGTGTGAGGTGATGGCCCGTTAGAGTTCCGGTGTCCAGGTCACGCCAAACATCAGTGCCCGACCTTCTTCCCGATAGCCATATTGCTGGCCTTGATACTGATACAACGCGCGGCTGTAGCGTTTATCCAGCAGGTTATCGACCTTCACGTTCAGCGCGACTTCATGGTTCACGGCCCAGCTGGCGCGCAACCCGAGCAATCCATAACCGGCCAACGGGTGTTGGTTCTGCGGGTCGTCGTAGCTGCTGCTGACGGCTTGCCAACTGGCGCCGACGCCGAGTCGGTCGAATTGCCGATCCAGGTCAAGGCTCACGGTGCGTCGGGCGCGACGCACCAAGGTGCGCCCGGAGTCGCGGTCGCGTGGGTCAATCATCGCCAGCCCCAGGCTGCCTTGCCAGCCGAACAGCTCTTGCCGGAGCGTGGCTTCGAAGCCGTTGATGCGCGCCGAGCTGACGTTTTGCGGGCCTGCGCTGCCGAATACGATGGCGTCCCGAATATCGGTGCGGTACAGCGAAGCCTCCAGGCGGAGGGTGTCGCTGAGCTGGCTGCGCCATTGCACTTCGTAGCTTTTCGAGGTTTCGGGTTTCAGATCCGGGTTGCTGTTTTTAAAACCGTATTCGTCCGGGTAGTACAGGTCATTGAACGTCGGGGCACGAAAACCCTCGCTGTAGCTCAGCAGCAGATCGTTGTCCGGGTTGATGGGCAGGGTCAAGGCGCCGCTCCAGCTGTTATGAGCGCCGAACTGTTGGTTCTGGTCGCGTCGCAGGCCCAGCTCTGTGGAAAAGTACCGGGCTTGAAAGCGGTGCTGGATAAACGCCGCGCGGTTCCAGCGGCTGTCTTCGGCGAACGCGGTGCTGCTGTTGACCTGGTCTTCGTACCAGTCGGCGCCCAGGATAAGACTGTTCTGATCATTGAGGGTCAGATCGTTCTGCCAGTTCAGCGAGTTGCGGTAGGTGTTGAACATACTGCGTTCATCGCTGAGTTTATCCAGGGATTTTTCGCGGTTTTCGCTGTGGCCCAGTTCTACGCGCGATTTCCAGATGTCGTTGACATGGGCGTCGATAAAGCTGCTGACGTTACTGACGGTGAAGTCGGTGTAGGGTTTCTGTTGGAAACTCTGGTAGGTGGCCGAGTCATAGCGACCAAAGGGGTTGTCGAATTCGCTTTTGCCACGGTTATCCAGCACGTTTATGCCGGCATCGACATCATCGGTGAACGCGTGGCTCAGGCTGAAACTGATGGCTTGGTTGCGATAGGCATCATGGTCGCCATCGCTGGGGTACGACGTGTAGGTGCGATTGATCCCGGCGGTGTCATCCAGGCTGGCACCGAGGTTGAAGCGGGTTTGCTGGTCGCCCCCGGACAATCCCAGGCTGCGCTCCCATGTCTGGTGGCTGCCGAAGCCCACATGCATGCGCGGTTGCAGACCGGACGCCGTATTGCGCCGTGTGAAGATCTGAATCACCCCGCCGATGGCATCGCTGCCGTAGATCGCCGAGCGTGAACCCCGTAGCACCTCTATACGTTCGATCTGCTCGATGTTGAGGTATTGCAGGTTGCTGGTGCCGGTGGTGGAGCTGCTGATGCGCTGGCCGTCCACCAGCACCAGGCTCTGGGCGGTGGAGGTTCCACGAATATAAACGTTGGTCGCGCTGCCACGACCACCACTTTGTGCCACTTGCACGCCGGGCACACGGCTCAGCAAGTCGCTCACGCTGGTGGGCTGCAAGCGTTCGATATCGTCGCGAGTGAAGACGGTGTTGGTGGCGCTGCTGTCGCTGCGCGCCTGGACCTGGCGGTTGGCGCTGATGACGACATCGGGGAGTTTCAGGGCGTTGTCGCGCTCGAAGGTGTCGGCGAGCAGGTCGGTAGCGGGGAGCAGTAACAGCGGCAGGGCAAAGCGCAGGCGGTTCATGGGCTTTCCGTAGCATTGGAATTTGGCATAAATCAAATGGAAGAAGGCTCGCTCCCGATTGCACTGGATCAGCCTCACCACCCATGGCTGATCCACCGCTATCGGGAGCAAGCCCCCTTCCACATTTGGCTTCGACTTACAGGTTCAGTAGCGCCATGCGCTCGCGCACTGCTGCCTCAATGCCGGCTTCATCCAGCCCGCATTCAGCCAGCATCTGCGCCGGTTTGGCATGTTCGACGTACACATCCGGCAAGCCCAGGTGCAGCACCGACTTGAGCACGTTCTTCCGCGCCAGGAACTCACTGACCGCCGCGCCCGCGCCACCCATGATGGCGTTCTCTTCGATGGTCACCAACAGCTCATGGCTACCGGCAACTTCGCGCACGAGCGCTTCGTCGAGCGGTTTGACGAAACGCATGTCGACCACGGTGGCGTCGATCTTCTCGGCCACTTTCAAGGCTTCGGCCAATTGCACGCCAAACACCAGGAATGCAGTTTTGCTGCCTTGGCGGCGCACGATGCCTTTGCCGATTTCGATAGGCTCCAGGTCCTTCTCGATCACTGCATTCGGGCCAGTGCCACGTGGGTAACGCACGGCGGCCGGGCCGTTGTACAGGTGGCCGGTGCTGAGCATTTTGCGCAGTTCGTTCTCGTCGCTCGGTGTCATCACCAGCATGCCGGGGATGCAACGCAGGTACGACAGATCGAAACTGCCGGCGTGGGTAGGGCCGTCTTCGCCCACCAGGCCGGCGCGATCAATGGCGAACAAGACGTCGAGATTCTGCACGGCCACATCGTGAACAAGCTGGTCATAAGCGCGCTGCAGGAACGTCGAGTAAATCGCCACCACCGGCTTGGCGCCTTCACAGGCCATGCCGGCGGCGAACGTGACCGCGTGCTGCTCGGCAATCGCCACGTCGAAGTAGCGCAACGGGAAACGCTCGCTGAACGCCACCAGGTCGGAGCCTTCCTTCATCGCCGGGGTTATGCCTACCAGGCGCGGGTCGGCGGCGGCCATGTCGCACAGCCATTCGCCAAACACCCCGGAATACTTCGGCCCGCTGGCTTTTTTCGGCGCGGCGGCGGGGGCGTCCAGCGGCTCCAGCTTGGTGATCGCGTGGTAGCCGATCGGGTCGACTTCCGCCGGGGCGAAGCCTTTGCCCTTCTTGGTGACGATATGCAGGAACTGCGGGCCTTTGAGGTCACGCATATTGCGCAACGTGGCGATCAGGGTCGGCAGGTCGTGGCCATCGATGGGGCCGATGTAGTTCCAGCCCAGCTCTTCGAACAGGGTGCCGGGCACCAGCATGCCCTTGGCATACTCTTCAGTGCGGCGGGCAATTTCCCACGCGCCGGGCAGACGCGAGAGCACCTTCTTACTGCCCTCACGCATGCTGGCGTAAGTACGGCTGGAGAGGATTTTGGCCAGGTAATTGGACAGGCCACCGACATTGCGCGAGATCGACATGTCATTGTCGTTGAGGATCACCAGCATGTTGGCGTCCACTTCCGGCGCGTGGTTCAGCGCCTCGAAAGCCATGCCGGCGGTCAGCGCGCCGTCACCAATCACCGCAATCGCCTTGCGATCGCTGTTTTGCAGGCGGGCGGCAATCGCCATGCCCAGCGCCGCACTGATAGAGGTGCTGGAGTGGCCGACGCCAAAGGTGTCGTACTCGCTCTCGGCGCGACGCGGGAAGGCGGCTAGGCCGTCTTTCTGGCGCAGAGTACCCATGCGTTCGCGACGGCCGGTCAGGATTTTATGTGGATACGCCTGGTGGCCCACGTCCCACACCAGCCGGTCATCCGGCGTGTCGAACACGTAATGCAGGGCGATGGTCAGCTCGATCACGCCCAGCCCGGCACCGAAATGCCCACCGGTCTGGCCGACCGTGTAGAGCAATTCCAGGCGCAACTCATCGGCCAGGGTTTCCAGCTCGGCTTCACCCAGTCGACGCAGGCCGTCCGGCGTGGCAGCACGGTCGAGCAGGGGCGTGGACGGGCGCTTGCGGGGAATCTCTTGAAACGTCGTGGGCATCAGGCGAATCGTTATAGGTATAAAAGAGGCGGCAGTTTACCTCAAGCATCGCAAACTGCCCACGCGGAGCGCCGAACTTGGCTGATATGCGGCGTGAATGGCCGCACTTATCAGTGGCGACGTTCGACGATATACCGCGCCAGGTTGCGCAGTGGCTCGGCTGCCGCGTCGAAAGGTCGCAGGGCATCCAGGGCCTGGTCGCGCAGTTCCAGGGCGTAGACCTTGGCGGCGTCAAGGCCGAGCAGCGACGGATAGGTCGGTTTGTCCCGTGCGATATCGGCACCTTGGCGTTTGCCCAGGGTGGCGGTGTCACTCTCCACGTCGAGAATGTCGTCCTGCACCTGGAACGCCAGGCCGATGGCTTGGGAGTAGGTCTGCAGGGCCGCCAATTGTGCAGCTTGCGCGCGGCCACTGGCCAGGGCGCCCAGGTGCACGGCGGCTTCGATCAATGCGCCGGTCTTGTGGCGATGCATATGTTCCAGGGCTTGCTGGCCCAGTTTGAGGCTGACGGAGCCCATGTCGATGGCTTGCCCGCCCACCATGCCGGCCGGGCCCGCGGCGTGGGCCAGTGCAGTCACCATGCGCAGGCGGATCTCGGCACTCACGCTGCTCAAGCGCGGGTCCAGCAAGGCGCTGAACGCCAGGCTCTGCAGGCCATCACCGGCCAGAATCGCATAAGCCTCGTCAAAGGCTTTATGGGTCGTCGGCTGGCCGCGACGCAGGTCGTCGTCGTCCATGGCCGGCAAGTCGTCATGCACCAGGGAGTAGGCGTGAATCAGTTCAACCGCACACGCCGCGCCATTGGCCTTCTCGGCCGGCGCACCCAGCGCTTCACAGGCCGCATAGGCCAGCAAGGGGCGCACACGCTTGCCGCCATTCATCACGCTGTAGCGCATGGCTGCATAAAGGCGGTCCATTTCCGGGCTTGGCGCAACGAACAACGGTTCCAGCGCCGCATTGACCCGGGCTTGGCTACTGGCCTGATACGCGTCGATCATTGCGGCTCTTCCGCATCGAAAGGTTCCTCGGCCAACTCCCCGTCACGTTCCAGCAGCACCTGCACCTTCTGCTCCGCCTGCGCCAACGCGCTCTGGCAGTCGCGAGTCAGGCCGATGCCTTGCTCAAACGCCGTCAACGAGTCTTCCAGCGACAACTCGCCGTTCTCCAGACGCTCGACCAGGGTTTGCAGTTCGGCGAGGGATTGTTCGAAATCGAGTGCAACTTTTTTGCGGGCCATGGCGGCTATTCCGGTAGACGGTAAACCGGCGCGACACTAGCAGACATGGGGGACTGGGGCAAATGAGGAGGGGGTGTTTCAGTTGCCCCGACCGTTGATTTGATAGCGCGTGCTACGGCCTCCACCGGCTAATCGCACCAGGCAGTTTTTATCCAGCAAGTCCGCCAGGTGTCGCGTTGCCGTGGCCTTGGATACCTTCGCTACGGCTGCCAGATCCAGTGTGGATGGTCCATCGAGGAAATACCTGAGGCGTGAGCCGAATAGGGTGCTTATTCGGCTCATTTAGTGAGCCGATTGTGCATCCTAATCGGCTCACGCCTCAGGCGGGCATTGCCTGCGACTGAGTGCATCGCTCTTGTGCGTTCTTCAATTGGCTTTCGAATTCCAGCAAGCCTGCCTGCATCTTTTGCAGCGTAATGATCTGCACCGCCAGCTCGTGCTTCTTGTTGGCGATGGCCTGGTCCGCCCGTTCCCAAGGCAATGTGTCACCTTGATGCTCGTGCAGGATTTCCTGCAATTCCTTGAGCTTGAACCCCAGCTGTTGCGCGCACTTGATAAACATCAGCAGCTCGACGCTCTGCTCCGAATAAACCCGATACTGGCCCTGCCGCCGCGGTGCCGGCAGCAGCCCAATTGCCTCATAGTGACGAATCGCCTTGATGGTCGTGCCCGACCTTTGCGCGGCTTTGCCGATGTACATGAAAATTCCCTTTTTCAAATAGTGCGAGGACCTGTTTCAACCACTTGGCCCGCTGCGTCAGTGTAGAGCCCAGCACTGGCCCGAACAGTAACGTCTTGACCGGCTTGATGCCACACAACCCCAGCGTGGTCTTGCGCATCTGATGGATGCCCGGCATGTGATAGAACCAGCGGTAGTACCACGGTGGTGTATCCAGGGTCACCAACAGGTGTGCGGTCCGGCCTCGCAGCAGCTTGTCGGGGAAAGCCTTGCCTGCCCGGTACTTGAAGGCAAAACCGGACAGGAAAACGCGGTCAATGAAGCCCTTCATCAAGGCGGGGATACCGCCCCACCAGATCGGGAAGACAAACGTCAGATGGTTGGCCCAGAGGATGTCGGATTGCGCGCTGAGCAGGTCGGGTTCCAGCGGTTGGCTCTGGCTGTAGCCATGATGCAGGACCGGGTCGAAAGCCAGGTCGCCCAAGCGCAGGACGCGTATTTGATGACCGGCGGCTTTTGCGCCGTGGATGTAGGTGTCAGCCAGGGCCGAACAGAAACTGGTGGAGGATGGGTGGCCGAGGATGACGAGGATGCGTTGGGACACGGTGGGGTGAATCCTGAAAGGGGGTTTCAGGGTAGGGGGTGCCGTATAGGGGAGAGTCAAGGACCACGGCTAACGCCATGTTTGTTGTCGACCCAATGGCGAATGGTCTCGGCAACACGCTGGTGCTGCACATTAAAAACCGCCTGCTGGAGCGCAGCGGCTCAATTTTCCCTGCATTGAACAGATTGAGCGAGAGTTGGCGGGGGCGAACCGGGAAAGTAATGCAAGCCTGCTTTTCAGGGCAGGCTTGTCGTCACGACTCGGTCGGCTTACTTCTGATGGGCCGTCAGCGCCGCATACCCATTCATCAAGTTGCGATAGTTAGGGATACGTTGGGACAACAGGTTCCCCAGCCCTTCGATATCGTTGCGCCAGTCGCGGTGCAGCTCACACGCCACCGAGAACCAGTTCATCATCTGTGCCCCGGCTTGGGTCATCCGGCTCCACGCCGCTTGCTGCACCGTGGTGTTGAAAGTACCGGACGCATCGGTGACCACAAACACCTCAAACCCTTCCGCCAATGCCGACAACGTCGGGAACGCCACGCACACATCCGTCACCACACCGGCAATGATGATCTGCTTGCGGCCGGTGGCCTTGATCGCCTTCACGAAATCTTCGTTGTCCCACGCATTGATCTGACCAGGGCGAGCGATGTACGGCGCGTCCGGGAACATTTCCTTCAGCTCCGGCACCAGTGGGCCGTTAGGGCCTTGCTCGAAGCTGGTGGTCAGGATGGTCGGCAGGTTGAAGAACTTGGCCAGGTCAGCCAGGGCGAGCACGTTGTTCTTGAATTCGTTGGGGGAGAAGTCCTGCACCAGGGAGATCAGGCCGGTCTGGTGGTCGACCAGCAGAACCACGGCGTCGTCTTTGTTGAGGCGGTTGTAGGTTGGAGTGCTCATGGTTGAATCCTTTTTGTTTAAGTGGGTTTGGCGTTGCGTTCAACATGGGCACAGATTACTGGGGGAGTGCTGGGCGATAAATCGGCTGAAACAGGTCATACCGTCAACTCAAAAGGGACAATATTGAATGGCTAAAAATCTCACGCGTGAGCTATTGAGCCCGACAAGCATTACCTGTAGATTTTCTCACGCGTGAGTTTTTCAGAGCGAGGTCAGTGGTATGAACAGCAGCTCTCCATCGAGCCCGTCAGCAGGGCCCGAGACCGATTCAGCAAGCCTTCAGGGAGAGCGCTTGAAACCGTCCGCGAAAAAACCATCGAGCTTCTACATGAAGCAGATGCGCGCGGGCCTGGCGGCCGCCGGTTATGTGAAACACGAGACTTGGGTGCTTCCCGAAAATCGAAGCCTGCTCAAGCAAATGGAGAAACAGCTTCGCCAGCCGATTCTAGCTGGCTCATTCTTGTCGGAGACTTATATGAGCGCAGGTACCAACTGGAACATCGATCGCCTCTTCAGCGCGCTTCAGGCCCTGGACGAGGTGGTCAACAAGGACATCACGCTTTCTCTGCTTCAAGGCTCCGAGTCCAGTATCAAGCTGGAAATGAACGACTTCGGTGGCTTGCCGATTTACATCGCGGTGGTGGGCGAACAGATCATCGTGGATACCGTGCTGGTCGACGTCGAGTCCATCAACGATGTACCCCGGTTCAATGACGCGGTGCTGCGCAGCCGGGAAATGTTCCCGCTGTCTTCCATCGGTATCGAGTCCATGCCTAACGGGCAGGTCGTCTACAACATGTTCGGCGCGTTGAGCTCCGACTCCAGCCTGACCAACATCGTGACCGAGGTGAAAACCCTCGTCGACAACGTGCAGCGCGCCAGCGAAGCCTTTGAACGTTTCTTCAATTAAGTATTCGGGAGTATCCAATGACTCAATCCATCTGGAGCAAACTGTTCACCGCGCTGCGTGGCGGTGCCAACGAAGTCGGCGAATCGATCGTCGACCAGCAAGCCTTGCGCATCCTCGACCAGGAAATTCGCGATGCCGACAGCGCCCTGGCCAACGCCAAGCGTGAACTGGTCAGCATCATGGCCAAACACAAACTGGCGACTGATCGCGTCAATGAGTACAACGCCAAGATCTCTGACCTGGAGTCCAAGGCGATGGCCGCGATCCAGGCCAATCGTGAAGACCTGGCCCTTGAAGTGGCCGAAGCCATTTCGACCCTGACCAACGACCGCGACGTCGAGCAAAAGCAGGCGGCCGAGTTCGGTGGCTATGCCGACGGCATGCGCAAGGACATCACCAAGGCCGAAGGCCGGATCAAAAGCCTGCGCCAGCAAGTGGATATGGCCAAGGCGCGTGAAAGCGTGCAGAAGGCCCAGGTCAGCGCTTCCATCGCCAGCGGCGGTGCCAACGGCAAGCTGGAAACCGCCGTCGGTACGCTCAATCGTCTGCAGGCCAAGCAGCAGCAACGCGCCGCTGAGCTGCAAGCCCAGGACGAACTGGCCGATGCATCGACCGGTACCGACCTCGAGCGCAAGCTTCGCGAAGCTGGCATCACGCCGAACGAAGGCAGTGCCAATGCGATTCTGGAGCGTCTGAAGCAAAAGTCGGCCGAGTAAATACAGCCGCAACAAGAAGGGCGCTGTCTGCCCTTCTTTTATGTCGAGGTCAGGATGGACGCCCTGAAAGGTTTCAAGACAATCGCAGGCCTGGCCCTGTTCATGGTCGCGCTGCAACTGCTGAATGTAGCGACCGGCTACAGCCTCATGGCGTTTGGTCTGATCCCAAGAACACTGCAGGGGTTGGCCGGCATCCTCACGTCACCGTTTTTGCACGCGTCTTTCGCCCACCTGAGTGCGAACCTGATTGCCTTCCTGGTGCTGGGCACGCTGGTGATTATCGAAGGGCTCAATCGGTTCGTGACCGTCAGCGCGATCATTATTCTGCTGGGCGGTTCGCTGGTCTGGTTATTCGGTTTCGCGGGCATACACGTGGGGGCCAGCGGTTGGGTATTCGGCTTATGGGCCTACCTGTTGTCTCGCGCCTGGTTTCACAGGAGCTGGAGCAACCTGATAACAGCGGGTGTCGTGGCGGCACTGTATGGCGGCCTGGTCCTGGGCTTTCTTCCTCGCCAAGGGGTTTCCTTCGAAGGGCATCTGTTTGGTGCATTCGCCGGATTTATTGCAGCCAAGGTACTTCTCTCCAAACCACGTAGCAGGTTTAATGCCGGCTGAGCGCACTCGAGCATCCAGATGCCGAGGCGACGACATCAGGAAGCAAAAACCCAGGGAACCAGGGACGAAATGTCGATTTTTCTTCTATTGCGCATGTACGCTTCCTCCCTTTTTCACCGTTTCGGCTGGGCAGGTCTGGTCATTGCCTTGGGCGTCCACCTGAGCACGGCTTATCTGGGCCTGGTGTATCTGGGCGAACAACACCTGACCGCTCTCGCCACATTTGTTTACTTCTATCTCACCACCACGCTGACCGTCGGCTATGGCGATCTTGCGCCGCAGACTTCGGCAGGCCGAGTGTTCGTGGCGGCTTGGGTCATGCTCGGAGGCATCGCGCTGCTGACCGCGGCCATCGGTAAAACCACCAGCAGTGTCATCGATGCATGGAGAAAAGGCATGAAGGGAAAAGGCGATTTCACCGGCAAGGTCGGCCATACCGTGCTCATCGGCTGGGAAGGCGCATCCAGTGAGCGGGTCATTGAGTTGCTGCTGCAAGACGAGACCTCGAACGACAACCTGATCGTCATCTGCGATTGCACCCTCGACGAAAACCCGATGCCGGGCAAGGCGGCATTCATCCGTGGCGAAAGCCTGTCCTCCATCGCGTTATTGCTGCGTGCGGGGGTGCCCGGTGCAGAACGCGTGCTGGTGCGAACCCCCTCTGACGATCTGACCCTGGCCACCGTGCTGGCGGTGAACCAACTCAATCCTGTCGGGCATGTGGTCGCCCACTTCAATGACAGTGAAATCGCCGCACTGGCCAGCTCCTATGCACCCCGCCTGGAGTGCACCTCAAGCATGGCCATCGAGATGCTGGTGCGCGCCTCTCAGGATCCGGGCTCGTCGGTGGTCATTAATGAGCTGCTGTGCGTGGGGCAGGGTGCCACCCAATACCTGATGAAGTTGCCCGAAGCCTTTGAAGCCACCTTTGGCGACCTGTACACCCGGATGAAAGAACAGCACAACGCCACGCTCATCGGCTATCGCGCCAAAGATGCCCAGCAACCGTCGATCAACCCGCCCAGCGCCACCCGCGTTGAAGGCGGCGAACTTTTCTACATCGCCTCCACCCGCCTCAAGGAAATCTCCAATGGGATGGTTTAAACAATTGATGGGGCTTGAGGCCCCGAACGCGAATACCCCAGCGAACCGGGCCGCCGCCGAACCGCTGCCGACGACCGGGCCGCTGGGCCTGGCGCCGGGCAAAGGCGTGATGTTCGACAGCAGCCTGAAGTTGCTGCTCGACGGGCAAACCACAGTGGTCATTCCAGGCTCCCAGGAAATCTGGAGCAACGGCACCATTGACCTCGGGCAGTCGACCTGGCTGTCGCGCTATTACATGAACGATGAAGATTACTGGTTGCAGGTGCACACCACAGGCGACATCGCCGGCCAGGTGGAGTCAGTGATCCTGTTCAACTACCTGAGTTACGTCACCCTCAGCAGCGAAGCGGAACTGCGTCGGCTGGCCGGCCCGCAAAGCCTGATCGGGTTGCCGACCTACACCCACGACGGCGTCGAATACGCGCGCGTGTGGGGCAGTGAAAATGGCCAGACAGAACTGGTGGCGATGAGTGAGCAGGTGATAAACCCCGAGACCTCCTACAGCGTCGAGCACCGCTCGATGCTATATGCCCGTGATACCGGCCTGACCGATCGCCGGGAGTTCCTGCTGTTCTCCGTCGAGGAAGACGCTGAAGGCACCGTCAGCCTGAGCACGTCGCTGGGCATCTCGCTGTACACAACCGATTTGAATGTGCTCTAAAAAAGGAAGAAGTCCATGCTCGAAGCTCTCTCTATTTCCCTGAACAAAGCGGCCGTGTTCGGGTTTGTCATCTACATCCTGGGGGCTGCCGTGCTGTTCGGCCTGTTCCAGTTCATCTACACCCGCGTCACCCCGCACAAGGAGTTCGAGCTGATCCGTGCGAACAACGTGGCGGCGGCGGTCGCGCTGGGCGGTGCGATTATCGGTTTCGCGATTCCGGCCAGCAATGTGATTGCCTACTCGATCAACCTCCTCGACTTCGCCGTCTGGGCGGTGATCGCAGCCGTCGTCCAGCTGTTGGCGTTTCTGCTGACCAGCCTGGTGCTCAAAGGCACGTCCGAGCGCATCAAGAACGGCGAGCTCGCGGCCGGTATCTACGTGGCCGCCGTCGCCATCAGCGTCGGCATGTTGAATGCCGCGTGCATGACGCCTACCCAGAACTGATTGCGCACGGAGCCTTTGATGAAACGAAGCAAGTATGTCCAGCTGTCGCTGGCTGCGTCGGTCGCCATGGCGATATCCGGTTGTGGGCCGACGGAAAAAACCTACGATTTGCAGAAGAAGTACAACTTCCAGTCGGTTCAGCAATGCGCCGATGAAAAGCTTCCGGTGGACGTCTGCTCGGACGCCTACATGACGGCCATGGCTGAGCACCGCCGCATTGCGCCGGTGTACGACAGCCAGGCCGATTGCGATGCCGACTTTGTCGCCGACTGGTGCCAGCAGGACTCCACCGGCAAGTTCATCCCCAGGCTGGGCGGTTTCGAACTGACCGCCGCGGGCCAGGTGACACAGTCCCAGGTCGACGCTGCCAACGCCCAAGTGGCTGGCGCGCAAGCCAGCGGTGGCGGCTCCGGCTTCTCCACCAGCAGCCTGCTGACCGGGCTGCTGATCGGCAACATGCTGAGCAACAACCGCAACAGCTACAGCTCCGAGCCGGTGTATCGCTATCGCGATGATCGCGGCAACTACGCCTCCTCGACGCTCAACCAGCGCGTATCCAATGGGGCTACATTCGGCCGCTCGAACCAGGCCCGGTACGGCAGCAGCAACTACTCGAACACGCTGCGCTCTTCGAGCAAGCCGGTGTCCGTTGCATCGTCCACCTCCCGTGGCGGTTTTGGCAGCAAGGCCAGCGCACGCAGCGGCTGGGGCGGCGGCGGGTCGAGCAGTTAAGGAAATCTGGCCATGAAGAAGATCCATTGCGCAGAGCGTCATGACTGGAAACAGACGGCCGAAAGCCTCGGCTTTCTGTTCCATACCATTGACGACGAACCCTACTGGGACGAGCGCGCGTATTACCAGTTCACGCTCAAGCAAATCGAGCAAGACCTCGAAGACCCGACCACCGAGATCCATGACATGTGCATGGACCTCGTGGCCCGCGTGGTCCACAGCGAAGAGCTGCTCGGGCGCCTGAGCATTCCCGCAGCCTTCTTCGACATGATCCGAACCTCATGGCTCGAAGGGCACCCGCACTTGTATGGGCGCATGGACTTCTCCTACAACGGCGCCGGGCCGGCCAGGTTGCTGGAACTCAACTACGACACACCGACCAGCTTGTATGAAGCGGCGGCGTTCCAGTGGGGCTGGTTGGAACAATGCATCGAGCGCGGCTTGCTGCCCAAGCATGCCGACCAGTTCAACAGCATCGACACCAAACTGCACCAGGCTTTCGCCCAGTTGCAGGTCAAGCAGCCGTTCTACTTCGCCTCGATGAAAGACTCGGTCGAAGACAAGGGCACCACCGACTACCTGCGGCTGGTCGCGGAAACAGTCGGCATCGAATCGCGCCACATCGACATCGAAGACATCGGTCTGACCAGTGAAGGCCGTTTCGTCGATCTCGAAGATCGCTGGATTCCCCACCTGTTCAAACTGCACGCCTGGGAATTCATCTTCCACGAGCCTTTTGGTGCGGCGATCGCCCAGAGTGACACGCAGTTTTTCGAGCCCGCCTGGAAATCCGTCCTCTCCAACAAAGGCATCCTGCCGCTGTTGTGGGAGTTCAACAAAGGCCACCCGAATCTGCTCGCGTCCCACCTGGATGCCGACCCCGGCAAGGCCGTGCCGAAGGGCTGGGTGCGCAAGCCGTTCTTCTCGCGGGAAGGCGCGAATATTGAGCTGCAAACCGCCGACGGCCTGATCGTGAAGGAGGACGGGCCTTACACGGATGCGCCGTTTATCCTTCAGGAGTTTGCGCCGCTGCCACGGTTTGGCGACAGCTACACGCTGATTGGCTCTTGGGTGATTGGCGATCAGGCCGCAGGCATCGGCGTGCGGGAGGACAATAGTCTGATTACCAAGGATTCGAGCCGGTTTTTGCCGCACTTGATACTGGACTGAGCACATCCGCTGGGGTACGAATGATCAGCGGCGGGCAGCCAGGGTTTCCAGGCCGCAGAGGAGGGTGTCGACGTAGAACGTGAAGCTGTCATTCAGCGCCGCGTCGACACCATTTTGCCAACGCAGGCTGAAGCCGCGATTGCTCAATTGGTCCATGTTCTGCGCGAGCGTGGGGTGTTGCTCCGCGTCGACGGCCCGCAGGTTTTCCTGCACCTGGCGCTGCCAGGCAGCGGTGTTCTCCGACAGGGGGGCGAACTCCAGCGTGGTGAACCCGGCGAGGGCGGCGATAAAGGAGTTATAGGCCCCAGCCAGGGAAGGGCCGCTGAAACCGGCCTGTTGCAACGCGGCCAACACGCCTTCGACCAACTTGAAATCCGTGCTGGCGTTGGACACCAATTGCGAACCCAGCAGTGGTGCGATATTCGGATGTCGGCGCACTGCGTCATGGCAGTTGACCATCGCCGCACGCAGATAATCCTGCCAGCGTTCCTGAGGGTCGGGGGCTACATGTTCCACAATATTTAGCGGGTAATTGAAGTTTGGATATTCTAGGCATTAAAAAGCCGGCTTGTGGCCGGCTTCTCGGGGACTGCGTCAGCTTGTTTTTGACAAACTTCACCAGCCTTCAAATCGCTCAGCCCACGTTGCGTCGGGCTGAATAGTAGGGGCATCCGCGGGAACTCCTCCGCTTCGCCTGGCAGGGCGCATAGCTAAAAGCCACCCCTGCCAAATGTGCCGCGCATGATACCCACATTCATCTCAATTGCCCACCTCAGGTTCCGATTTAGAGCCTTCCCAGCCCAATAAGTGCTCGTCCAGCGGTACGGGTGGGCGTCGGTTGTTGAGGGTGGACCACCAGAACACCCAACCCACGATCTGGAAGCTCTGTTCGAAGCGTTGTTCGTAGGTCAGGTATTCGTCCGGGTGTTCGGCGGCGTTGTGGCTGCGCATGCGCAGGCCGCCGCCGGGACGGTTGTAGAGGTATTTGATGCGCAGCATGCCGTCGTGCTCGACGGCGTAGATTTCGCCGTCGATGATTTGGGTGCGGCCGCGGTCGATGGCGAGGGTGGCGCCTTGTTGGATGATCTCGATCATGCTGTTGTCGACCATGTAGGCGCCGCAGGCACGGTCGGGGTTCACGTTGAGTGTGTCGAGGGTGTGCAGTGAGACGCGGATGCGCTCGGTGGAGGTGAACGTGGGGTGGAGGGGGATCTCCACATCGAGTTTTTCCGGAGGGCAGGCGGGGCCTGTGAGGTACTTTCCGCTTTCTTCGCGGGCGAGTGCAGTCCTTGCAGTGGGGCCTTCCAACAGGAAGTTGGCCGGCGGGTGTTTGGGGCCAAGGCCGGTGTTCAGCCACCGGCTGGAGACGCACAATAACTCTGCGATCTCGTTGAGTCGGCCCATGGGGACACCGCGTTTGAACCAGTTGTTCACGTGTTGAGGCGTGACGCCGCGGTTCTTGGCGAAGTCGGAGGCGGAAAGATGAACTTCCCGTAATAGCGCTTTTAGACGATCACCTGATGTATTCATAAACGCAGAGTTTACTGGCCGGGAAAGCTATTCAAATAAACCATGCGTTGAATTGCGCGTGTAGGTTTTTGCTGGGTTGTAGCCGAATTTTTCTATATCTATACGGTGTTAAACGTTGGTGGTTGTTAGTTGAACTTGGCGTTTAACTTTTTCCATAAAAAAGCCCCGAATGATCGGGGCTTTTTAAATTGCCGAAGCAATGAGAAGTGGGTATCAGCCTTTGTAGGCGGCAACCGACTTCATGATCTCGGCGCGGGCGGCGTCTGCGTTGCCCCAACCGTCGATCTTCACCCATTTGCCTTTTTCGAGGTCTTTATAGTTCTCGAAGAAGTGCTTGATCTGCTCCAGCAACAGTGGCGGCAGGTCGGTGTATTCCTTCACGTCCACATACAGCTGGGACAGCTTGTCGTGTGGCACTGCGATAACTTTGGCATCGCCGCCGCCGTCGTCGGTCATGTTCAGGATGCCAACTGGACGTGCACGGATAACCGAGCCTGGGGTAACCGGGTAAGGGGTTACAACCAGCACGTCGAGGGGGTCACCGTCGTCAGCCAGGGTGTTTGGAATGAAACCGTAGTTGGCCGGGTAGAACATCGGGGTGGCCATGAAACGGTCAACGAACAGGCAGTCGCTGTCTTTGTCGATTTCGTATTTGATCGGCGCGTGGTTGGCCGGAATTTCGATGGCGACGTAGATGTCGTTCGGCAGGTCTTTGCCAGCCGGAATCTTGCTGTAGCTCATTGGGCGTTGCCCCCGTTAATTGGCCAAGAAACTTGGCCGGATTGGCCTAAAAGTGGCGGCGATTATAGGCACATTCTGACGCCGATGCCATGCGCCAGACGTCGCAAGCTCATACGCCGTGCGGCGGGTAGTGCGGGTCATGGGCTTGCAGCCGGGCCAGGCGTTCCAGCGGATCCTGGCGGTAAAAACGGCTGAGTTGCGCGTACACCTGCGGATAGTGGCTGACCAGTAAATCCGGGGCACTGAAGAAATATTCGCTGGTAACGGCGAAGAATTCCGCCGGGTTTTCGGCGGCGTAGGGGTCGATCTCGGTTTCGGCGTCCGGGTTGGCGTCCAGCTGGCGATTGAGGTCATCAAAGGCGCTTTGCATCACACTGGCCCATTCCTGCACACGCATGTCATGGTGCAGCGGCGGCAGGCCGTTGGCGTCGCCGTTGAGCATGTCGAGTTTGTGGGCCAGTTCGTGGATGACCAGGTTGTAGCCTTCCCATTTGCCACTGGCCAATACCCCGGGCCAGGCGAGGATCACCGGGCCTTGTTGCCAGGCTTCGCCGCTGTGTTCGCCGTCCCATTCGTGCTCGACGCCGCTGGCATCGCGATGGCGCTGCGGGCTCAGGAAGTCGTCGGGGTACAGCACGATTTCGTGAAAGCCCTGGTACCAGTCCAGGTCTCCCAGGTTCATCAAGGGCAGTTGCGCCTGGGCGGCGAGCAGCAGGCGTTGTTCCTGATGCAGTTCGACGCCGGGCAGGGCGGTGAGGTGTTTTTCGGCGAGAAACACCACGCACGCTTCGCGCAGCCACTGGTCCTGCTCGGCGCTGATGCCGTCGAGGAAGGTCAGGTGGTGCCGCACCCGTTGCCAGGTGTCATCGGCAATCGGGTGCTTGGCCAGCAGGCGCCGGCGACGCCAGGCGCTGAGGGACCACATCGGTGATTACGGCTTGGCTTCGGAAGAGGTGTTGCCGAAGCGGCTGCGGATCACACCGATGATCATCGGCACGAGGGACAGCAGAATGATGAACACCACCAGCAACGACAGGTTTTTCTTGATAAATGGCACGTTGCCGAAGAAGTAACCCAGGGTCACCAGGCCACCGACCCAGATCACGGTGCCGAATACGCTGAACCCGAAGAAGCGCGGGTAGGGCATTTTGGCGATACCGGCGACGAACGGCGCAAAGGTCCGCAGGATTGGCAGGAAACGCGCCAGGGTCACGGTTTTGCCGCCGTGCTTGTCGTAGAAGTCGTGGGTCTTCTGCAGGTAGTCGCGACGGAAGATTTTTGAGTTCGGGTTACTGAACAGGCGTTCTCCGGCCGTTCGTCCGATCACATAGTTGGTGCTGTCCCCGAGGATCGCCGCCAACATCAACAGGCCCGCCAGCAATACCGGGTCCATACCGCCACCTGCGGCGACGGCGCCGGCGATGAACAGCAACGAATCACCCGGCAGGAACGGCATGACCACCAGGCCGGTTTCACAAAAAATAACCAGGAACAAAATGGCGTAGATCCACACACCGTAGTTTTTCACCAGCATGTCGAGGTATACGTCGAGATGCAGGATAAGGTCGAGCGGGTTGAAATCCATGAATGGCACCTGTGTGAATGGCCCGGCTCAGCAGGCCAGTGCGGGGGGCTACGGTTAAGTTAGGCTACAAGCTTGTGTCGTGATTCTTACAACCGAAAGAGGCCCGCATTATACGGATCGGCAAGTGAAAAGCGTGTTGGTTTTGTAGCGGGGGATGTCGCGGTTATCCAGGATATACATCGATCTGAAGGTGGGACGGGGTTGCTCCGATTGCGCAGTGTCAGTTGGCGTTTCCATTGACTGACCTGCCGCAATCGGGGCAAGCCCCCTGCTACAGCTGATTTTGACATCTCGACGTCAGTCTTCACTGATCGGCAGCACATAGCTCTTGAACTCGGTGTCTTCACGAAACCCGATCGACTCATAGGTCTTCTGCGCCACCTCATTGTCACTGCTGGTGGACACCCGCAGCCGTACCGCATGGGTTTCCTTGGCCATCTTCTTCGCCGTGCGCATCAAGTTGTCTGCCACCAGCTGGCGGCGGGCGTCTTCGGCCACATAAATGTCGTTGAGAATCCACACGCGCTTGAGCGACAACGACGAAAAGCTTGGGTACAGCTGACAGAACCCCAGCAGCTTCTTGTCATCGTCATCCGCCAGGGCCAGGTAAATCACCGACTCCTTGCGCCGCAGGCGCTTTTCCAGGAAGGCCCGCGACGAGTCCGGGAACGGCAACGCGCCGTAGAATTCACGGTATTTGACGAACAAGGGTGTCAGCAGGTCCAGGTGTTCCAGGGTCGCTTGAGTAATCCGCATGTCAGGCCTCGACGTCTAAATGGGGTATGACCACGCAAGGGGCCGTGACTCGATGCTGCCTAACGGCGCTAAAAAGCGCAATCGTGCTGCTATCGGTCATCCGGTGGGCTGAGCAGGAAATTCCCTTTCATCAGGTCCGGATCATCCGACTCGATGGTCTGAACCTGCGCCTCGTCCTTGAGATTGACCCCCGACAGTTGCCGGCGACACGCCTCTTTCATCAAGTAAAGCAGGCGATGAGCCGCCATGCCGTAGCTGAGGCCCTCAAGGCGTACATTGGAAATGCAGTTACGGTAAGCGTCGGTGAGGCCGACCTTGGGGTTGTAAGTGAAGTACAGCCCCAGGCTGTCCGGCGAACTCAGCCCTGGTCGTTCGCCGATCAGGATCACCACCATCCTGGCGCCGAGCAATTGGCCGATTTCGTCGGCCACCGCCACGCGGCCCTGTTCTACCAGAATCACGGGCGACAAGGACCAGCCTTCGGCGTGGGTCTGTTCCTCCATGCGGGCAAGAAACGGCAGCGTGTGTTTATGCACCGCCAGGGCCGACAAGCCATCCGCGACGACCACGGCCAGGTCGACGCCGCCGGGGCGGGCACTTGCGTAATCGCGTAACTGCTGAGCGGATTCATCACTCAGGCGTCGCCCCAGGTCCGGGCGTTGCAGGTACATATGACGGTCGACGGCGGCACTGTGCAGCAACAGGCTGTCACGGCCACGTTCGGCCAACTGGCTGCTCAGGCCCGCATGGTCGAAGGGCAAGTGCACCGCGTCGCGCGCCTGGGCGTGGGCGAATTGAAAATCCAGCTGCGCACTGGTGGGAATGCTGGTGCCGGTGCGGCCCAGCGCAATACGCGCCGGCGTGAGGCGGCGCAGTTCGAGCCACGGGTTGTCGGGCAATTCTACGGGTTGCATCGGTGGCTCCTTCATCCCAATTGCGCCAAGGCGTGGCGAAAGGCTGGCGGCAAGCTGTTGCCAAAGTGCACCTTGCCGTCGGCTTGCGTGAAGATGCCCATCTTCGCCAGCCACTGTTCAAATTCCGGTGCCGGTTTCAAACCCAGGGTTTGACGGGCGTACAAGGCATCGTGAAACGAGGTGGTCTGGTAGTTGAGCATGATGTCGTCGGAGCCCGGGATGCCCATGATGAAGTTGATCCCGGCTACACCCAGCAGGGTCAGCAGGGTGTCCATGTCGTCCTGGTCGGCTTCGGCGTGGTTGGTGTAGCAGATGTCGCAACCCATCGGCACGCCCAGCAATTTGCCGCAGAAGTGGTCTTCAAGGCCGGCGCGGATGATTTGTTTGCCGTTGTACAGGTACTCCGGGCCGATAAATCCTACGACCGTATTTACCAGAAACGGCTTGAAGTGCCGCGCCACCGCGTAGGCTCGGGTTTCGCAGGTTTGCTGGTCTACACCAAAGTGCGCGTTGGCCGACAAGGCGCTGCCCTGGCCGGTTTCGAAATACATCAGGTTCTGGCCCAGCGTGCCGCGGTTCAGGCTCAGGCCGGCTTCGTAACCTTCCTGCAGCACGCTCAGGCTGATGCCGAAACTGGCGTTGGCCGCCTCGGTACCGGCAATCGACTGAAACACCAGGTCCAGCGGCACGCCACGGTTGATCGCCTCGATAGAGGTAGTGACGTGGGTGAGCACGCAGGCTTGGGTGGGGATTTCGTAGCGTTGGATGATCGCGTCGAGCATTTCCAGCATGGCGCAGATCGAGGCGATGCTGTCGGTAGCCGGGTTGATGCCGATCATGGCGTCGCCATTGCCATAGAGCAGGCCATCGAGGATGCTCGCGGCAATGCCCGCCGGTTCATCCGTGGGATGGTTGGGTTGCAGGCGGGTGGATAAACGCCCGCGCAGGCCCATGGTGCCGCGAAACTGAGTGACCACACGGATTTTCTGCGCGACCAGTACCAAGTCCTGCACACGCATGATCTTCGATACGGCGGCAGCCATTTCCGGTGTCAGCCCTGGCGCCAGCGCGCGCAGAGATTGTTCATCGGCGGCGTCGCTGAGCAGCCAATCGCGCAGGCCGCCGACAGTCAGGTGGCTGACCGCGGCAAACGCCGATTTATCATGGGTGTCGATGATCAGCCGGGTGACCTCATCGCTTTCATACGGGATCAGCGCTTCTTCCAGAAAGTGCTTCAGCGGGATATTTGCCAACGCCATCTGCGCGGCCACCCGTTCACCGTCGTTCTGCGCGGCCACGCCGGCGAGAAAGTCCCCGGAGCGTGCAGGGCTGGCCTTGGCCATCACGTCTTTGAGGCTGTCGAAGCGGTAGGTTTGTGCACCCACCGCGTGGGAAAAACTTGCCATACAGTGTCTCCTTGGCGGCGCGGGCAAGGCGCTCGCGCCGAGGTTTACGGCATTCAGTGCAGGGCGGCTTCTGCGGCCTGGATCGCCGCGAATTCTTCTTCCGGCGTGCCCGCTACCAAGTGATGCCGGCTGTAGAAAGCAAAGTAAGCAATTAATACTCCATAGATGATCGCGGCGCCAATCACCACGCGGGGATCGACCAGAAAGCCCGCCACCACGGCCACGCAGGCCAGCACCAGGGCGATACCCGAGGTGAAAATCCCACCCGGTGTGCGGTATGGGCGGTCCATTTTGGGGCGGCGGATGCGCAAGGTGATGTGCGCGGCCATCATCAGCACGTAGGAAATGGTCGCGCCAAACACCGCCACCAGAATCAACAGGTCACCCTGACCGGTCAGCGACAGGCCGAAACCGATGATGCCGGGGATCACCAAGGCCAGCACCGGCGCTTTGCTTTTGTTGGTCTGGGACAGTTTGCGTGGCAGGTAGCCCGCACGGGACAGGGCGAAAATTTGCCGCGAATAGGCATAGATAATCGAGAAAAAGCTGGCGATCAGCCCGGCCAGGCCAACCAGATTGACGAAGCCGCCCATCCAGGTCGAACCGCTGTAGGACAACGCCAGCGCCTCAACCAGCGGATTCCCCGATTTGATCAGCGCGTAGGTGCCGGCGCCGCCTGGCGCAATAACCAGAATCAACAAGGCAAAGCTGGTGAGCACCACGATAGCGCCGATCAGGCCCCGCGGCAGGTCGCGTTTGGGGTTCTTGGTTTCTTCGGCGGCCAGGGGCACGCCTTCTACGGCAAGGAAAAACCAGATCGCATAAGGAATCGCCGCCCACACACCGACGTAGCCGAACGGCAGGAAAGTGCTCGCACCCTTGGCCTGTGTCACCGGGATATCGAGCAGGTTGGCCACGTTGAAGTGCGGCACCATCGATACCAGGAAGACTCCCAGGGCAATGGCCGCGATGGCGGTGATCACAAACATCAGCTTCAGGGCTTCGCCCACGCCGAAGATGTGGATGCCGATAAAGATGATGTAGAACGCCAGGTAAATCGTCCAGCCGCCAATACCAAACAGCGACTCGCAATAAGCGCCGATAAAAACCGCGATAGCGGCGGGGGCGATGGCATATTCAATGAGGATGGCAGTACCCGTGAGAAAGCCGCCCCAGGGGCCGAAGGCGCTGCGGGCAAAACCATAGCCGCCGCCGGCGGTGGGGATCATCGATGACAGTTCGGCCAGGGAAAAACACATGCACAGGTACATGGTGGCCATCAGCAATGTCGCGAGGAACATGCCGCCCCAGCCACCTTGGGCCAGGCCGAAGTTCCACCCGGCGTAGTCGCCGGAGATGACATAAGCAACGCCGAGGCCGACCAGCAGCACCCAACCGGCGGCGCCTTTTTTCAGTTCGCGTTGTTGGAAGTATTGGGAGTCGACTTTTTCGAAGTCGACAGAAGAGCTTGTGGGTTCGCTAGGCATAGGGAAGTACCTTTCGTTGTTATTGTTTTAATTCGGCCTCTTTGGGCCGGATGCAATTGGCAAGTACTTATGAAGATCAACATATGAGGGCGGAGTTGTCCGCGAAAGCGATGGGGCAGTCAATAAATAAGCGACTGTCAGGCCGCTTTCGCGAGCAAGCCCGCTCCCACATTTTCAAGTGCATTTCAAATGGGGAGCGGGTTGTCAGTTAGAAGAAGCCGAGCGGATTGATGTCGTAACTAACCAGCAGGTTTTTAGTTTGCTGATAGTGATCCAACATCATCTTGTGGGTCTCACGGCCCACGCCGGATTTCTTGTAGCCACCAAATGCGGCATGCGCCGGGTACAGGTGGTAGCAGTTGGTCCATACGCGACCTGCCTTGATCGCTCGGCCCATGCGGTAGGCGCGGTTGATATCGCGGGTCCACACACCGGCGCCCAGGCCGAATTCGGTGTCGTTGGCAATCGCCAGGGCTTCGGCTTCGTCCTTGAAGGTGGTGATGCTCACCACCGGGCCGAAGATTTCTTCCTGGAACACGCGCATTTGGTTGGTGCCTTTAAGCAGGGTCGGCTGGATGTAATAGCCGCCGGCCATGTCACCGCTGAGTTGCTCGACTTTACCGCCGGTCAGCAGTTGCGCACCTTCGCCCTTGGCGATATCCAGGTAGGACAGGATCTTGTCGAACTGTTGCTCCGAGGCCTGGGCGCCCACCATGGTGTCGGTGTCCAGGGGGTCGCCACGTTTGATCTGCTCGACTTTCTTCATGACTACCTTCATGAAGTCGTCGTAGATCGACTCTTCGACCAAGGCGCGGGACGGGCAGGTGCACACTTCGCCCTGGTTGAAGAACGCCAGCACCAAGCCCTCGGCGGCTTTTTCGATAAATGAAGGCTCGGCTTTCATGATGTCGGCAAAGAAGATGTTCGGCGACTTGCCGCCCAGTTCAACGGTCGACGGAATGATGTTCTCGGCCGCTGCATGCATGATGTGCGAGCCCACCGGCGTGGAGCCGGTGAAAGCGATCTTGGCGATGCGCTTGCTGGTGGCCAGGGCTTCGCCGGCTTCTTTGCCGAAGCCGTGTACCACGTTGAGCACGCCCGGTGGCAGCAGGTCGCCGATCAGTTCCATCAGCACGTTGATGCCCAGCGGGGTTTGCTCGGCGGGCTTGAGGACCACGCAGTTACCGGCCGCCAGAGCCGGTGCGAGTTTCCACGCGGCCATCAGCAGTGGGAAGTTCCACGGGATGATCTGGCCGACCACGCCCAGCGGTTCGTGGAAGTGATAGGCGGCGGTGAGTTCGTTGATTTCGGCGCTGGTGCCTTCCTGGGCGCGGATGCAGCCGGCGAAGTAGCGGAAGTGGTCGGCGGCGAGCGGGATGTCGGCGTTGAGCGTTTCACGCACGGCCTTGCCGTTGTCCCAGGTTTCGGTAATGGCCAGCAGTTCGAGATTCTGCTCGATGCGGTCGGCGATTTTCAGCAATACCAGCGAGCGGTCCTGGGCCGAGGTCTTGCCCCAGGCGTCAGCGGCGGCATGGGCGGCGTCCAGCGCCTTGTCGATGTCTTTGGCAGTGGAGCGGGGGAATTCGGCGATAGGCTTGCCGTTGACCGGCGAGGTGTTGGTGAAATAGTTGCCGTCGACTGGCGCAACGAATTCGCCACCAATGTAGTTGCCGTACTTGGCCTTGAACGAAACGATCGCGCCTTCAGTACCGGGGTGTGCGTAACGCATGGTGGGTATCTCCTGGCTTTTATGTTTATTGGAGTGCAGCGCAAAGCGCTTGATAAAGCGTAGAGCAAAGGTCGGGCCACTGCTGCGCTTGCCAGGTAAATCAAGGGCTTGGGATTTGTTGCAGGGCGTTACTGTGGCGCTTGTGGCACAGCCCGGGTGACAACGTGTGCCATAAACGATACAGCCTGTGACCGGTGAGTCTGCCCGGGATTGCAATGGTCGTATGGCTGGGGGATGCTGGCTGTTCTCACGCAGGGAGAATAATAAGAACATGCACAACGATCATTTCAGTCGCCATGCCCAGCAAGTCTTGACCGTCACCCGCGGGCGAGACCTTTCCCAGGGCCCGGGCAGCGACCCGTCCATCGCCCGCTCCTGGTTGCGTTGCCTGGAGGATTATCACCTCGACCCCGCTCAGACCATCGCCCCCACCGTGCTTGAACACGGCCGCCTGCTGGAAAGCCGCGAACGCCTGCAGCAAGTGCTGCACATTGCGGGCAGCGAGATGAACAGCCTGCACCAGCAACTGTCGGGCGCCGGCCATGCCGTGCTGCTCACCGACGCGCGCGGGGTGATCCTCAACTGTGTGACCGCGCCGTCCGAGCGCAAGATTTTCGAGCGTGCCGGGCTGTGGCTTGGCGCCGATTGGAGTGAAGCCTGTGAAGGCACCAATGGCATCGGTACCTGCCTGGTGGAGCGCCAGTCCCTGACCATTCACCGCGACGAACATTTTCGCGGCCGTCACACCGGGCTGACCTGCTCTGCGAGCCCGGTATTCGACCCGCATGGCGAATTGCTTGCGGTGCTGGATGTGTCATCTGCACGGCAGGCGGTGTCGCGCCAGAGCCAGTTCCACACCATGGCGCTGGTGAACCTGTCGGCGAAGATGATCGAAAGTTGCTATTTCCTGCGGCATTTTGAACATCACTGGCTGTTGCGCTTTCACCTGCAAGCCGAGTCGGTGGGGCTGTTCAGCGAAGGGCTGCTGGCGTTCGATGGGGAAGGGCGTATTTGTGCAGTCAACCAGAGTGCCCTGAACCTGCTGGGGCAGGGGCGCGGCGGCTTGCTGGGGCAACCGGTAGAGGCTTATTTCGACTGCTCCCTTGATTTGCTGCTCGGTCGGGCCAGCGCCAACGCCACGGCCAGCTGGCCGTTGCGTACCCGTGATGGCCGGCATCTGTTCGCCGTGTTGCGCGGGCAGTCGCGCAGCGTACCTGCCGCTATACCCGCCCCTGCGGTCAAGGCCGAGCCACCTCGCCAGCCCGGTATCTGTCTGGGTGATCCGGGGCTGCAAAGCGATTTTCGCAAAGCGCTGCGGGTGTTCGAGCGCGACGTGCCGTTGCTGGTCGGCGGTGAGACCGGGTCCGGCAAGGAAGCGTTCGCCAAGAGCGTTCACCAGGCCAGTCAGCGTGCCGATAAGGCTTTTATTGCCCTCAACTGCGCCGCCATTCCGGAAAGTCTGATTGAGAGTGAGCTGTTTGGTTATCGCGCCGGCAGCTTTACGGGCGCCCGTAAGGAAGGCATGCAGGGTAAGTTGCAACAGGCTGACGGTGGCACGCTGTTCCTCGATGAAATCGGTGACATGCCGCTCGCGTTGCAATCGCGGCTCTTGAGGGTGCTGGAAGATCGCATGGTAGTGCCCCTCGGCGGCGAGCCTCAGGCGGTGAATGTCAGGATTATCAGCGCCACTCACCGCAACCTGATTGAGCGGGTGCAGGAAGGCAGCTTTCGGGAGGACTTGTACTATCGACTGAACGGCCTGGAAATTTCTTTGCCGCCTGTGCGTGAACGCAGCGATAAAGAGCAGTTGCTGGCGTTTTTGCTGGCACAGGAAGCAGGCGGACAACCGGTGTCACTGGACAACGCCGCGCGCCAGGCGCTGTTGGCTTACACCTGGCCGGGTAATGTGCGGCAGCTGCGTACGGTGTTGCGCACGTTGGTCGCGCTGTGTGACAACGAAATAATCGGCGTGGATGATTTGCCCGCAATGATTCGTGTGGCGTCACAGCGCCCAAGCGTTACTGATGTACCGTCCCGTTCGAGGCTGGAGGATGCCGAGCGCCTGGCGTTGGTCAGTGTCCTGGAACAGCAGCGCTGGCAGATGACCCGTGCTGCGGAGCAGTTGGGGATCAGTCGTAATACCCTGTATCGGAAGTTACGTAAGTATGGAGTCGAGTTGCGTATGAAGCGTGAGAAGGGGTAATTATCCAGTTGCTTCTGTGTGTTGATGTGTGGAACTGGAGAAATTTTCTATCCACTTATTGAGTGCCACTGAATGATTGGCCCAATGAGGTGATTGATATGAGAATTCCCGCTATTTTTAACCCGATTAAAATTGCAATCCATAAAATCAGCCCGCCAAAAGTTGAGATGCCTGTTTCTGGTATTGCAGGTAAGTACATACCTGCTCCCCGGGTGAACTTGCCCGGCGTTGCGCCTGATCCGAATCGAACGCTGGCCAATCAGAACTTCAAGAAAATCGTGTTGGATATGAAGAATCCTGGCATCGCTGGCGTAAAGCTTCCGTCACATTCACACCCCGCTCCAAAGACGATGGGCGATGTTGTACAAAACATGATCACGGCTGATCGCTTGGTCAAGGCCGGTGTATTCAAGACCGGGCCAGACTTGAAGACAGTAACGCGAGACGCTTTTGTCAATGCAGCGGTCAATGGCTTGGTGAGTACGCCCCTGAGCATTGGCACCTACGCAGGTTCGGTTTGGAGCGGTGAACAAATCAAGGGCGCGTTCTCTGCGAACACGCCCTTTTTGCCGCCTGCGCACCAGCCAGCGCTCAGTCAACAGTCGAAAGAGCTGGCCGGCCAGGTAAGCGGGGCGCCGAAGCCTGTGGTGGACGATCTTGAGTTGCGCCTGGAAAACGCCGAATTGAAACTGTTATTGACGGCTAACACGATCCAGTCATTTGCCGAAGGAAGTAAGGGGCTTGCACTGGATAAGTCGGAAAACTGGCCAACTGAGCCGGGTGCGCGTCTTGAACATATGGAGAAGTTATATGACGCTGCCGAAAAATCCTTGGTGGCGCTGGCTGAGAATAACGAATTCATCTTCAAACCTTATAAGCGTCAACTGCCTGCGTCTGAAACATCCATAACCTCGCGCCTTGATGTACTGGATAAAAGAAACGAGGCGATCCAGAAAATGATCGTTCGCATAATTAATGTATTGCAGGCAGAGGCACCTCATGCGCCTGCGCAGGTTGTGTAATAACTGGGGTTTGCTGGGTCGTTGTTCCGGCACGTATTAAAGGACGATAAATCGCAAGTTTGGAGTGCCGGCGGACTGTGCAGGCATTGGACTTAAAGAGGGAGGGGGCGGCGGCTCGCCGGGGCGAGCGCCGTATGCCGTTAAAAGAGTGCCATTTGCCTAATGTCAGTCAGTTAAGAAGGAAAAAGGCTAAAAAGTAACCTGTGGCGAGAGAGCTTGCTCCCGTTGGACTGCGCAGCAGTCCCATGCTTTGTAAACAAAGAGCGGGGCCGCTTCGCGGCCCAACGGGAGCAAGCTCCCTCGCCACACATACAGCGTTCACCCTTAACTGACTGGCATTAGCCATTTGCCCCTCCCTGCGCTAACCTGCCGCGATGTTTTACGAGGTCGACTATGCACATTCATATTCTTGGTATCTGCGGCACATTCATGGGTTCGATGGCGGTTCTGGCCAAAGAGCTGGGCCATCATGTCACCGGCTCCGATGCCAACGTCTACCCACCCATGAGCACGCAACTCGAGGCCCAGGGCATCGAGCTGACCCAAGGCTATGACCCGTCGCAATTCGACCCGGTGCCCGACCTGGTGGTGATCGGCAATGCCATGACCCGTGGCAACCCGGCGGTCGAGTATGTGCTCAATAAAGGCTTGCCTTATGTCTCCGGCCCGCAGTGGCTGGCGGACCATGTGTTGCAGGGCCGCTGGGTGCTGGCGGTTGCCGGCACTCACGGCAAGACCACCACCAGCAGCATGCTGGCCTGGGTGCTGGAGCATGCGGGCATGAGCCCGGGCTTCCTGATCGGTGGGGTACCGCAGAATTTTTCGGTATCGGCACGCCTTGGCGACACGCCATTCTTCGTCATTGAGGCGGATGAATACGACAGTGCGTTTTTCGATAAGCGTTCCAAGTTCGTCCATTACCGCCCGCGCACGGCCATATTGAACAACCTTGAGTTCGATCACGCGGATATCTTCCCCGACCTGGCGGCGATCGAGCGGCAATTCCATCACTTGGTGCGTACCATCCCGAGTGAAGGCCTGGTCATCCACCCCACGACGGAGCCCGCCTTGCAGCGTGTGATCGAGATGGGCTGCTGGACGCCGGTGCAGACCACCGGCGCCGGCGGGCAGTGGCAGGTCAAACTGCTGAGCGAAGATGGCTCCCGATTTGAAGTACTGTTTGAAGGTGAGTCCCAAGGCATCGTCGATTGGGGCATGACCGGCCAGCACAACGTTGCCAATGCCTTGGTCACGCTGGCGGCGGCACGGCACGTGGGTGTGGTGCCCTCCATGGGAATCGCCGCGTTGAGTGCTTTCAAGAGCGTCAAGCGCCGTATGGAAAAGGTCGCCGAGGTGAACGGGGTCACTATCTACGACGACTTCGCCCACCACCCGACGGCGATTGCCACCACTTTGGATGGCCTGCGCAAACGCGTTGGCGACGCGCCGATCATCGCCATTGTCGAGCCGCGCTCCAACTCCATGAAGCTCGGTGCACACCGTGATGGCTTGCCGGAAAGCGTCAACGACGCCGATCAAGTGGTCTGGTATGCGCCGGCCAACCTTGGGTGGGATCTGCCGGCTATCGCCGCGCTGTGCACCGTGCCGTCGAAGGTGTGCGACTCGATCGAGGGCATCATCGAACACGTCAAGCAGTTGGTCACGCCTGGCACCCATGTCGTGGTGATGAGCAACGGCGGTTTTGGCGGCCTGCACGGCAAATTGGCCGAGGCGCTGAAATGAGCGGCCCCGAGCGCGTTACTCTGGCGATGACCGGCGCTTCCGGCGCGCCCTATGGGCTGCGCCTGCTCGACTGCCTGGTACGTGAAGACCGTGAGGTGCATTTCCTGATCTCCAAGGCCGCGCAGTTGGTGATGGCGACCGAGACCGATGTCGCGCTGCCGGCCAAGGTGCAGACAATGCAGGCGTTCCTCACCGAATACACCGGTGCGGCCGCCGGGCAGATCAAGGTGTACGGTAAAGAGGACTGGATGTCTCCGGTAGCCTCTGGCTCCGGCGCGCCGGCAGCCATGGTGGTGGTGCCATGTTCCACCGGTACGCTGTCGGCGATTGCGACGGGGGCGTGTAACAACCTGATCGAGCGGGCGGCTGATGTGACGCTGAAGGAGCGTCGCCAGTTGATCCTGGTGCCGCGCGAAGCGCCGTATTCGAGCATTCACTTGGAGCACATGCTGAAGTTGTCGAACATGGGCGTGACCATCTTGCCAGCATCGCCGGGCTTCTATCATCAGCCGCAAACCATCGATGACCTGGTGGATTTCGTGGTGGCGCGCATTCTCAACCTGCTGAATATTCCCCAGGACATGCTGCCTCGTTGGGGTGAACACCATTTGAGCAGTGATGAATAAGGCGCTGCTGGTGCTGCTGGCGCTGCAGCTGACGGGCTGCGCTACCGCACGTACGCTGGATGCGGCGCAACCGGGGGCGCCGGTGGTGTATGCCGGCACGCGGTTGGACCTGTATGCAATGAACGGCGGCTGCTGCGCCAAGGACAGGTTTGGCGCCGAGGCGCCGACTTATCCTGGCGTGGATCTGCCGGCGAGCGCGGTCCTGGATACGTTGTTGTTACCGCTGTCGGTGTTGACGGTGCTGGGCGTCGGGTTCAACGCAACAGGTGGTCTCTAGGCTGGGGCTTCAGGGCAACACAGGGCAATGCGGGAGGGAGCACGTCCCTTCGTCATTTGAACCTTAGCCAGGGCTTTTGATTGAGTTACTTGCCGAGCTTGCGCAGCTCATCCGACTCCACCACCCGCACCCCATCCTGCTCTTCCAGCGCCAGGCGCCACATGGCGCGGGCCAGTTCACAGACTTCGATGCCGCGATATTTGCCTGGGATCAATCGCGACAACGGCCCGGCCAACTGTTCGGCCAGTCGCGGCTCCAGGCGCTCCCCCAGCAACAGCGAGGGCCGCACGATGGTCAATTGCGGCCAGTCTTGCGCCTTCAATGCCTGCTCCATTTCTCCTTTGACCCGGTTATAGAAAATCGAGGATTTCGGGTCGGCGCCAATGGCGCTGATCACGATCAAATGGCGCGCGCCCATTTCCCGTGCGCGTTTGGCAAAGGCCACCACCATATCCAGGTCAACGGCGCGAAAGGCAGCTTCCGAGCCCGCTTGCTTGATGGTGGTGCCCAGGCAGCAGAAGGCGATATCCACCTGGCCGCTCAGTTGCGGCAGGAACACGGCGGGGTCACCCACCGGGTTCTCCAGGCGCGGGTGTTCAGCCAGGGGTTTGCGGCTCGGCGCCAGTACGCGGGTCACCGTGGGTTCGTTGAGCAAGCGGTCGAGCAGGTGCTCGCCGGTCAGCCCGGAAGCCCCGGCCAACAGGATATGTTGAGGTGTCAGGTACATGGTGTTTCCCCCTTGTTACACGTTACAGCTTAGTTGCCTTTGGCTTCCTTGCTATTCATTGAGACGCTTTCGAGCGCCTTTCGTGCCTGCTGTTTACGTAAGAGTTGCCAATGGGCGACCACGCCTTTGGGGGCCCATATCTGTGGTTCCGAGGCTTCGAAGTTGTCGGCTTGTTCGCGCTCGGACACGTGCAGTTGTGCCAGCTTGAACGCTTGCTGTAAATCGTCTGTCTGGTTGAAAGCCTGTGCGAAAAGGGCATCGCCAAAGTAGGTGAAATCTGCTTCCTCGGAGCAGCCGAAGGACACGCGATCAGCGCGGGAAGCGGTCATGATCAAGGTGCGTTCATCCTTGAGTGCCGGGATGAAGCCACCGGAGTAGCAGGCGGAGATCACGACGATCTTGTCACGGTTTTTCAGCGGTTCGAGCACGGCGGCCAACTCGTCGGCGGGCAGGTCGGCCAGTTCCATGCGCGGCTGGTCCAGCACGAACTCGTGCTCGTGGGTGCCGTGGCTGGTCATGTAAATAAACACCAGGTCTTCCGGCCCGGTGCGCTCGGCCAGGGTTTGCACGGCGCGGCGCAGGCTCTCGCGAGTGGCCAGCGGGCGGTCGGTGATATGGTCGCGGTGGTTGACCAGGCGAATCTGGCCCCGTGCACCGAAGCGGCTGGCGAGCATGTTGCTGACGTAGTCGGCTTCACGCAGGAACACGCTTTGCTTGCCGTCGCCGGCTATGGCCAATGTATAGAGCTCGACGGCGGGCGTGGAGGGCGGCACCGCCGCGAGGGCCGCATCGAGCAAACGGCCCTGGGCCAGCACGCCGATTTCCAACGGGTCGGGCAGCAGCTTGCCGTCAGCATCGCGTACGCGCATGCCGTTGACCCAGGTGCCGGCCTGTACGGTGCCGTCGGTGAGCACGAGGGTACCTTTGCCTTGATAGTTGTCGCTATCGAAACCGCCGATATAGAAGCTGCCATCGGTAAGGTTCAGGCGACCCTCGCCGGTAAAGCGCCATTCGCTGAACTGGCCCACGTAGTGACTGCCGTCGACGCCGATCAGCTCGCCCTTGCCGCTGAGGGCGCCTTCCTTGAACTGGCCGATCCACACGTCGCCGTCGGCGTTTTCATAGCGGCCTTTGCCGTTGAGCTGGTTCTGCTTGAACTGGCCGATGTAGATATCGCCGTCGGCGCTGTTGAAGGTGCCATTACCCTCGAGCTGACCATCGACGAAGTGGCCGCTGAACTGGTTGCCGCTGTCGTCGTTGCGCTGGCCTTCGCCATTGGGTTTGCCGTGGGCGAACTGGCCCTGGTACTGGCTGCCGTCGGCGAGTTCCAGACGACCGAGGCCGGAGTACTGGTCGTTCAGGAACTCGCCGCGATAGGTCATCTGCCCTTCTTTGAGGGTGCCCTCGCCGTTGCGCCGACCGTTTTTGAAACCGCCGACGTAGCTGCTGCCCGGGGTGGTCAGGCTGCCCTGGCCGTCGAACAAGCCCTGCTTGAACTCGCCTTTATAGACCTCGCCGTTGCTGCCATGCCATTCGCCCTGGCCGTGCCACTGGCCCTTGTCGAAATGCCCGGCGTACCAACTGCCGTTGGGGTAGTCCACACGGCCCTGGCCTTGCAACAGGCCGTTGACCACATCGCCACGATAGCGGCCGCCATCAGGCAGGCGCGCATCGGGCGGCAACAGCGATTCGCCGTCTCCGCAAGCGGTGAGCAACAGGGCAAGGGCAAGGGGAGCGAGTGGGCGCATAGCGGGATCCGGATAATTGAGCGCCGAGTATGCCGCAGCTGCGAGATTCATACATAAATTTACATACACTGTGGCAAGGTTTATCGCCTCACCACAGGCTCGGCCTTACACGAAGCAGAGTGACAACGACTCGGCAATGTAAGCGGGCTTTTCCTGGCCTTCGATTTCCAGGGTGGCGGTGGCTTTAAATAGCCATTGGCCAGGTTTTTTCTCGTGGACGTCGGTGAGGGTAACGTTCAGACGCACGTTGGAGTTCACTTTCACCGGCTGGATGAAGCGCACGCTGTCCAGGCCATAGTTGACCGCCATCTTCAGGCCCTCGGGCATGATCAGGATGTCTTCCATCAGCTTGGGCATCAGCGACAACGACAGGAACCCGTGGGCGATGGTGCTGCCGAACGGCGTCTGGGCGGCCTTGACCGGATCAACGTGGATGAACTGATGATCGCCGGTGGCTTCGGCGAACAGGTTGATACGCGCCTGGTCGATGGTGAGCCATTCGGAACGTCCCAGTTCCTTGCCGACATAATCTTTGAGCTGCGCTACAGGTACATAGGGCATTGCGACTCTCCTTGGTTCATCGGTTTTATAGGTCTGCGAGATCCATGGTAGATCATCATGGGCAATCAGCCCGGTCAACCCACCATGCCTTTGGCGAATGCCGGAGCATAGGGCGGGCATGCTTATAATGCGCACGGGCTTTGAGGGGGGAGAGAGCGGATGCTGTTACGTGGCCTGACCTGGCTGGTGCTATTTCAATTGATCGGTACGGCGATCAACCATTTGCTATTGCCGGTGCTGCCGGGACCGATCATTGGCTTGTTGCTGATGCTGGGGTTCCTGATCTGGCGCGGTGAAGTCGGCGAGCCCCTGAGCCTGGCGGCCGGCAGCCTGCTGCGTTACTTGCCGCTGCTGCTGGTACCGCCGGCGGTGGGCGTGATGGTATACGCCAAGGACATTGCCGCCGACTTCTGGGCCATTGTCGGCGCGCTGGTGGTGTCGTTGGTGATTGCCATGGGCTTTGTCGGCGTGCTGATGCAGCAGTTGGTCAAGCGCAAGGAGAAGGACCAATGACCCTCGACTGGCTGGGCGCGTGGACGGCGGTGATTCATCATCCGCTGTTCGGTATCGGTATCACCCTGGGCGCCTATCAACTGGTGTTGGCGGGTTTCGAGAAAACCCGCTGGATCTTCCTGCAACCTGTGCTCGTCTCCATGCTGCTGGTGGTCGCTGTGCTGCTCACCTGCGGCCTGAGCTACACCGAGTACCGCAAGAGCACCGAGATCATGGGCATCCTGCTCGGCCCCGCGACCGTTGCTCTGGCCGTGCCGCTTTATCTGAACTTGCGACGGATTCGCCAATTGTTCTGGCCGATTTTTACTACGCTGGTGATAGGCGGGGTGTTGGCCACCGGCTTGTGTGTATGGCTGGGCTGGTGGTTTGGTGCCGAGCACATGATGCTGATGACCATGGCTCCCAAGTCGGTGACTTCGCCGATCGCCATGCTGGTGGCCGAGCAGATCGGCGGCGTGGCCGCATTGGCGGCGGTGTTTGTGCTGATCACCGGGGTGGTCGGCGCGATGATCGGCCCGGCGTATCTTTCGGCCCTGGGCGTACACAGCCCTGAAGCGCGCGGCATGGCGCTGGGCATGACCGCCCACGCGGTGGGCACTTCGGTGGCCTTGCAGGAAAGCGAAGAGTGCGGCGCCTTTGCAGCGCTGGCCATGAGTCTGATGGGCGTGGCCACGGCAGTGTTCCTGCCGTTGGCCGTGTCGGTAATTGTTTAAACCAGGGTTAAGGAAACCTTTATGAGTCTGGCGCTGTTCCCGCTCAATACCGTGCTGTTCCCTGGCTGTACCCTCGATCTGCAGCTGTTCGAGGCGCGCTACCTGGACATGATCAGCCGCTGCATGAAAAAGGGCGAAAGCTTCGGTGTGGTGTGCATCCTCGACGGTAAGGAGGTGGGCCTGGCTCCCGACGGTTACGCGTTGATCGGCTGTGAAGCGTTGATCCGTGACTTCAAGCAGCAGGACAACGGCCTGCTGGGCATTCGTGTCGAAGGCGGGCGGCGTTTTCGCGTGCGGGATGCCGGTGTGCAGAAGGACCAGTTGCTGGTGGCCGACGTGCAATGGTTGGAAGAACTGCCGGACCAGGCGCTGGAAGAAGAGGACGCAGACCTGCTGGCGCTGTTGTATGCCTTGGCCGAACACCCGATGGTCGCTTCGCTGGACATGGGCACCCACGCCGACGGCCAGCAGGCCCTGGGCAATCAACTGGCCTACCTGCTGCCGTTCACCGAGGCGGATAAGGTCGACCTGCTGCAACTCGACGATCCGCAACAACGCCTGGATGCCATCCAGATGTTGCTCGACGAGTTGCAGGGCGAACTTTTCGCTCAGTAGGCGTAACGCAGCAGGGCGTTAGAGGTACCGGTAAACGCGATGACACTCAGTACCGCCACGATGGCCGGCAACAGCAACCACCAGGTTTTTTGCGGCATGGGTGGCAGCGGGCTGCGGTATTGGCTGGCGGTCAGGCTGAAGGCACAAACACTCATCGCCAGCAGCGTGCCGGCCAGAATGTCCGTTGGCCAATGAGCGCCCAGGTAAACCCGTGACAGAGCAATGAAAGCGGCGGGAATGCAGCCCAGCAGCAGCCAGGTCATGCGCAGGCGTGTGGGTTGGCCGCGACCGGCCAGCACGGCGAGGGCCAGGAAGAACGCAAATGAACCTGAGGCGTGCCCGCTGGGCATGCTGAAACTGGTCAGCGGGTCGGTCAGGATTTCCGGGCGGCCACGGGCGAAAAACAACTTGGTGCCGGTGTTGATCACCGCTGCCCCCGCCAATGTAACGCCGACAAATATGGCATGGCGCCATTGCCGCGCCAGTAGCAGCAAGGCGGTGAACACCGCGCTGGCAAAGAACATCTTCTTGAACTCACCCAGTTGGGTGACCATCACCATGGCCTCGTCCAGCCACGGGCTGCGGTGCTCCTGCACCAGTGCACTCAAGCCCTGATCGAATGCGGCGAGGTGCGGGTAGCCGATAAACAGTGCGACCAACAGCGTCAGGCTGGCGCAGCCTATCCAGAGGGTGGCACGGCGATGGCCGCGCAGGCTGCAATTCAAGCTCACCCCCAGCAATACCGCGAGGCAGGCTGCGACAACCCCGGCCTGCGGCCAGAAACCTTCAGGCAGCGGCAGGCGGAACGCTGCGCCGGTCGCCCAGCCCGGCAACAGGTAAACCACCGACCAGCCCGCCGCCGCCACAATGCTCACGGCGGCGAACCGTGGGAAGGGCATGTCGCACATACCGGCCACCATGGGCAGCATGGGGCGCAATGGACCAATGAAACGTCCTACCAGCAGGCTGGCAATGCCGTACTTATGGAAGTAGGTTTCTGCACCGTTCATCCATTCCGGATGGTGACGCAGGCCGGGCAGGCGCCGAATATTCTGATGGAAGTGTCGCCCCAGATAGTAGGAAACCCCGTCACCCAATAAGCCGCCGAGGAAGCCCAGCAGGAGGGTTTCACTCAAGGACAGTGCGCCGCTGCCGGCCAGCGCGGCAATCGCAAACAGCAACACGGTGCCCGGTACGATCAGCCCGGCAATGGCCAGGCACTCCACGCAGGCGACGATAAATACCGCCACTGCCAGCCATTCGGGGTTCAGGGTCAGCCAGCCGGTAATGCTATCGAGCCATTGGCTCATAAATCCTCACCCTCTCTCATGCTAATGCGTAATCAGCACCACTAAAATTCAAACTGTGGGTTTCCCTGTGTTGCGGCGACCGTGCTCACAACAAAAAATAATCGCGGCCTTCGACCTGGCCTCGGCGCAAGGGGTTCCGCGTGCAATAAGGCGCGTAGTCGGCATCGACAAAGCGGTACATCAGGTGTTCATCGCGTCCGCTGGGGATACCCAGGCGGGTGGTCTGGATGATGCGCGTCGGCGTCTGGCCTACGTCTTCCACATAGAGCGACGCGTGGTCGAAACGTTTGGCATCCCACATCGGCACTTTCAGGCCCAAGGCTTTGCACAGCAGGGTCTGGCCGGCGCACAGCTTCTGCGATGGGCGCGGGTTGCCGTTGGCGTCCGGATTGTTCATGAGCATCTGCGCCAGACTCGCCGGGCCGGACACGTCGTCTACCCACGGATAGGCGGACTTGATCAGTACGGCATTGCCCGGGCCCTTGGCGCTGAAGTTGAGCGAGTCGCCACCACGGGCGTAGTACATATAGATATGGCCACCATCCAGAAACAAAGCCTTACGCTTTTCTGTGTAGCCGAGTGACGCGTGGCTGCCCTTTTCGGCCACGTAATAGGCTTCGGTTTCAATAATTCGCGCTGAAAGCCAGAGATCGCCGACGCGATGACGTATGACTTTTCCGAGTAAATCTCGTGCAAGCAGTTGCGCGTCGCGGTCGAAGAAGCCATCGGGCAGGGCACTTGAGGGGCGTTCAGGTAAAAAAATAGACATGGCAGTAAGAGGTTGATACGGCTAAATGTGACGGAATCATAACAACTCCTGCCTTAATTACCGCTGAACCCCAGATTTTTACAGTTCATTTCGACCATCCGCCCCTCACCGCTGTCAGTCGGGCGGCGTCACAGCTATAATCTGCCGCTTTCCTCCCTGCCAAGACTCCCTGACCATGACTGAGTCCGTTCTTGACTACATGACCCGCCTGGGTCGCGCTGCCCGTCAGGCCTCGCGATTGATCGCCCGTGCGAGCACCGCGCAGAAGAATCGCGCCCTGTTGGCCGCCGCCGATGCTCTGGATGCCTCGCGCTCCGAGCTTGCCGTCGCCAACGAGCTGGACCTGGCCAACGGCCGCGCCAATGGCCTGGAGCCGGCCCTGCTGGACCGCCTGGCGCTGACCCCGGCGCGTATCGACGACATGATCGAAGGCCTGCGTCAGGTGGCCAAGCTGCCTGACCCCATCGGTGAAATCCGCGATATGCGTTACCTGCCGTCCGGCATCCAGGTGGGCAAGATGCGTGTGCCATTGGGCGTGATCGGCATCATTTATGAGTCGCGCCCGAACGTGACCATCGACGCCGCGAGCCTGTGCCTCAAGTCCGGCAATGCCACCATCCTGCGTGGCGGTTCCGAGGCAATCAATTCCAACCGCGCCATCGCCGCTTGCATTCAGCAAGGCCTGGCAGTGGCCGAGTTGCCGGCCGAAGTGGTGCAAGTGGTGGAAACCACCGACCGCGCTGCCGTTGGTGCGCTGATCACCATGCCGGAATTCGTCGACGTGATCGTGCCGCGCGGTGGCAAGAGCCTGATCGAGCGTGTCAGCCGTGATGCCAAGGTGCCGGTGATCAAGCACCTGGACGGCGTGTGCCACGTTTATATCGACATCGCTGCCGATATCGACAAGGCCATCCGCATTGCCGACAACGCCAAGACTCATCGCTACGCGCCGTGCAACACCATGGAAACCCTGCTCGTACACGCAGGCATTGCCGAGCGTGTGTTGCCACCGCTGGCGGCCATCTACCGCGACAAGGGCGTGGAACTGCGCGGTTGCGAACGCACCCGTGCGCTGCTGGGCGCGGACGTGATCGAAGCCACCGAGCTGGACTGGTACACCGAATACACTGCGCCGATCCTGTCGATCAAGCTGGTCGACGACCTGGACGAGGCCATCGAACACATCAACACCTACGGCTCCAAGCACACCGACGCCATTGTTTCCGAGCATTTCAGCGATGCCCGGCGTTTCCTCAACGAAGTGGATTCCGCTTCAGTGATGATCAACGCCTCGACGCGTTTTGCCGACGGTTTCGAGTATGGCCTGGGGGCGGAGATCGGTATTTCCACCGACAAGCTCCATGCACGCGGCCCGGTCGGGCTGGAAGGCTTGACCAGTGAGAAGTACGTGGTGTTTGGTGACGGTCATGTGCGCACTTGATGGCTAAACGCATCGGGCTGCTCGGCGGCACCTTCGACCCCGTGCACATCGGCCATTTGCGCAGTGCCCTGGAAGTGGCGGATGCCCTCGCGCTGGATGAGCTGCGCATGATGCCCAACGCACGGCCGCCTCATCGCGATACGCCGCAGGTGTCACCGCAGCAGCGCCTGGAAATGGTGCGCCTGGCGGTGGATGGCATTGCGCCTCTGGTGATGGACGACCGCGAGCTCAAGCGCGATAAACCGTCCTACACTGTGGACACTCTGGAGTTGATGCGCGCCGAGTTGGCCGCAGATGACCAGTTGTTTCTGCTTTTGGGCTGGGACGCATTTTGCGGCCTGCCCTCTTGGCATCGCTGGGAGGAACTCCTCCAGCATTGCCACATCCTGGTTTTGCAACGCCCGGATGCCGACAGCGAACCGCCGGATGCCTTGCGCAACCTGCTGGCCGCGCGGTCGGTAAGTGACCCCTCGGCCCTGACCGGGCCGAACGGGAATATTGCATTCGTCTGGCAGACCCCGCTTGCGGTGTCCGCCACCCAGATCCGTCAACTGCTGGCCAGCGGGAAGTCGGTACGTTTCCTGGTGCCTGACGCGGTCCTGGCCTACATCGATGCGCACGGGCTTTACCGTGCGTCGAACTGAAAAGGCGCGCTTGAACGTACGAACAGTCGTGCAGCAAGCGCCCGAACATACGAGCAAAACGAGTTTTATATGACGAACAAAGACGTAAGCAAAGTTAAGCGCAAAGGCACCTTCAAGAGCGCCCCGCTGCCGGAAGAGGCCCAGGTAGGCCCGATTCCTGAAGGCGAAGCGCTGGTAGCGCTGGCCGTGGCCGCCCTGGAAGACGTGAAAGCCCAGGATATCCAGGTGCTGGACGTACGCGACAAGCAAAGCATCACCGACTTCATGATCATCGCCACCGGTACTTCCAACCGCCAGATCGGCGCGATGCTGGACAAGGTACGCGAAGCCGTCAAAGCCCAGGGCGTGAAGCCGCTGGGTGAAGAAGGCAAGGGCGACAGTGACTGGGTGCTGGCTGACCTGGACACCGTGATCGTGCACATGATGACCAGCAACGCCCGCCAGTTCTACGACCTGGAGCGTCTGTGGAAAGGTGCCGAGCAAAGCCGCGCCGTCGATGGCAAGCACCACAGCCCGGAAGTGGGCCACGCACACTTCGACAAGCTCAACAAAGACCAGGAATAAGGAACGGCTGTGCGCCTGCGTCTGATCGCTGTCGGTTCACGCATGCCCAAGTGGGTGGAAGAAGGCTGGCACGAGTATGCCAAGCGTCTGCCTGCTGAGCTGTCGCTGGAACTGGTGGAAATACCGCTCAACACCCGGGGCAAAAATGCCGACGTGGCTCGCTTTATCCGTCAGGAAGGCGAAGCCATGTTGGCCAAGGTCGGCCCCAACGAGCGCATCGTCACCCTCGAAGTGCACGGCAAACCCTGGAGCACCGAGCAGTTGGCGGTGGAGCTGGATCGCTGGCGCCTGGACTCGCGCACCGTCAACTTCATGGTCGGCGGTCCCGAAGGGCTGGCTCCGGAAGTCTGTGCGCGGGCCGATCAGCGCTGGTCGCTGTCGGCGTTGACGTTGCCGCACCCGTTGGTAAGGATTCTGATCGGTGAACAGCTGTATCGCGCCTGGACAGTTCTGTCCGGGCACCCTTACCACAAATAATCTGCGCCCCTCCCGATGACTCAGCCGATCCGCATCAAGGACCACGAGAAAGACGCACGTCTGGTACGCGCGCGAGTGGTGTTTGGTGCGATTCTGGTGGTGACCCTGCTGGGTGTGCTGATCGCGCGCCTGTATTTCCTGCAGGTGATCCAGTACGACTATCACTCCACGTTGTCGGAGAACAACCGGGTGCATGTGCAGCCGATCCCGCCGACCCGTGGCCTGATTTTCGACCGTAATGGCGTGGTGGTGGCAGATAACCGGCCCAGCTTCAGCCTGAGCATGACCCGCGAACGTTCCGGCGACTGGCAGCAAATCCTCGATGTGATCGTCGAGGTGCTGCAACTGACGCCGGAAGACCGGGTGATTTTCGAGAAGCGCATGAAACAGGGGCGCCGACCATTCGAACCGGTGCCGATCCTGTTTGAGCTGACCGAAGAGCAGATCGCACGGATCGCGGTGAACCAGTTCCGCCTGCCCGGTGTGGAAGTGGTGGCGCAGTTGGTGCGGCATTACCCGCAAGGGCCGCACTTTGCCCACTCCGTCGGCTATATGGGACGGATCAACGAGAAAGAGCTGAAAACCCTCGACCCGGTCAATTACAGCGGCACTCACCATATCGGCAAAACCGGCATCGAGCGTTTCTACGAGCCTGAGTTGCACGGCCAGGTGGGTTACGAGGAAGTCGAGACCAACGCCCGAGGCCGCGTGCTGCGTGTGCTCAAGCGTACCGATCCGGTGCCGGGCAAAGACATTGTGTTGAGCCTGGATATCAAGCTGCAGGAAGCGGCAGAGATGGCGCTGGGTGGCCGTCGTGGCGCCGTGGTCGCGCTGGACCCGAAGACTGGCGAAGTACTGGCGATGGTCAGTCAGCCAAGCTTTGACCCCAACCTGTTTGTTACCGGTATCAGCTTCAAAGCCTACGCCGAGTTGCGGGACTCCATCGACCGGCCGCTGTTCAACCGCGTGCTCCGCGGCCTGTATCCGCCGGGTTCGACGATCAAGCCGGCAGTGGCGATTGCCGGCCTGGACGCCGGTGTGGTGACGGCGTCTAGCCGTGTGTACGACCCCGGCTACTACATGCTGCCCAACTACGATCACAAATACCGTAACTGGAACCGCACCGGGGACGGCTATGTCGATTTGGACACTGCGATCATGCGTTCCAACGACACTTATTTTTACGACCTGGCCCACAAGCTGGGGATCGATCGCTTGTCCGCCTACATGAGCAAGTTCGGCCTTGGCCAGAAAGTCTCCCTGGACATGTTCGAAGAGTCTCCCGGCCTGATGCCGTCGCGGGAATGGAAGCGGGCGACCCGTCGCCAGGCCTGGTTCCCGGGCGAAACCCTGATCCTCGGCATCGGCCAGGGTTATATGCAGGCTACGCCATTGCAACTGGCCCAGGCTACGGCGCTGGTGGCCAACAAAGGCATCTGGAACCGCCCGCACCTGGCCAGGACCATCGAAGGCGAAAAGCCAGTGGATGAAAACCCGATCCCCGATATCGTGCTGCGCGACCCCTCCGACTGGACCAAGGTCAACCACGGCATGCAGCAGGTGATGCACGGCGCCCGCGGTACCGCGCGCAAGGCGGCAGTAGGCTCGCAATACCGCATCGCCGGCAAAAGCGGTACGGCCCAGGTGGTGGCAATCAAGCAGGGCGAGAAATACGACCGCACCAAGGTCCAGGAACGCCACCGTGACCACGCGTTGTTTGTCGGTTTCGCCCCGGCGGACGACCCGAAAATCGTGGTGGCCGTGATGGTCGAAAACGGTGAGTCCGGCTCCGGCGTTGCCGCGCCTGTGGTGCGCCAAGTGATGGACGCCTGGTTGTTGGCCGACGATGGCAGGCTCAAGCCCGAATATGGTGGCCCCCCTTCAAGTCCCGAGGTTACGGCCCGTGAAGAGTAATTTTGACCGCATCCTCTCCAGTGAAGATGTGATGCGTCGCCGTGCGACGTTGCTGCAGCGCATGCACATCGATGGGCCTTTGTTGATCCTGCTGCTGACCCTGGCGGCCGGCAGCCTGTTCGTGCTGTATTCGGCCAGCGGCAAGAACTGGGATTTGCTGATCAAACAAGCGTCCTCATTCGGCCTGGGCCTGTTGTCGATGGTGGTGATTGCCCAACTGGAGCCTCGCTTCATGGCGCGTTGGGTGCCGCTGGGCTACGTGGCCGGTGTGTTGCTGCTGGTGGTGGTGGATGTGATGGGGCACAACGCCATGGGGGCGACCCGCTGGATCAACGTTCCGGGGGTGATTCGCTTCCAGCCGTCGGAATTCATGAAGATCCTGATGCCGGCGACCATCGCCTGGTATCTGTCCAAGCGCACCTTGCCGCCGCAGCTCAAGCATGTGGGCATCAGTCTGATCCTGATCGGCGTACCGTTTATCCTGATCGTGCGCCAGCCTGACCTGGGCACCTCGCTGCTGATTCTCGCGGGCGGTGCGTTCGTGCTGTTCATGGGTGGGCTGCGCTGGCGCTGGATTCTCAGCGTACTGGCCGCCGCCATCCCAGTGGCCGTGGCCATGTGGTTCTTCTTTATGCACGACTACCAGAAGCAGCGGATCCTGACGTTCCTCGATCCGGAGAGCGACCCGTTGGGCACTGGCTGGAACATTATCCAGTCCAAGGCGGCCATTGGCTCAGGTGGAGTATTTGGCAAGGGTTGGTTACTGGGCACCCAGTCGCACCTGGACTTTTTGCCGGAAAGCCATACCGACTTCATTATTGCGGTGATGGGCGAAGAGTTCGGCCTGGTGGGCATTTGCGCGCTGTTGCTGATCTATTTGCTGTTGATCGGTCGCGGGCTGGTGATTACCGCCCAGGCGCAGACGCTGTTCGGCAAGTTGCTGGCCGGCAGCCTGACCATGACTTTTTTTGTTTACGTTTTTGTCAACATCGGTATGGTCAGTGGCCTGCTGCCGGTGGTTGGGGTGCCGTTGCCATTCATTAGCTACGGCGGAACTTCGCTGGTGACATTGCTGTCAGCGTTTGGGGTTTTGATGTCGATTCACACGCATCGCAAGTGGATCGCACAGGTTTGAATAAGGTGAAGATGTCAATGCAAGTAATGCGCGGCTGGGCGACTCGGCACGCGTCCTGGATGGGCCTGATTGGGCTGCTGGGCGCGACGCAGGAGGCGCTGGCCGGTGACTACGATGGTTCACCCCAGGTCGCCGAATTTGTCGGTGAAATGACCCGCGACTACGGTTTCGCCGGCGAACAGCTGATGGGCGTGTTTCGCGAGGCCCAGCGCAAGCAGGCGATCCTCGACGCGATCTCGCGCCCCGCCGAACGCGTGAAGCAGTGGAAGGAATATCGTCCCATGTTCCTCACCGATGCCCGCGTGGCTCGTGGTGTGGACTTCTGGCGTCAGCATGAGGCCGTGCTGGCCCGTGCCGAGCAGGAATACGGTGTGCCGGCTCAAGTCATCGTTGCGATCATCGGCATTGAAACCTTTTACGGGCGCAATACCGGCAGTTACCGGGTGATCGATGCCTTGTCGACCCTGGGCTTCGATTACCCGCCACGCGCCGAGTTCTTCCGTAAGGAATTGCGCGAATTCCTGTTGCTGGCTCGCGAAGAACAGGTCGACCCGTTGACCCTCAAGGGCTCCTACGCCGGTGCAATGGGGTTGCCGCAGTTCATGCCGAGCAGCTTCCGTGCGTATGCGGTGGATTTCGACGGCGACGGTCACATCAATATCTGGAGCAACCCCGACGACGCGATCGGCAGCGTGGCCAGCTACTTCAAGCGCCATGGCTGGGTGGCCGGCGAGCCGGTGGTGGTGCGCGCCGATGTGACCGGCGATCGCGCCGACGAAGGCCTGACCCAGGGCATCGAGCCCGCCAAGACGGTCGGGGAGTTGCGGGCGCTGGGCTGGTCGGGTCAGAATGCGCCACGCGATGATATGCCGGTGACGGCGTTCCGCCTGGAAGGCGAAAATGGCCCGGAATACTGGATGGGCCTGAAGAATTTCTACGCAATCACGCGTTATAACCGCAGTGTGATGTACGCCATGGCCGTGCATCAGCTGTCAGACATGCTGGTCCAAGCACGGGGCAACAAGTAATGCGGGTACCGCCGTTCAATAAACCGCTCAAGCTGGTGGCGTTCGCCGCGTTGTCATTGCTGGTTGTCAGTTGCTCATCCACGACCAGTCGCGCTCCGGCGCAGAAGGGTGGTGCTATCGTCCGCGCCCAGCCGGGCCTGGACATCAACCGCGCGCACAAAGACGGCGCGCCGTGGTGGGACGTCGACGTTTCGAAGATCCCGGACGCCACGCCAACCCTGCACACCGGCCCGTACAAGGCCAACCCCTATACCGTGCTGGGTAAAAACTACTTCCCGTTGCAGGACTCCAAGACCTACTCGCAAACCGGTACGGCGTCCTGGTACGGCACCAAGTTCCACGGTCAGAACACGGCCAATGGCGAAGTCTATGACCTGTACGGCATGAGCGCGGCCCATAAGACCTTGCCGCTGCCCAGCTATGTGCGGGTGACCAACCTGGACAACAACCGTACGGTGATCCTGCGGGTCAATGACCGTGGGCCATTCTATTCCGACCGGATCATCGACCTGTCCTACGCTGCCGCGAAAAAACTCGGTTACGCCGAAACCGGCACGGCGCGGGTGAAAGTCGAAGGTATCGACCCGGCGCAGTACTGGGCCCAGCGTGGCAAGCCGGCGCCGTTGATGCTCAACGAACCGCAGACGCCACAGCCGCAGGTGACTGCCTCGGCCGGCAAGATCGAACAGTGGACGCCGCCGCCGGCGCAGCACGCACCGGATACCGTGGTCGTACCGCATGCGGCGCCCGGCGCTTCGATGGCGGGCGGGCAGTACCTGCAAGTGGGCGCTTTCGCCAACCCGGATGCGGCGGAACTGCTAAGGTCGAAACTCAGCGGTATGGTCAGGGCGCCGGTTTTCATCAGCTCCATTGTGCGTAACCAGCAGACACTGCACCGTGTGCGCATGGGCCCGATCGGCTCGCCGAGCGAGGTTGCGCAAGTACAGAACAGCGTGCGTCTGGCCAACCTGGGGCAACCCAGCGTGGTCACCGCAGAATAAAAGTAAGGGATTGATGGCTTGGGTCCGCGCGCGGGTTTGAGCCCTGGTTGTTTGGCTCGTTGAACAATAAAACCCCGGGGGCAAAGGGGGAGCGGGCAACCGAACACGCGACAGCCTGGAAGCGGGCTGTCTGAATAGTTTTGCCCGCGAGGGCAAGTTTTTATAAGCAATTTCGAGAGACGGATGAACATCACCACCTTAGCCAAACGCACGTGCCTGCTTCTTTCGCTGATCATCACCCCGGCCGCCTGGGCGGTTGAGATGGTGCCGGCTTCCCCGCAACTGGCCGCCAAGGCCTGGGTCCTCATGGATGCCGCCAGCGGCAACGTGCTGGTCGAGAACAACGGTGACCAGCGCCTGCCACCGGCCAGCCTGACCAAGCTGATGACGGCTTACATCGCGACCCTGGAAATCCGTCGCGGCCAGATCGGCGAGAACGACCCGGTTACCGTCAGCGAAAACGCCTGGCGTACCGGCGGTTCGCGGATGTTCATCAAGGTTGGCTCGCAGGTGACCGTGAGTGACCTGTTGCACGGCATCATCATCCAGTCCGGCAACGACGCCAGCGTCGCCCTGTCCGAGCACATCGCCGGCAGCGAAGACGCATTCGCCGACCTGATGAACAAGACCGCCGGCGATCTGGGCATGACCAACAGCCACTTCATGAACCCGACCGGTCTGCCGAATCCGGAGCACTATTCGTCGGCTCATGACATGGCAGTGCTGGCTCGCGCCATCATCCGTGTCGACCCGGTTCACTACGCGATCTACTCCCAGAAAGAATTCTTCTGGAACAACATCAAGCAGCCTAACCGCAACCTGTTGCTGTGGCGTGACAAGACCGTTGATGGTCTGAAAACCGGCCACACCGAAGAAGCCGGCTACTGCATGGTGTCGTCCGCTGTGCGTGATGGCCAGCGCCTGATCGCCGTGGTCTTCGGCACCAACAGCGAGCAGGCCCGTGCGGCCGAGACGCAAAAACTGCTGACTTACGGCTTCCGTTTCTTCGAGACCCAGACCTTCTACAAGAAGGGTGCCGAGCTGGCGACTGCGCCGGTGTGGAAAGGCGCAACCTCGCAGGTCAAGGCCGGGCTGGCTGAAGACCTGACCCTGACCATGCCTAAAGGCCAGCTGAAAAAGCTCGCTGCCAGCATGACCATGAACCCGCATCTGGTTGCGCCAATCGCCAAGGGCGACGTGATCGGTAAGGTCGAAGTGAAGCTGGACGATAAAGTGGTGCACAGCGCCGACTTGATCGCGCTGGATGGCGTCGACGAAGGTGGTATCTTCCGCCGCGTGTGGGATAGCATCCGTCTATTCTTCTACAGCTTGTTCAACTGATAGTGTGCACCTGCAAGGCCCCGTGTTGATCCGACACGGGGCCTTGCCCGTCGCCACGGCTTACGCTTACGAGGCCGTTACGCCATGACCGATAAAGAAGTAAAGGCGCCAAAGATCGAATTCCCAGTGACTGATTATCCAGTCAAAGTGATCAGCGATACCGGTGTAGGCAATAAAGACAAAATTCTCGAGATCGTGCGCAAACACGCGACGATCAACGACAACCGGGTGGACGAGCGTTCGAGCACCAACGGTAAGTACACCACGATCCAATTGCACATCGTTGCGACGGATCAGGACCAGCTCTACAACATCAACAGCGAACTGCGGGCCACCGGCTTCGTACACATGGTGCTGTGATGCCGCAGGTCCTGGGCTTTCGCGAGCTCGGCCGGATGGACTACGAGCCCGTCTGGCATGCCATGCAGCGCTTCACCAACGAGCGCGGCACCTCGGCTCCCGACGAAGTCTGGCTGGTGGAACACCCGCCGGTGTTCACCCAGGGCCAGGCCGGCAAGGCCGAACATCTGCTGCTGCCGGGTGATATTCCGGTGGTGCAGGTCGACCGAGGTGGCCAAGTGACTTACCATGGGCCTGGTCAACTGGTGGCTTACCTGTTGCTGGATGTACGCAAGCTGGGTTTCGGCGTGCGCGATCTGGTCACCCGCATGGAGGCTTGCCTGATCGAGCTGCTCGCCAGCTACGGCGTGACTGCCGCGGCCAAGCCCGATGCGCCCGGAGTGTACGTGGCGGGCGCGAAAATCGCCTCCCTGGGGTTGCGTATCCGTCATGGGTGTTCCTTTCATGGCTTGGCCCTGAACGTGGACATGGACCTGGCGCCGTTTCGCCGGATCAACCCGTGCGGTTACGCCGGGCTGGCCATGACCCAATTGAGCGAGCATGCCACACCGATTAAATTTGCCGAGGTAAGTGCCCGGCTGCGTGCGCAGCTCGTCAAACACCTCGACTATGCTGAGCAGACGACCCTTACGGGCGGAATCGACTGATTATGACTACTGATGCAGTGCAAACCATGATCCCGACGGTGGACGTTACCGAACGTCCGGCCCCGGCCCCGCGTGCCAAGGTGGAAGCCGGCGTCAAGCTGCGCGGCGCCGAGAAGGTTGCACGCATCCCGGTGAAGATCATTCCGACCACCGAACTGCCGAAGAAGCCTGACTGGATTCGCGTACGCATCCCGGTTTCGCCGGAAGTCGACCGTATCAAGTCCCTGCTGCGCAAACACAAGCTGCACAGCGTGTGCGAAGAGGCCTCCTGCCCGAACCTGGGCGAGTGCTTCTCCGGCGGCACCGCCACCTTCATGATCATGGGTGACATCTGCACCCGTCGTTGCCCGTTCTGCGACGTCGGTCATGGCCGGCCGAAGCCATTGGACGTCAACGAGCCGGAAAGCCTGGCCATCGCCATCGCCGACCTGCGCCTCAAGTACGTGGTAATCACCTCGGTAGACCGTGACGACTTGCGCGACGGCGGTGCCCAGCACTTTGCCGACTGCATTCGTGAAATCCGCAAGCTGTCGCCGAATGTGATGCTTGAAACCCTGGTGCCCGACTACCGTGGGCGTATGGACGTAGCGCTGGAAATCACCGCTGCCGAGCCGCCGGATGTGTTCAACCACAACCTGGAAACCGTGCCACGCCTGTACAAGGCCGCACGTCCAGGTTCGGATTACCAGTGGTCGCTGACACTGCTGCAGAAATTCAAGCAGATGATGCCGCACATTCCGACCAAATCCGGCCTGATGCTGGGCTTGGGCGAGACTGACGAAGAAGTGATCGAAGTCATGAAGCGCATGCGCGAGCACGACATCGACATGCTGACCCTGGGCCAGTACCTGCAACCGTCGCGCAGCCATTTGCCGGTACAGCGTTTCGTGCACCCGGACACCTTCGCCTGGTTCGCCGAGGAAGGCTACAAGATGGGCTTCAAGAACGTGGCTTCCGGCCCGCTGGTACGTTCCTCGTACCATGCTGATGAGCAGGCCAAACTGGTCAAGGCGAGCCTGGTTTCGTAATACAGATCTGCGTTACATAGCGGATTCGATGTGGGAGGGGGCTTGCCCTCGGTTGCGGGTTGTCAGTCGATGCAGGTGCTGGCTGATCAACGCTATCGGGAACAGGCGTCCTCCCACATTTCGTTCAGCGTTCTATAGGGGATCAATGGATGGCCACTCAACACGCAGCCGCCGTACCTGCATTACGTGCCGAAGGCGTCATTGGCCTGATCGCTCCTGCCGGGCCTGCCGCGCTGGACGTGGCAAAAGCCGAGCAATGGGTGCGTGCCCGCGGCTATAGCCTGCGGATTTTTCCTGGTGTGTATGAGCGCGAGGGCTACCTGGCCGGCAGTGATGAGGTGCGCCTCAATGACCTGCACGCAGCCTTCGCCGACCCTGAAATCGATGCCATCCTCTGCCTGCGCGGTGGCTATGGCACGCCACGGCTGTTGGATCGCCTGGACTTCGACCTGCTGCGCGCCAATCCGAAGCCTTTCGTCGGCTACAGTGACATCACCGCTGTGCACTTGGCGATCAATCGCTACGCGGGTTTTGTGACGTTCCATGGTCCGCTGTTCAATGCCGACTTGCTGGGTGAGAAGCAGCAGCCTACCGAGTCGTCATTGTTCAAAATGCTGCGGGGCCAGCTGAGCGCCGGCAGCGTGCTGGCACACCCGGTGGCCTACCCGTTGACCACGATCTCGCCTGGCATTGCCTGTGGGCGCTTGTTGGGCGGTAACCTGTCGATGATTGCGGCCGTGATGGGCACTGCTTTCGAAATTGATGCGAAAGGCATCATCCTGCTGATCGAAGACGTCAACGAACCCATCTATCGAATCGACCGACTGCTGACCCATTTGCGCCTGGCGGGCAAGTTGGCGCAAATCGCCGGTGTGCTGGTGGGGGATGTCGCGGGGGTGGATCCAGCGGCGTTGGAGCGGCTGCTAAAGCAGACCTTCGAGCCGCTGTGCATTCCGGTGTTGTCCGGCTGGCGCAGTGGGCATTGCGATCCGAACCTGACCCTGCCGATGGGCGCATGGGTGCGGTTGGATGCGGGGGAGCAGCGGCTGGTGCTGGAGCAGGATGTGGTGTTTAAGCCCTGAGTTTGATGGCGTCTGCCGAACCACTGTCGGGAGCAGGCCCCCTCCCACGCTGGAAAGGGCTTGCTCTGCGCTACGATAGCCTTCAAAGCCGATTCACCGGCTCTGCAATGACTCCAGCAACTTAACTGTCGGATACCCATCCGCCGGCCAGCCCAATGATTGCTGCGCCGCCCGAATCGCCTTGCGCGTATTCGCGCCGATAATCCCATCGGCATTGCCCGCGTCATAACCCTTGGCGCTGAGCACGGTCTGCAGGTCAATACGCTGGGAGCGGCTCAGCGGCAGCTCATCCTTCGGCCAGTTTCCGCGGATCACACCCGCGCCGGTAAACCGCTGCGACAACAGGCCCACCGCCAACGCGTAGGACGAAGAGTTGTTGTACTTGAGGATCGCCCGGAAGTTATCCAGCACCAGGAATGCCGGGCCTCGGTAACCGGCCGGCAGTAGCAGGGCGGCGGAGAGTTGGTCGACATTGGGCGGCATGCTGCTGCCGGCCGGTAGCTGGATTCCCAGCCTCATCCATTCGGCGACGGTCTTGCGGATACCGCCATCGGCCAGGGCGTAGTCGAAGTTGGCTGGTAATTGCTGTACTTCAAAGCCCCACGGCTGGCCGCGCTGCCAGCCGGAGCTTTGCAGGTAATGCGCGGTGGAGGCGAGGGCGTCGGCCGGGCTGTTCCAGATGTCGCGGCGACCGTCGCCGTCGAAGTCGACCGCGTGGGTGTTGTAGGTGGTCGGGATGAACTGGGTCTGGCCCATGGCGCCGGCCCAGGAGCCTTTCATCTGGTCGGCGGCGATATCGCCATGCTGGATGATTTGCAGCGCCGCCAGCAGTTGGGCCTGGGCGAACGCCGGGCGGCGGCCTTCGTAGGCCAGGGTCGCCAGGGAGCGAATCACCGAATTGTTGCCTTGGAACTGGCCGAAGTTGCTTTCCATACCCCATACGGAGACCAGCGCTTGGCGATCAACGCCATAACGCTCCTCGATGCGTTGCAGGATGTCGGCGTATTTGATCAGCAAGGCCTGGCCGTTGCGCACACGCAGCGGCGACAGTGCGCCGTCGAGGTATTCCCACACTGGGCGGGAAAATTCCGGCTGGCTACGGTCAGCGCGGATTACCGCCATATCGGGAGTGACCCCGGCAAAGGCGTTATCGAACACAGCTGGCGTGATACCGGCCTTCAGTGCTTCAGCGCGAAACCCGGCCATCCACTCGGCAAAGGTTTGTGTCGGCTGGATATCGAGATTGTCCACCGCCAATGGGGCAACCACAGCGGGCGCTACGGCCGGCGCGGCTTGCAGTTTAGGCAGAGGCTGGGCATCTGCAGCGGTAGGTTTCTCCGCGCAGGCGACAAGCAGGATGAGGCTGGAGGCAGCGATCAATTGGCGAAGGTGCCAACGACGGGAAAGACTAGAGGGCATGCACAGGTCCAGGAATTACAGATCAGGTGCAGACCTTATCATGCCGGAGGGGCGCTTGCCTTCAGGCTGCCAGAAAGTAAGAAGCCTCCCAGCTATTAGACTGGAAGGCTTCGCGGCGGTAACTGCCTTTGCCCTTGCCGGCGCGTTCCTGACGGCTGCGGAACAGTGGCTGGGCGATGATGGATTTGGCCTTGTTGGGGCCATGCTTAGATGGCTTTTTGCTCATGATGATGGTTCTCGATAGGTGGGCTGGAGCGGGCCAAATCATCTGCCGAAGCCAGGCGGCTGTAAAGCCTGTAATTGTAAGCACGATCAAAATGTGGAGTTTGGGGTAATGCCAGTCAGTTAAGCGATAGAGCGGACAACGAGTAACCTGTGGCGAGGGAGCTTGCTCCCGTTGGGCTGCGTAGCAGGCCCAGTCTTTTCAAGCCCAAAGCTGGGGCCGCTTCGCGACCCAGCGGGAGCAAGCTCCCTCGCCACAGGTTACTTTTTGGCCTTTCTCCTTCTTAACTGACTGGCATCGGGAGTTTGGGGGGCTTTTGAAAGGCGGGTTATTCAGCCGGCAATGCCAGGCGCTGGCCAGCCATCAGCAATGACAATCGGCTCAGGCTCATCCAGGGCGAACCTGCCGCCTGGCCCTTGATCTGCGCATCGATGCGTTGCGCCTCCAGCAGAAGCTGCGCCCAGCGCTGCGCCGAGTGCCGCTGCAGGGCTTTGCTCATCAGGGGTTTGCGTTTGTCCCAGACCGGTGGCCGGGCCTGGCTGAAAGCTCTGTCCAAGGGCGTACCCTGGCTGTATTGCAGGGAAATATTGGCCAACACCCGCAACTCCCGGGCCAGGGCCCAGAGGATCACCGGTGGTTCTACCCCCTCGCCGCGCAGCCCTTCGAGCATGCGCAGGGCGTGGGCGGGTTCACCATTGAGGATCGCATCCACCAGCCCGAACACGTCGAAGCGAGCGCTGTCAGCGACCGCGCCTTGCACGGTTTCAACCGTGATCTGCCCATCTTCGGCCATCAGCTTGAGCTTTTCGATTTCCTGGGCGGCGGCAAGCAGGTTGCCTTCGACCCGGGCCGCGATCAGCTCGACGGCGTCTTGTGTGGCCGACAGCCCCGATTGGGTCAGTCGTTGACGAATCCATTGCGGTAACTGGCTGCTGTCTACTGGCCAGATCTGGATGAACTGGGTCTGTGCCCCTTCCACCAACGCCTTGCCCCACTTGGTCTTTTGCGCGCTGCCATCGAGCTTGGGCAGGCTGATCAGCAAGACCGTGTCCTCGGCGGGGCGTGAGCAGTATTCCATCAAGGCGGCCGCGCCCTTTTCGCCGGGTTTGCCCGAAGGCAGGCGCAGTTCCAGCAGGCGTTTTTCGGCGAACAGCGACATGCTCGCGCCGGCTTGCAGCAGCGTACCCCAGTCGAAACTGGCGTCGGCACTGAATACCTGGCGTTCATCGAAGCCCTGTTGGCGCGCAGCCGCGCGAATGGCATCGGCGGCTTCCTGGCACAGCAGCGGGTCATCCCCACTGACAATGTAGACAGGCGCGAGCCCACCCTGCAGATGTTTGGCGAGTTGTGCGGGAGCGAGTTTCATAGGCGGGGCGAACGGGGCGCCTGGGGCGCCCCGTATGGCTTACTCGGCTGGTACTTCAACAGGCGACTGTTTAGGCGTGTTGTTTTCATACTCTTGCGCGGCTTTCAGGGCGTCGGCATCAGCCTTGGCCTTGTTGTCAGCCGTCTGTTGCAGGGCTGCGAGTTTTTCCGGCGTCAGCTGTTGCAGGCGGACCATCAGGCGCTGGATCAGCTCGCGACGCATTTCCTTGCGCACCTGGATGATTTCCGAGTCCGAGCCCACCAGGTTGTTGCCATCGTGGCTGACGACCTTCTGCACTTCCACCTTATCGCCCATCAATGGCAACTGATCGCGGCCACGCAGTTCATACACGACTTTGGTGTTCAGCTCGATGTCCGACGCACGACCGGCACTGGCGTAGCTGAGGTTGCGCTGGGTTTCTTGCTCATCGATCAGGTTCAGCTTGTAGGTCGCACCGTTGTAGACGTGCACGCCGCTGTTTTCCAGGGTCTGGCGCAGTTGCTTGACGGTTTCGCCGTAGGCGTTGCGGGCGCTGAGGTCGAGTTCCTTGAGCGTCAGCTCGTTGGTGCCGGTACCGCGCAGCTGGAAGCCGCAAGCGCTCAGCAGCACGGCAAGGCCCATTACCAGCAGGTTGCGTTTGATCATTTTGTTGCTCCCCTTGAAACCATATGGGCCTTATCGAGGCCCTGAAGGCTTTGTTCGACGCGGAGCTCAAGCCCCGCGCCCGATCCGATTAGCTAGCGACGATATTGACCAGTTTGCCAGGCACCACGATCACTTTGCGGATCGTCAGCCCTTCGGTAAAGCGCAGCACGTTTTCGTTGCAGCGCGCTGCCGCTTCGACTTCCTCGCGAGAAGCGCTGGCCGGCATGTCGATCTGGCCACGCAGTTTACCGTTGACCTGAATCACCAGTTGCAGCGTGTCCTGTACCAGGGCGCTGTCGTCCTGGACTGGCCAGCGTGCATCGATGACCGCGTCGCTGTGGCCCAGGCGGCTCCACAGTTCGTGGCTGATGTGCGGCGTGATCGGCGCCAGCAACAGGGTGACGGTTTCCAGGCCTTCCTGGATCAGCGCACGGTCCTGTTCGGTGGCTTGCGGTGCTTTTTCCAGCACGTTCATCAGCGTCATCACCTGGGCGATGGCGGTGTTGAATTTGTGGTTCTGGCCCACGTCCTGGCTGGCTTGGCGGATGGCCAGGTGGGTGCTGCGGCGGATGGCTTTCTGCTCATCGCTCAAGGCGGCAACGTCCAGCTTGCCCGGCAGCCCTTGGCTGACATGGGCGTGCGCCAGGCGCCAGACGCGCTTGAGGAAGCGGTGCGAGCCTTCGACGCCGGAGTCGGACCATTCGGCGCTCATGTCGGGCGGCGAGGCGAACATCATGAACAGGCGGCAGGTGTCCGCACCGAACTGGTCGATCATCGACTGTGGGTCGACGCCGTTGTTTTTCGACTTGGCCATCTTCTCGGTGCCACCGATTTCCACCGGCAGGCCGTCGGCTTTCAACTTGGCGCTGATGACCTTGGCTTTGCTGTCGCGCTCAAGCTCGACATCCGCCGGGTTGAACCAGGTGTAGGCGCCATTGGCCTCGCGGCGATAGTAAGTCTCGGCGATCACCATGCCTTGGGTCAGCAGGTTCTTGAATGGCTCATCGGAACTCACCAGGCCTTCGTCGCGCATCAGCTTGTGGAAGAAACGCGCGTACAGCAGGTGAAGAATGGCGTGTTCGATGCCGCCGATGTACTGGTCCACCGGCAACCAATGGTCGGCCGCAGCTTTTTCCACCAGGCCGCCTTCATAATGCGGCGAGGCGTAGCGGGCGTAGTACCACGAGGACTCGACGAAGGTGTCCATGGTGTCGGTTTCACGCTTGGCAGGCTGGCCGCATTTCGGGCAGGCACATTCGTAGAACTCGGGCATGCGCGCCAGCGGCGAACCGGCGCCATCCGGCACCACGTCTTCCGGCAGTACCACCGGCAACTGGTCTTCCGGCACCGGCACGTCACCGCAGCTTTCGCAGTGGATGATCGGGATTGGGCAGCCCCAGTAGCGCTGGCGGCTGATGCCCCAGTCGCGCAGGCGGAACTGGGTACGCGAGGCACCGAGGTTTTTCTTGATCAGTGCAACTTCGATGGCGTCGAAAGCGCCTTGGAAATCCAGGCCATCGAACTCACCGGAGTTGATCAGCGTGCCGTGCTCGCCGTAGGCGTCTTGCCACGGGGCCGGGTTGGTGTCGCCCGAGCTGGTGCGCACCACGGATTTGATCGGCAAGTTGTACTTGTTGGCGAACTCGAAATCGCGCTCGTCGTGGGCCGGTACAGCCATTACTGCGCCATCACCGTAGTGCATCAACACGTAGTTGGCGACCCATACCGGCAGCTTCTCGCCGGTCAGCGGGTGTTCGACGAACAGGCCGGTTGGCAGGCCTTTTTTCTCCTGGGTGGCGACGTCGGCTTCGGCCACGCTGCCGCCTTTGCATTCGGCGATGAACGCTTGCAGCTCAGGGTTGTTCTGCGCGGCCTGGGTGGCCAGCGGGTGTTCGGCGGCCACGGCAACGTAGGTTGCGCCCATCAGGGTGTCCGGACGGGTGGTGAAGACTTTCAGTGCGCCCGCTTCGCCGATCGAATCGACGTTGTAGGGGAACTGCACTTCCATGCCCTTGGATTTGCCGATCCAGTTGCGCTGCATGGTCTTGACCTGCTCCGGCCAGCCCGGCAGGTCGTCGAGGCTCGACAACAGTTCATCCGCGTAGGCGGTGATCTTGAAGTAGTACATCGGGATTTCGCGCTTTTCGATCAGCGCGCCGGAACGCCAGCCGCGACCGTCGATGACCTGCTCGTTGGCCAATACGGTCTGGTCGATCGGGTCCCAGTTCACGGTGCCGTTCTTGCGGTAGATCACGCCTTTTTCGAACAGGCGCGTAAACAACCATTGTTCCCAGCGGTAGTAGTCCGGCTTGCAGGTGGTCACTTCGCGGGACCAGTCCACTGCCAGGCCCAGGCTGCGCAGCTGGGTCTTCATGTAGGCGATGTTTTCGTAGGTCCACTTGGCGGGCGCCACGTTGTTTTTCATCGCGGCGTTTTCCGCCGGCATGCCGAAGGCATCCCAACCCATGGGTTGCAGGACGTTCTTGCCGAGCATGCGCTGGTAGCGGGAAATGACGTCGCCGATGGTGTAGTTGCGCACGTGCCCCATGTGTAGCTTGCCGCTGGGGTAAGGGAACATCGATAGGCAGTAGTAAGTCTCCTTGCCTGGCTGTTCACTGACTTCAAAGGACTTCTGCTCGTCCCAGAAGGTTTGGGCGGCATTTTCTATTTCACGGGGCTGATATTGTTCGTGCATGGCTACTTTTGAACTGAATAGGGGTGGCCTAATCCTCTTCGGTACAACATTCAGGTTGATCGACACCAAACAGCGGCGCGTCCGTGCCCAAACCCTGCGGGAAGTGGAGTTACAGGAAGCGCCGTAGCATACATGACCCCACTCTATCGAGGGAAACCCTGATTGCGCGGTCGAGGCCGTCTGTCGCGGCACCGGGCAGGCGTAGCCATGGAGACTACGCTGTTTATTGGGGAGCAAGTCTTTCTTCAATGAGGTGAGGGGATGGTTGAATCGCAGCGAACCTTAACGAAACCGCAGTTGTATGAGGGGCTGATCGACCGATTGGGTCGGGCACTGGATGCTGCAAAAACCGCAGGCCGATTGCGTGATGAGCGGCCTCTGGAGCTGGAGTTGCGGGGCTTGAGCCAGGCGGAGCTTGAACTGATCAAGTGCTACCTGGAAATGAATCACCAGCGCGCTTCTTCTGAACAGGCTTCCCCGCCTTCTCAAGAGTCGCCGCGTTCAGCCAAGGTGATCTGGCTGAGGGACGTATCCGCCGGTCGCAGAGTCGACAAGCTTCGGGCCGTAAGGTGCAAGTGAAATAAACCCAGTGCTATCCGTTGGTCTTCTCGAAATGTGCTGGTAAAGATTGTCGCTGAACTGCGTTGCATCTAGGCTTCGGGCATCTTTGGAGATGCCCGATGCCTTTTCGTTATTTCATCAAACAACTATTGCTGCCGCCCGGTATTTTTTTGCTATTGCTGGCGTTCGCCTGGTGGATTCGTCGCAGTCGCCCGCGCCTGGCAGGGTTCTGCTTTGCTCTGGGGTTGGGGGGCATGTGGCTGATGAGCCTGCCAGTGGTGGTGCAATGGGGAGCGCACGCATTGGAGACCGAGCCGCCCTTGGCCCGGGAAGACTGGGCAACCCTGGCCCAGCGGGCCGATGCAATTGTGGTATTGGGCTCTGGACGTGAGCGTGGCGACCTTGCGTGGGGCACCGACCAGCCAACAGGCATAGGCCTTGAACGCCAGCGTTATGCCGCACGACTGGCCAAGGCGTCAGGCTTGCCGGTGCTGACCAGCGGTGGTTTGCACTATGGAACGCCGCCCAGTGAGGCCGAGCTGATGGCTGTGTCGATGCAGGATGATTTTGGCGTCACTGTGCGCTGGAAGGAAGAGCGTAGCCGTACCACGTGGGAAAACGCACAGATGAGTGCTGAGATCCTGTTGCCCGCGGGTATCAAGCGTGTGGTGGTGGTGACCCAGGCCTGGCATATGCCGCGTTCGGTCTGGAGCTTCGAGAAGGCCGGTTTCACGGTGGTGCCGGGGCCTGTGGGGTTTCTCGGGGTCGACAACGCGCGACCGCTCGGCGGCTGGATGCCCGAGTTCAAGTCGGTTTGGCAGAGCGGGCAGTTGATCAACGAAGCCGTGGGGCAGGTGGGCTATCGGTTGTTTTACCGCTGAGCCTTCTGATTAAAATGCAAACAGAATGTAGGAAGGGGCTTACCCCTTCCCACATGGTGTTGCGTTGGCTGTCAGACGGTCTTGGACATCCGGCCGGCCAGCAGCGCCCAGCCAAACAGCAGCACGCACACAATGATCAACGGCCACGAACGCCACTGCAGGTACGGCGTCAGGTTGTGCATCGGCACGACCTCTCCGTAGAGAATCCCGCGCTCGAATTGTGGGATCTGCGCGGTGATCTGCCCGAATGGATTGATCAGGCCGGTCACGCCGTTATTGGTGGCGCGGATCATCCAGCGACCGGCTTCCAAGGCCCGCATCTGCGCCATTTGCAGGTGCTGCAACGGGCCGATGGAGCGGCCAAACCAAGTGTCGTTGCTGATGGTCAGCAGCAGGTCGCTCTGGGCCGACAGGCTTGCGGCAAACTCCGGGTACACCACTTCATAGCAAATGAACGGCGCAAGGTGATAACCCTTGGCCTGGAGCATGGCCTGGTCAGAGGGGCCTCGGGCGAAGTCCGACATGGGCAGGTCGAAGAAGGCGATCAGCCCGCGCAATACGTCTTGCAGCGGCACGTACTCACCGAACGGCACCAGTTTTTGCTTGAGGTAGGTGCCGTCGCCTTCGCCCACGACAGTGATGCCGTTGAAGTAGCGCTTCTGGTGATGGACTTCCTGGCGAATCGGTACGCCGGTAATCAGCGCGGAATTCCGCTCGGCGGCGAACTTGCCCATCATGGCCAGGTAACCCTCGACGGACTCCTTGAGCACCGGCACCGCGGTTTCCGGCCAGATCAGCAGGTCAGTCCGCTTGGCGCTGAAGCTCATGTCGCGGTACAGCGCCAACTGCGCATTGAGCTGCTCAGGGTCCCACTTCATGCTTTGTTCGACGTTGCCCTGGATGGCGGCCACGCTCAGGGGGGCGCCGGAAGGGGAAGTCCACGCATGGTGTTTGAGTGCCAGGCCGATGGCCCACGGTGCAACCAACAGCACCAGGCCTGCGCCGATAAAGGCATTGCGCTTGCTTGCCAGCAGACGGGGCAGGTTGCACAGCAGGGCCGCCGTCAGCGCCAGGGCAAAGGAAATCAGCCACATGCCGCCCAGTGGGGCGAGGCCGGTGAGCGGGCCGTCGAGCTGGCTGTAGCCGGAGTACAGCCAGGGGAAGCCGGTGAGAAACCAGCCGCGGAAAGCTTCCTGACCGACCCACAACGCAGCAAAGGTCAGGGCATCCGCCAGGGGTGCCTCGTTGCGGCGCAACCAGCGTGCCCACAGCCAGGCGGGCAGGGCGAAGAACCAGGCGATGGCGGCGGTAAACAGCAGCATCAGGAAGCCGGCCAGCAGCACCGAAGCGCCGCCGAAATGGTGGATGCTGTAGTAGATCCAACTGGTGCCGGCACCAAACAGGCCGAAACCGAAACACCAGCCACGGCCCAGGGCCTGACGTGGTGTCAGTTCCCGTAGGCCGACATAGAACAACCCCGCGGCCACCAGTGCAAATGGCCACAGGTCGAACGGTGCCAGTGCCAGGGTAGTGAGGGCGCCGGCCACCACAGCCAGCAAATTACCGGGCCAGCCGGGGGCGAACAAGCGGCGCATATCAGTCCTTAGCGGGCAATAGGGGTCAGGCGGATCAAGTGGATGCGACGGCTGTCCGCATTCAGGATGCGGAAGCGATACGCACCGATTTCGGTGGTTTCGTTACGCTTTGGCAGGTGTCCGAACGCATTCATCACCAGGCCGCCCACCGTGTCGAACTCATCGTCGGAGAATTCGCTGTCGAAGAACTCGTTGAAGTTCTCGATCGGCGTCAGCGCCTTGATCAGGAAGTCACCGCTGGGCAGGGGTTTGATGTAGCTGTCTTCTTCGACGTCGTGTTCGTCTTCGATGTCGCCGACGATCTGTTCCAGCACGTCTTCGATCGTCACCAGGCCCGCTACTCCACCGTATTCGTCGATCACAATGGCCATGTGATTGTGATTGGCGCGGAACTCGCGCAGCAACACATTCAGGCGCTTGGATTCGGGCACGAAGGTGGCCGGACGCAGCAGGTCCTTGATGTTGAAGTTGTCGCCGTTCTCCTTGAGGATCAGCGGCAACAGGTCCTTGGCCAGCAGGACGCCCATGACGTCGTCATGGCTTTCACCGATCACCGGGTAGCGCGAGTGCGCCGAGTCGATCACGGCCGGGAGGAATTCCCGTGGAGTCTGGGTCGCCTTGATGCTGATCATCTGCGAGCGCGGAACCATGATGTCCCGTACTTGCAGGTCTGCGACCTGGATGGCGCCTTCGACGATGGCCAGTGCTTCGCTGTCCAGCAACTTGTTCTGATGGGCCTCGCGCAGCAGCTCAAGCAGCTCCTGGCGGTTTTTCGGCTCGTGGGCAAAAGCCTGGGTCAATTTACCCAGCCATGACTTCTGCCCGTTGCTCGATCGGTCTTCGCTCATAGCGATTACTCTGAATCCTTTGTCGTATTGGTTAAGTGTTGATCAGCTTTCGTCATCTGCATAAGGGTCAGGGTGACCCAATTCTGCAAGCAACGTTTGTTCCAGTGTTTCCATTTCCTCGGCTTCGTCATCGTCTATATGGTCGTAACCCAAGAGATGCAAGCAGCCGTGGATGACTAGATGGGCCCAGTGGGCTTCAAGTTCCTTTCCCTGCTCCCGTGCTTCGCGCTCCACCACCGGCACGCAGATGACCAGGTCACCCAGCAAGGGGATATCCAGTAGTTCATCCGGTACGTCGGCGGGGAAGGACAGCACGTTGGTGGCGTAGTCTTTTTGACGCCAGGTGTGATTCAGTTCACGGCCTTCGGGCTCGTCCACCAGGCGGATGGTCAGCTCCGAGTCGGCGGTGCGCTGGCGCAGGGCCAGGGCGCACCATTGGCGGAACAGTTCTTCACTGGGGGCAGGGGCTTCGGTGGCCAGCTGCAGGTCTAGCTCAAGCATCGTGGCGAGCGTCCTTGGCCGGTGCGTCGCCCTGGTGCTCGAAGCGCTCGTACGCTTCGACGATGCGCTGCACCAACGGGTGGCGCACTACGTCCTTGGGCATGAAGTGAGTGAAGCTGATCCCGGGCACATCCTTGAGTACCTCGATCACCTGGCCCAGCCCCGATTTTGTGCCCTTGGGCAGGTCGACCTGGGTGATGTCACCGGTGATCACGGCCGTGGAGCCGAAACCGATACGGGTCAGGAACATTTTCATCTGCTCGACGGTAGTGTTCTGACTCTCGTCGAGGATGATGAAGCTGTTGTTCAAGGTACGGCCACGCATGTAGGCCAGCGGGGCGATCTCGATCACCTGGCGCTCGATCAGCTTGGCCACGTATTCGAAGCCGAGCATCTCGTAAAGTGCGTCGTAGAGCGGGCGCAGGTACGGGTCGATCTTCTGGGCCAGGTCGCCGGGCAGGAAGCCGAGTTTCTCGCCAGCCTCGACCGCCGGTCGCACCAGCAGGATGCGGCGTACTTGCTCGCGCTCCAGGGCGTCCACCGCACAGGCCACGGCCAGGTAGGTCTTGCCGGTACCGGCGGGGCCGATGCCGAAGTTGATATCGTTGCCGAGGATTTCCTTGACGTACTTCTGCTGATTCAAGCCACGCGGGCGAATCATGCCCTTTTTGGTGCGCAGGGCCACGCTGGCTTCGGCCACCGGGTTGTTGGCCAGGTCTTGCACCGCCGATTCCTGCAGGTACAGGTGCACCGTTTCCGGCGACAGCTCACTGCCCTTGGTTTCGCGGTAGAGACGGCGCAGCAGGTTTTCTGCGGACGTGGTGTGTTGGGGTTCACCAATCAGTTCGAACTGATTGCCGCGATTGCGGATCTCGACGCTCAGGCGTTGTTCGATCAGGCGCAGGTGCTCGTCGAACTGTCCGCACAGGTTGGCGAAACGGCGAGCCTCAAAGGGCTCGAGGAGAAAACGATGGGGTTCTACTATGGGTGCGTTCAAGGTCGCTTTTAGCCGCCCTTTGGCTGTTGAGGTGAAAGAGAGGATAACGCCAGAGGCGCGGGTACGAAAGCACTTATATATCCCGAGTGTGGCGCGGTTCTTACAGGGGAACGGGCTTGCCCGCGAAGGCGGTGGGTCAGCCGATAGAGGTATCAACCGATCAACCACCTGCGCGGGCACGCCCGCTCCCACATTTTGATCTGCGCCAGTCAGTGATACCGAAGGGTTATTGAATCAACGACCCGCGCAACGAATGGGGCTGCGCCGCATCGATGTGCACGTCGGCGAATTGGCCGATCAGGGTGGGAGTGTCGCAGCGGAAGTTGACGATTCGGTTATTCTCGGTACGGCCTTGCAGCTCTCCCGGGTCTTTTTTCGAGTAGTCGGTAACCAGGATGCGCTGGATCGAACCGACCATTTGTCGGCTGATCTCGAAGCCTTGCTGGTTCAGGCGATGCTGCAGTGCATTCAGGCGCTCTTTCTTCAGCGCTTCCGGGGTGTCGTCCGCCAGATCGGCGGCCGGGGTGCCCGGGCGCGGGCTATAGACGAACGAATAGGAGAAGTCGAACCCGACGTCTTCGATCAGCTTCATGGTCTGTTCGAAGTCTTTTTCGGTCTCGCCTGGGAAGCCGACGATGAAGTCCGAGCTGATGCAGATGCCCGGCACCGCCGCACGCAGTTTGCGCAGCTTGGATTTGTATTCCAGGGCGGTGTGGTTGCGTTTCATGGCTGACAGAATGCGGTCCGAGCCCGACTGCACCGGCAAGTGCAGGTGCTTGACCAGCTCCGGCACTTCGGCGTGGGCCTGGATCAGGCTGTCGGAGAACTCCAGTGGATGCGAAGTGGTGTAGCGAATGCGCTCGATGCCGTCTACTGCAGCCACCACGCGGATCAGCTCCGCCAGGTCGGCCAGGCGCCCGTCGTGGGTCTGGCCGCGATAGCCGTTGACGTTCTGGCCCAGCAGTGTCACTTCGCGCACGCCGTTTTCGGCCAGGTGGATGATTTCCGACAGTACATCATCAAACGGCCGGCTGACTTCCTCACCGCGTGTGTAAGGTACTACGCAGAAGGTGCAGTACTTGCTGCAGCCTTCCATCACCGACACATAGGCGCTTGGCCCGTCGATGCGCGGCTCGGGCAAGTGGTCGAATTTTTCGATTTCCGGGAACGAGACGTCGACCTGCGGCAGCTTGGTCACGCGGGCGGCGTCGATCATTTCCGGCAGACGGTGCAGGGTCTGTGGGCCAAAGACCACGTCGACATAAGGTGCGCGGTCGCGGATCGCGGCACCTTCCTGGCTGGCCACGCAGCCGCCGACGGCAATCACCATGTCCGGGTTGGCCAGTTTCAATTCACGCCAGCGGCCCAGTTGGGAATACACACGGTCCTGGGCCCGTTCGCGAATCGAGCAGGTGTTGAGCAGGATCACGTCGGCATCTTCGGCGCGGGCGGTGACTTCCAGGGCCTGGTGTTCGCCCAGCAGATCGACCATGCGCGAGCTGTCGTACTCGTTCATTTGGCAACCGTGGGTTTCGATGTAAAGCTTCTTGGCCATGGGGATCGTCAACTGGTGGTAAAGAACCGCGCATTATAGGGGGCATGCCCATTGGTTCCTAGCGTTGTGCATCGGGTGGCATGCTATAGTTCGCGCCCCCTTTTATATCCCCGATGTGTTGTTTGCCCACCATGACCAAACGTGAAGCTCCAATCTACAAGGTGATTTTCCTTAACCAGGGCCAGGTGTTCGAAATGTACGCCAAGCAGATCTATCAAAGTGATCTGTGGGGCTTCCTGGAGGTAGAAGAGTTCGTCTTTGGCGAGCGCACCCAGTTGGTGGTCGATCCAGGCGAGGAAAAACTCAAGGCGCAGTTCGAAGGTGTGGTGCGCAGCTTTGTGCCCATGCATTCGATTGTGCGCATCGATGAGGTGGAGCGCCTGGGCACACCGAAGATCAGCGAGGCCCGGGGCGTGAGCAACGTCATGCCGTTTCCGATGCCGATGCCAGAGAAGTAAACGCCTGGATTCTGTCGTGTGCGGGGCAAGCCCGTCTCACGACGGAAAGCCGTTTCTGATCAAGGCAGGGGGGAGAAGGGCGAGCGCCCATCGGCACTCTGCAATTCCTGCAGGTAATTGCGGAAGATCTGGCCCAGCACCTGGGTGGCTACTTCCAGCTCATCGCGCTGCATGTGTTCGGCGACTTCGTCGGCGGTGTCCAGCGCGTCTTCGGCTCCGTTGACCGCGGCCATTTTCAGCACGATATACGCCTGCACGTTATTGGCCGGTACGCCTTCGCCTTTGAAGAACATATTGCCCAACTGGAATTGCGCCTGGGCATGCCCCTGCAGCGAGGCTTTCTCAAAATAGCTCAAGGCCAGGTTGAGGTCGCGAGCGGGGTTCTTGCTGTCGTGGTAGTACTCGCCCAGCTCGTATTGCGCCTGTGCATCACCGCCATCGGCCTGTTTCTGGCACGCGCTCAGCGCTTCGGCCTGGCTGTCGGGCTGTGTATTGAGGGTGCAACGACCCATCGCTGGGATTAACAACGAGTTGCCGCCTGCTTGTGCATGTGCCAGCAGCGGCTGAAGGAGCAACAGGCAGCCCAGTACCAGGGTGCGGCCGGTGCGTTTCATGGGAATCGACTTACCTCTGACGGGGCGCGCGGACCCTCGGGGAGTCCAATGAGCGCGCATTATGAAATAAGCAGGCCCTTGCTTACAAAGTCTTTACTCGATTTTCTGCTGCATGGGCAAGTTATCTGCCGGATTGCAGGTAGATTCTCGAAAAAACAAGGAAAAGTCTGTAGGCAAAGTAGTAAATCAGGCGTCGCCCAAGGCAACGCCTGACTTGTTGCGGCTGTTATTTCAATGCGGCAAAAGCACGCTCGGCAGCATCCAGGGTCAGTTTCAATTCGGTTTCGCCATGGGCGATCGAAGTGAAGCCGGCTTCAAAGGCACTCGGTGCCAGGTAAACACCGCCTTCCAGCATCAGGTGGAAGAAGCGCTTGAACAGGTCGGCATCGCTGCCCATTACGTCATCAAAGGTGACGATGTCGTCGGCACCGCTGAAGTACAGGCCGAACATGCCGCCCGCCTGGGTGGTGACGAACGGGATACCCGCCGCATCGGCGCGCAGTTGCAGACCATCCAGCAGCCGGGTGGTGTAGTCGGTCAGCTCGGCGTGGAAGCCCGGGCGGCTGATCAGGCGCAGGGTGGTCAGGCCGGCAGCCATTGCCAGCGGATTACCCGACAAGGTGCCGGCCTGGTAGACCGGGCCCAACGGTGCGATGTGTTGCATGATTTCGCGTTTGCCGCCGAAGCAGCCTACCGGCATGCCACCACCGATGATCTTGCCGAAGGTGCTCAAGTCCGGCGTGACGCCGTAGTGAGCCTGGGCGCCGCCAAGGGCCACGCGGAAACCGGTCATCACTTCATCAAAGATCAGCACCACACCGTGTTTGTCGCACTGCTCGCGCAGGCCTTCAAGGAAGCCTGGCGCCGGTGGTACGCAGTTCATGTTGCCGGCCACCGGTTCAACGATGATGCACGCCACCTCTTGGCCGACTTCATTGAGCATCTGCTCCACGGCGGCGATGTCGTTGAACGGCAACGTCAGCGTGTGTTTGGCGAATGCCGCCGGGACGCCGGCCGAGCTTGGCACACCCTGGGTCAGCAGGCCGGAGCCGGCTTTCACCAGCAGGCTGTCGGAGTGGCCGTGGTAGCAGCCTTCGAACTTGATGATGCTGTCGCGGCCGGTAAAACCGCGGGCCAGGCGGATCGCGCTCATGGTGGCTTCGGTGCCCGAGCTGACCATGCGCACCATTTCCATCGATGGCACGATGGCGCACACCAGGTCAGCCATCTCGGTTTCCATGGCGGTCGGCGCGCCGTAGGACAGGCCGTGTTCCAGTTGCTTGCGAACCGCGTCAAGCACGTCCGGATGGCTGTGGCCGAGGATCATCGGGCCCCAGGAGCCCACGTAATCCACATAGCGCTTGTCATCTTCGTCGGTAACGTAGGCGCCTTCGGCATGCTTGAAGAACAGCGGCGTGCCGCCCACGCTTTTGAACGCACGCACGGGGGAGTTCACACCACCGGGGATGTGTTTCTGGGCATTGGCAAACAGCGTTTCGGAACGGGACATGATTAGGCTCTCTGAATTCAGGCGTGTTTTCTATTTAGAAGGTCGTTGAACGCGCGGGCGCGGCGCGTGACCTCCTGGGTGCTGTCGGCCCCAAACAGGCCGTGCACCACTGCCAGCAGGTCGGCACCGTGGGCCACCAGCGGTTCGGCGTTTTCAAGGGTGATGCCACCGATCACGCAGATCGGCAACTGCAACTGTGTGCGGGCCTGGGCCAGCATTTCGACGGTGGCCGCGGGGGCACCAGGCTTGGTGTTGGAATTGAAGAAACGGCCGAAAGCGACATAGCTGGCGCCCTCCCTGGCGGCCTGTTCCGCCAGTTCTATCTGGCTGTGGCAGGTGGCACCGATGATTGCCTTGGAGCCCAACAGCGCACGGGCCGGAGTCAGTGGGCCATCGGTCTGGCCCAGGTGCACACCGACGCCCAGGCGCGCAGCCAATTCGGCGTCGTCATTGATAATCAGCTGGGTCTTGTAGCGCGAACATAGCTCTCGCAGCTTTTCGGCTTCACGCAGGCGCCGCGCGTCATCGCTGCTTTTATCGCGGTACTGCAACAGGGTCACGCCGCCGTCCAGCGCTGCTTCGACGTAGGCGAGGAATTTGCCGGCCAACAGTTGGCTGTCGGTTATGGCATACAGGCCACGTAGTTTCATCGGGCAGGCCTCTTGCTTTTAAGAACTGAAAGTTACGAGCAGAAATCCAGCGGCAGCCGGCGCGGCACGAACTGGCCCTGGCCGAGTTGTTCGGCGTCACGCAGGGTGCGCCAAGTGTAGTTGAGTGCCGACTGCACGGCACTGGCCAAGCCTTCGCCCTGGGCGATCCGACCGGCGAGCGCACTGGCCAGCGTGCAACCCGAGCCGTGGTAACTGCCGGGCAGGCGCTGGCAGGTAAAGGTCTGGCGCGTGCCGTCGCGGCTGTATAGGCGGTTGTGCACTTCGTGTTCGTCGCCATGGCCGCCGGTGATCAGCAGATGCTTGATATGGGGCAACAGTTTCTCGGCGCATTCGTCCGCCGTACCGTCAGGCAACTCGGCGAGGATGCGTGCTTCAGGCAGGTTCGGTGTGGCAATCAGCGACAGCGGCAATAACCGCTCACGCATCGCGTAGCCCACCTCGTCCTTGCCCAGGCTGCCACCGCCGCCGGCGCGCAGCACCGGGTCGCACACCACCGGCAGGTGCGGATGCGCCTGCAGCAGTTCGACCACTGTGTCGACCATCGCGGTAGAACCCAGCATGCCCAGTTTGACGGCCGCCACTTCGGAGTCGCCGAGCACGGCATTGGCCTGGGCCAGCACCCATTCGCGGTCGAGCACGCGGAAATCAGTGACGTTGACGGTGTTCTGCACGGTCAGGGCGGTGACGGCCGGGGCCGCATGGCAGCCTTGGGCGAGCAGGGCTTCGATATCTGCCTGCAGGCCGGCGCCACCACTGGGGTCGTGGCCGGAGAGACAGAGGACAACGGGACGGGAGCTGTAGATATTCATGGTGCGCGAGCTTACCACCAAACGCTTTTTGCGTGGCTGTCGGGCTTGGGGGGAATTTGATGCTTGGAAACAACCTGAGTACGGCCCACCAGTTAGCCGATTGAATGCTGTCAAAAGCGCTGAAAGCCTCGCGATAGAGCCTTTCAAAAAATTATTTCAATAGTGTCCAATGGCCTTTACTGGCTATGCTAGAGTGGATCGAAACAACTTACGGTATCGCCGGTGTACGTCTACTCAAAAGGAAATGGGGGGCTTTTGACATAACCGAACAGGCCACGCTGGGGCTCTATGCGCTATTTGCTGATCTTATTGTTGTGCGGGCTGCCGATGCTCGCCAACGCCGTCGACTTCGATCAGGCGACTCGAAGCCTCCCTCTGGGCCGGGTCATGCAAGTGCTCGAAGACCCAACGGATGCCCTCACCATCGCCCAAGTCAGTTCCCCTGCCTACGCCGCCCAGTTCAAGACCCATGACAAAGCCACCCTCAATGCCGGCTATTCGCGCTCGGTGTTCTGGCTCAAGGTCGATTTGCATTACGTCGCCCAAGACCCCCGTGCCCCGCGCAGCTGGTTTCTGGAACTGGCGTATCCACCACTGAACCACTTGGACCTGTACCAGAACGACGGCACCGGTACCTACCGCCTGACGAGCCGCACGGGCAGCGCGCTGCCGTTTTCCAGCCGTGAGGTAGGCCATAGCAACTACCTGTTCAAGCTCAACTTCGTGCCCGGCCAGCAGGAAACCGTGTATCTGCGCCTGCAAAGTGAAGGGTCGATCCAGGCCCCGTTGACGCTCTGGGCCGGCACCGCTTATCTGGAGCAGCAGCCGCTGCGCCTGTATGTGCTCGGGGCAATCTATGGCGTATTGCTGGGGATGCTGGTCTACAACCTGTTCATCTACTTGAGCGTACGCGACACCAGCTACCTCTATTACATCCTCTACATTGCCTCGTTCGGGTTGTATCAACTGTCGGTCAACGGCGTGGCGGTGCAGTATTTCTGGCCGAATAACCCGTGGTGGGCGAATGCGGCGGTGCCGTTCCTGATCGGCTCGGCAGCGTTATTCGGCAGCCTGTTTGCGCGCAGCTTCCTGCACACGGCGCAGCACAGTCGCTGGCTCAACCGTCTGTTGCTGGGGTTGGCGGCCTGTGGCGCGGTGGTGATGGTGCTGGCGCTGCTGACCAGCTACGCGCTGGCCTTGCGCCTGGCGACCGGCCTGGCGCTGGTGTTTACCGTGAGCATCTTTGTCGCGGCCATCAAGGCCTGGTTCTGTGGCCAGCGCATGGCGCGTTATTTCATCATTGCCTGGTCGGCGTTCCTGCTGGGCGGGGTGGTCAACACGATGATGGTGCTGGGCTACCTGCCCAATGTGTTCCTGACCATGTACGCCAGCCAACTCGGCTCGGCCATCGAAGTGGCCCTGCTGTCCCTGGCCCTGGCGGATCGCATCAACGGCATGCGTGAGCAACAAGCGCAAATCCTCTTCGACGCCAGCCAGAAGCTCGAAGTGCTCAACCAGCAATTGGCTCGCAGCAACCGCCTCAAGGATGAGTTCCTCGCCACCCTGACCCATGAATTGCGCACGCCGATGAATGGTGTGATCGGCTCCCTGGAGCTCATGCAGACCGTGCCGCTGGACGATGACTTGGCGCAATACCAGCAAACGGCTGCCGGCTCGGCGCGGGACATGATGCGCATGGTCAACGGCATTCTCACCTTGACCGAACTGCAAGCCGGGCGCCTCAGCGCCCAGCCTCGGCTATTCAGCCTGCGCGGGACCCTTGATACCTTGCGCCAGCAGTTCAGCGCTATTGCCCAGAGCAAGGGGCTGGAGTTCTCCATTGATGTCGCGGATGAACTGCCGGACCGTGTGATCGGTGACGCGGGCAAACTCACTCAGTGCCTCGATTGCCTGCTGGACAATGCATTCAAGTTCACCCACGAAGGCAGCGTGCGCCTGCGCGTGGTAGGCGTGCCTCACGCGGATGGCAGCTTGCGCTTGAGCTTTATCGTGACCGACACCGGTGTCGGCTTCGCCTTCCTTGACGAGGCCACGCTGTACCAGCGCTTCTTCCAACTCGATGGCTCGACGACCCGCCAATACGGCGGCCTGGGTATCGGCTTGGCGATTTGCCGGCAACTGATCGAACTGCTGGGCGGGCGCCTTACCCACCATTCCGAGCCGCGCAAAGGTAGCCGGTTCCAGTTGGAGGTAGAGGTCAGCGCAGTGCCGCCTGAACCGAAAGTGGCGCCCGACAGGCAGCGTGCACCTCAGGATTGCGCGGTGCTGTTGGTGGACGACAACAGCGTGGGCCAACTGGCGGTGCGCGGTATGTTGCTCAAGCTCGGTTACCGCGTAAAAACCGTGGACTCCGGCCCGTCAGCCCTGGCCATCCTGCAAGATGAAACCTTCGATGCCGTGTTGCTGGATGTGCCCGAAGGGGGCTTTTCATTGTGCTGTCAGATTCGTGCATTGCCCGGTTGCGGTGAGCTGCCGGTGATCGCCCTGAGCGCCTCGTTGCAGGCGCCGGAGCGTGAGCGCTGCCACGGCGTCGGTGTCAGCGACCGCCTCAGCAAACCCGTGCGTTTTGACGCGTTACAGGCGGTACTGGAGCGCCGTCTGCTGTGCTCGGTAGAGGGCGAAAGCGCCGGACATTAGGCGCGTATGCCACTTTTTTAAGGCACATGACGGTGCTTAACTGAAACTCCGGCCCTACCGATAGGCAACGTGTAGGAGCGAGTTTGTCCGTGAATGAACCGAGAGCGCCGCGTTAAACCAGACCCGCTGCGTTATCGCGACTTTTTCCCGAGCAAACCGGCTCCCGCCAACAGCCTTGATCGACGTGGCCTTTATTTCAGGAGGCCGGTCATGAACCTGCACTCGTTCGCCGAAACCCACGAAGTCACCAATCAGCCGCCCTCGTTGGACGGCACCAACCTCTATCGCATCGACTTGCCCCTGCAAGACTGGTCGCGCCGCTTCGGCGCCGGCTGGGCACAGGCACGTATCGATGCTTATGGTGCGCTGGCCGGTGGCCCGTTGATGGAAGCCGGGTTCCTGGCGAACCAGAACAAGCCGGTGTTCAGCAGCCATGACCGCTACGGCCACCGCATCGATCTGGTGGAATTTCACCCGGCTTATCACGAACTGATGCGCACCGCCGTGGAACATGGCCTGCCGTCGCTGCCCTTGGCCCATCCGCAGCCCGGCGCCCATGTGGCCCGCGCCGCGATGACCTACCTGCACAGCCAGGCCGAAGCCGGCACGGGCTGCCCGCTGACCATGACCTTCGCCTGTGTGCCCGCGCTGCGCCTGCAACCGGACCTGGCGCAGACCTGGCTGCCGAAAATCCTCGCGACCCAGTACGATCCGCGCAACGTCGGCCTCGCCCACAAGGCCGGCGCCACTATCGGCATGGCCATGACCGAGAAACAGGGTGGCACCGATGTGCGTGCCAACACCACCCGTGCTTATCCGGTAGGCGCGGGCGGGCCCGGGCAAGCCTATGAGCTGGTGGGGCACAAGTGGTTCTGTTCGGCACCGATGTGCGATGCGTTCCTGACCCTGGCCCAGACCGACAAGGGCCTTACCTGCTTCCTGCTGCCAAGGCATCGCCCGGATGACACGCGCAACGAGTTCTACATCCAGCGCCTGAAAAACAAACTCGGCAACTGCTCCAATGCGTCCAGCGAAGTGGAGTTTCGCGGGGCCCTGGCCTGGATGATCGGCGAAGAGGGCCGGGGTGTGCCGACCATCATTGAGATGGTTGCCATGACCCGCTTTGATTGCATGGTCGGCTCCAGCGCCTTGATGCGCCAGGCGCTGACCCAGGCCAGCCATCATTGCGCCCATCGTTCGGTCGGCGGCCGCGTGCTCAGTGAGCAACCGCTGATGCAAAACGTACTGGCCGACCTGGCCCTGGAGAGCGAAGCCTCCCTGGCGTTGAGCCTGCGCATGGGGCGGGCGTTGGACCACCTTGATGACGAGCGCGAAGCCAAGTTCGCCCGGTTGGTAACGGCGGTGGGCAAATATTGGATCTGCAAGCGTGCGCCGGCGATGATCAACGAAGCGGCGGAGTGCATGGGCGGCGCCGGGTATGTGGAGGACAGCATCCTGCCGCGCCTGTACCGTGAGGCACCGGTGAATTCGACGTGGGAAGGTTCCGGCAATGTGCAGTGCCTGGACGTGCTGCGGGCGCTGTCGAAAGAGCCTGGGGTGCTGGAGGCACTGTTTGTCGAACTGGGTAACGGTCACGGCGAACCCCAGCTGGCGCGGCATATCGAACAGCTGAAGTCGGCGTTTATGGACACCCAGGATATCCAGTACCGCGCGCGGCAGTTGACCGAGGATATTGCCGTGGCGCTGCAGGCCAAGTTGCTGCTGGAAGCGGGGAATGCGGCGGTGAGTGATGGGTTTATCGCCAGCCGGTTGGGGGCGTCGTCCGGCCGGGCGTATGGCACCTTGCCGCGAGGGGTGGATGTTGAAGCGATTGTCGCCAGATCCACACCCGGTCTTTCTGAGTAAACGCAGACCAAAGGTGGGTGAGGCTTGCTCGCACATTGACTGCATTCCAACTCCGCTGTTTCAGTGAGGCTGGGATACAGGCAAGATAAAGGCCTGCAAGTCAGAACACAGGATGCTTACCGTGACCGAAGCTTTTGTTGTCGTTCAAACCGCTGAAGAAGCCGTGGATCGGCTGGCGGCCCTTCATGAGCGTGCTACCGGCGCGCTCAATCAGGCCCTCAAGCAATACCTCAAGAACCGCGTCGAGCCTGACGCCGAACAACGCGCACTGTTTCGCTACCCGGAACTGCGCCTGACCTATCACTGCCACGGTGAAGTCCCACAGACCACCCGGGCATACGCCAAGGTCCAACTGCCGGGAACCTACAGCGTTACCGTCACCCATCCTGCCGCGTTCCGTAAGTATCTGCTGGAGCAACTGGTGCCGTTGATGCATGACTTCACCGTGACGGTGGAAGTGGGCGTCAGCCAGCAGAACATTCCCTACCCGTATGTGGTGGAGCAGGGCGACGAACTGGCCGGCTCCGGCGTCACCGCTGCGACCCTGGCCCGCGTGTTCCCCAGCACCGACCTGTCCGCCGCCACCGACGGCATCGCCGATGGCCTCTACGACTGGGAAAACACCGACCCGCTGCCTCTGGCGCTGTTCGATGCAGCCCGCGTGGACTTCTCCCTGCGTCGCCTGGTGCACTACACCGGCAGCGACTGGCGCCATGTGCAGCCATGGATTCTGCTGACCAACTACCACCGCTATGTTGACCAGTTCATCCTGCATGGCCTGGAGCAACTGCGCAGCGACCCACGGTTTATCCGCATGGTGCTGCCGGGCAACGTGGTGATCGACAAGAGCATGGACCACGGCGAAGCCTCGGCGATTGCCGCCGGTGTGGTCTGGCACCGCTACCAGATGCCGGCCTACCACCTGCAGGCCACCGACGGCCACGGTGTGACCCTGGTGAACATCGGCGTCGGCCCGTCCAACGCCAAGAACATCACCGACCACCTGGCCGTGCTGCGCCCCCATTGCTGGCTGATGATCGGCCACTGCGGCGGCCTGCGCCAATCCCAGACCATCGGTGACTACGTACTGGCCCACGCCTATATGCGCCGCGACGGGATTCTCGACCGCGTGGTGCCGCCTAACATTCCGATCCCGGCCCTGGCCGAAGTGCAGTTGGCGCTTCAGCAGGCGGCCGCGAATGTCACCGGCGAGAAGGGCGAAGAGCTGAAAAAACGCCTGCGTACCGGCACCGTACTCACCTACGACGACCGCAACTGGGAGCTGCGTTGGGCCCAGGAGCGGCCGCTTATCAACCTGTCCCGTGCCGTGGCGGTGGACATGGAAAGCGGTACCATCGCCGCCCAAGGCTATCGCTTGCGCGTGCCTTACGGCACCTTGCTGTGTGTGTCGGACAAACCGTTGCACAGTGAGATCAAGCTGCCAGGATCGGCCAACGCATTCTACGAGCGTGCGGTCAGCCAGCACTTGAAGATCGGCATCGAGGCGGTAGACCTGTTGCGCACCGAACTCAACTCGTTGCATTCACGCAAACTGCGCAGCTTCGACGAACCGCCGTTCCGCTAAGCGGTTGGGATGGTCATTTAGCGGTCAGGCCACTAGCATTGTCGGCCCTGACCGTTAGATGTTCCTTTGCCATGTCCCGTCCCGTTCGCCCCGATTCGCGCCGTCCTGGCGTGAAACCACCTTATTCCGCTGCGCGGCGTGTCGCCAAGGCGCCGCCGGCCGAGCCGAAGTTGGTCCTGTTCAATAAGCCGTTTGATGTGCTGACCCAATTCAGCGACGAAGGCGGGCGTGCGACCCTCAAGGATTTTATCGACATCCCCGGTATCTACCCGGCGGGCCGCCTGGACCGTGACAGCGAGGGTTTGCTGCTGCTGACCAACGACGGCCAGCTGCAGGCGCGGATTGCCGACCCCAAGCACAAACTGGCGAAGACCTACTGGGTGCAGGTCGAAGGCGAACCCACCGAAGAACAGCTGCAACGCCTGCGTGACGGTGTGGAACTCAACGACGGCATGACCCTGCCTGCCCAAGCGCGCCAACTGGATGAGCCCGCGTTGTGGCCACGCAACCCGCCCGTACGCTTTCGCAAAAGCGTGCCGACTCATTGGCTGGAACTGGTGATTCGTGAAGGGCGCAACCGCCAGGTACGGCGTATGACCGCGGCGGTGGGGCTGCCGACGCTGCGCCTGGTGCGCGTGCGCATTGGTGAGTGGTCTATCGACGGCCTGGATCAAGGCCAATGGAAGGAAGTACCGGCGCGCTTATAAAGCACCGGATTCGATCAGGCCGATCACCACGCTCTTGATGATGAACGCGGCCACGCCCAGGCCCAGCACGAAAAACAGGATAAACGAACCAAAGCGCCCGGCCTTGGACTTCTTCGCCAGGTCCCAGACGATAAAGCCCATGAAAATAATCAGAATGGTGACCAGGCCAGTCATCATCCATTCTTCAAACAGGGCAGGGTCGATGTTGTTCATGGGCTCTTCCGAGGGGCGGCAGGAGGCAAGTATAAGGCAGTGTCAACGGCGCAACGTTGACCTGCGTCGGTGCGTCGCATGCAAGATTCACCGCTGAAACACAGGCGCCTCCCACATTTGATCTTGATTCACAAGATCAGGTGCGCAGGTGGGTTAGCGGCAGTTCGGTGCTGTTCAATACCTGGTTCAGCACAAAGCTGGAGCGCACGCTGGTCACCCCTTCGATGCGGGTCAGATGGCCCAGCAGCAATTTTTGATAATGGTCCATATCCGGCACCACCACTTTCAACTGATAGTCCGCATCCATTCCGGTCACCAGGCTGCATTCCAGCACCTGGGGCAGGGTGCGGATGGCCGCCTCGAAATTCTCGAAGCGCTCGGGCGTGTGACGGTCCATACCGATCAACACATAGGCGGTGAGGCTCAGGCCCAGCATCTTGCGGTCGAGCAGGGCGACCTGGCGCGCGATGTAGCCGTCGTCTTCCAATTGCTTGACCCGGCGCGAGCAGGGCGACGGTGACAGGCCGATGCGCTCGGCCAACTCCTGGTTGGAGATCCTCGCGTCACGCTGCAATTCCGCCAAAATACTCAGGTCGTATCGGTCAAGCTTGCTCATTGGGTTGGCCTTTGTCGTAACTATTGCGGCGAATTATCTATGAAGGGTTAAAAATTGCGCAAGCACTGTTTATTGACGCAATCTTCGCAATCATCTGCCGGGCACTCACGGGTATCGTTATCAACAGAATCACCGCCTGGACAACAGTCCACAGCAGCTCGCCCAATCAGGCCCGCTGCGGCCGCCGCCCAAACAGGGTTGAGCCGGCCTCCAGGCTGCACACTGTCTACCAGACGGCGTGAGGTGAGCCAACGCCAAAAGCGTTGAGCCAGGACGAAATTCTCAAGGGGTGGCCGACGGGTCGCCCCTTTTTCTTTGCCTTGAGAAAATTGTTCTCGTGACTGATAACCTGTCCCAGAACCGGGTGAGGCTTTTCCAGTCTCATGTTATGAGGCCGGGTACTCCAGGCCCTAATCCGCAGTGAGGAAGAGCATGAAACGCATCTGGCGTTTGGCAGGTGTAGGTTTGCTGATGGTTACCGTCAGCGCGCAAGTGATGGCTGATGACCCCCGTTCCGAAGGCGGTGGCCAGCATGAAAGAGGGCCGGAGGGCGGGCGGCCAGGCAATGAACAGCCTCGACCGCAGAATAACCAGCCCCGCCCGCAAAACAATCAACCACGTCCGGAAAACAATCAGCCCCGCCCACCGAATCAACATGTCGAGAACAATGCGCCTCGCCCGCAAAACGAGCATTTCGAGCGAGGCGAGCAGCAGGGGCACGGGCAGTGGCAAGGCCGGCCGCAAGGCGCCGAGCAGCCTCGTCCAGCGCCGCAGCCGGCGAACAACCTGCCGATCCAGGGGCGTCCGGACACCGTTCGGCAAACCCAGGAGCCACGCCAAGGCTACTATCAGGACATCCCGCGCCGTAATGACGGCAACCCGCATTGGCAAGGAAATGGCCCCGGGCCACGTCCTGGCGGCGGTTTCAATAATGGCCGTCCCGATGATCACCGCTGGCCGGGCCGCCCCGACGGGCATGGCAACGGCTGGGGCCCCGGCCCGCAATATCGACCGGGCTATATCGTCGACCGTTTCCCCGAGCGTAATTACCGTGTGCCCTACCGTGGCCAGGACTACTTCTTCTCGGGTGGTTACTGGTATCGCCCGCAAGGCCCGCGTTATGTGGTGGTGAGGCCGCCGTACGGCATCCGTGTGCAATACCTGCCGGATTACGCGCGGGAAGTGTGGGTGGGCAGTGCGCTGTTCTTCCTCGCGGCCGGTGCTTACTACACCTATGAAAGCAGCACCCAGCAGTACGTGGTGGTGCAACCGCCGACAGAAGTGCCGCCACCGCCGCCCCCCCAGGGCAACGGTTATGATGTCGTTGCCTACCCGGCCAACGGCCAGTCACCGGCCCAAGTGCAGCAGGATGGCTATGACTGCTATCGCTGGGCGGTGCAGCAAAGCGGCTTTGATCCGCAGGCGGTCACTTACGCCCCGGCGCCTGCGGTGGTGCAAACCTACCGTCAGGCTCAGGGCAATTGCCTGACCAGTCGCGGTTATCAGGTGCAGTATTAGGTTTTATTGCCCGTGACCACTTCCCGCGGGTCGGCGTGCACCAGCACTTCGGCACGCGGGTAGGCTTGGTGAATGGCGTCGGCGGCTTGATCGCTGATGCCATGGGCGACGGACAGCGTCAATTCCCCAGGCAATTCCAGATGCAGTTGCACGAACCAGTGGCTGCCGGAGATTCGCGTGCGCAAATCATGTGCACCCAATACGCCGGGGACACCACGTGCCAGTTCCAGCATGTGTTGACTCACGTCCGGCGGCAGCTCCTCGTCCATCAATACCGCAAAGCTCTCCCGGGCGATCTGGATAGCGCTCCACAAGATGTAGGCGGCAATCCCCAGGCCGAACCAGGCGTCGACCTGATGGTAACCAAAGCCCGCCAACACCAGCGCCACCAGGATGCTGCCGTTGAGCATCAAGTCCGAGCGGTAGTGCAGAGAGTCGGCACGCACAGCGTTGGAGCCTGTTTCGCGGACCACACGATGTTGCAGCATCAGCAGCGCCACCGTCATCAACAGTGAAAAGACGATAACCCCGATGCTCAGCCACGGCGCGCCGACGGGTTCCGGATGCTGCAGGCGCTGGTAGGCCTGCAGCGCGATCAACACCGCACTGCCGGCGATAAACAGTGCCTGAGCCATGCCCGACAGCGACTCCGCCTTGCCGTGCCCATAACGGTGATCGTCATCGGCGGGGCGCAGCGCGTAATGCACAGCGAGCAAATTCAGCAGCGAGGTCACGCCGTCCAGCAGCGAGTCGGTCAACCCGGCGAGCATGCTCACCGAGCCGCTGAACCACCAGGCGATGGCCTTGGTAACAATCAACGCAGAGGCTACGCCCACCGAAGCACGGGTAGCCAGGCGCAGGAGCCTGGCGTGTTCAGGACTGCTGGTCATGGACGATCCTTAGGCAGCGGGTTGTAGGCCCAGGGAAGCCAGCTGTTGCACGCTGCCCTTGAACTGGATCATGCGCGGGTCATCCAGCGGCAGGCTGCGTCCGGTTTCTTTCTGGATAATGGTTTGCAGCTTGGCGTTGTCGACCTTGCCGTCGGCGCCGATGGCTTCGTGGAGTTTCACCGGATCAACCTGGGCAGTCTTGCCCGGCTCGAAATAGATGGCACCGGTGGCGAAGTCTACGCCGAACGCGATCAAGCCCGGGATCACATAGAACAACAGGCCCACGGCGTCGAGTACAGCAATCGCCGGGTCGATCTTGCCGTCGATCTGGCCACGGCGGTCGGGGTAGAAGATCGAACCGCAGGCCGTCAGTTGACTCAACAGGGTGACGGCGAGAACACCGCCGATGACACGGGAAGCGATACGCATGGAAGCTCTCCTGAACACGGTTGATACGGAATTCACTATATAACACCCGCCTTGAGACCATCATCGGCATCCGGCAGTTCGCCGTTATACTCGCCGCTCTGCTTTGGAGCCAGTATGAATTCGTTGCCGATTGATGAAGTTTTACCCGCCCTGCGTGACGCCTTGGCTATTCGCCATGAAGCCGTGCTGGAAGCACCGCCCGGCGCCGGTAAAACCACCCGCGTGCCCTTGGCGTTATTGAACGAGCCGTGGCTGGCCGGGCAAACCATCCTGATGCTCGAGCCCCGGCGCCTGGCGGCCCGTGCCGCTGCCGAACGCCTGGCCAGCGAGCTGGGTGAAAAGGTCGGTGAAACCGTCGGCTATCGCATCCGCCTGGACAGCAAGGTCGGCCCCAATACGCGTATCGAGGTGGTGACCGAAGGCATTCTCACCCGGCGCCTGCAGGACGACCCAGCATTGGATGGCGTGGGCTTGCTGATCTTCGACGAATTCCACGAGCGCAGCCTCGACGCCGACCTGGCGCTGGCCCTGAGCCTCAACGGCCGCGAGCTGTTTCGCGATGAGCAACCGCTGAAAATCCTGCTGATGTCCGCCACCCTTGAAGGCGAGCGCCTGGCTGGCCTGTTGGATGATGCGCCGATCCTGAGCAGCGAAGGGCGCATGTTCCCGGTGCAGGTGCGTTGGGGGCGGCCTTATCAGGCCGGTGAATTTATCGAGCCGCGTGTGCTGCAGACGGTCCTTGAAGCCTTGCACGACGAAGCCGGCAGTGTGCTGGTGTTCCTGCCGGGGCAGGCGGAAATTCGTCGGGTCCACCAGCAACTGGCGGATGCCTTGGGCGATCGCAGTGATGTGCTGCTCTGCCCACTGCATGGCGAACTTGACCTCAACGCCCAACGCGCCGCCATCGACCCGGCGCCTGTCGGTAAACGCAAAGTGGTGCTGGCCACCAACATCGCTGAGACCAGCCTGACGATCGACGGCGTGCGCGTGGTGATCGACGCCGGGTTGGCGCGGGTACCGCGGTTCGACCCGGGCAGCGGCATGACCCGCCTCGATACCCAGCGCATCTCCCGCGCCAGTGCCACTCAGCGCGCCGGTCGGGCAGGGCGCCTCGAGCCGGGGGTGTGTTATCGGCTGTGGTCCGAGGACCAGCATGAGGGCCTGGCGGCGTATGGCAGCGCGGAAATCCTTGCGGCGGACCTCTCAGGCCTGGCCTTGCAACTGGCGCGCTGGGGCGTCACTCCTGCACAACTGGTCTGGCTGGATGTGCCGCCGACCGCAGCGTATGCACAGGCCCAGGATTTGCTGGTGCGCCTGGGGGCGTTGGACGCGGACAAGCTGACCCCACATGGCCAGAAAATGGCCGAGTTGCCGGCACATCCACGTATCGCTCATTTATTGTTGCGGGGTCAGGACCTGGGCCTGGCGGCCACGGCCTGTGATGTAGCCGCTCTGTTGGGAGAGCGCGATATCTTGCGCGGTGGCGGTGCCGATTTGCACAGTCGCTTGGCCTTGCTGTCCGGTGAAGAGCGCGCACGCGGCACACAAGGCGGTGTGCAGCGAGCCAGGCAACTGGCCCGGCAGTATCGAGGTTATCTGAGAGGCAATGCCACTCAGGCGGTGGCTGATCCCGACCACCCGCGATGGCTCGGCGCCTTGCTGGCCCTGGCTTACCCGGATCGTGTCGCGCAGCAACGTCGCCCGGGTGGTGCCGAATATCGCCTGGCCAATGGTCGCGCCGCGCTGTTCGCCGAGGCTGACAGCCTGATGAAACAACCCTGGCTGGTGATCGCCGACCTCGGCAGCCGCCAGGGCCAGCGGGAAGAACGCATCTACCTCGCGGCGGATTTTGACCCGGCGCTATTCGATACGGTACTGGCCGAACAAGTGCGCAACGTCGACCAGTTGGATTGGGACGAGCGCGAAGGCGTGCTGCGCGCCGAACGCCAACGCAAAGTCGGCGAACTGGTGCTCAGCCGCGAACCACTGACGGGCCTGGATGAGTCCGCCCGCAGCCAGGCGCTGGTCAACCTCGTACGCCGCAAGGGGCTGGCGCTGTTGCCATGGACCCCGGAACTGCGCCAATGGCAGGCCCGCGTCATGCTGTTGCGCCAACTGGATGCCGGAAAAACCAGCGAGTGGCCCGACCTTAGCGACAGTGCCTTGCTCGCCACTCTGGAGCACTGGCTGATGCCGTACTTGGGCAAGGTCTCGCGCCTCAGTCATTTTTCCAACCTGGATATCTCCAGTTTCCTCCACAACCTGCTGCCCTGGCCGTTGCCCCAGCGCCTGGACGAACTGGCGCCGCAGCATGTGAAAGTGCCGTCGGGCTCATCGGTGCGACTGGACTACAGTGAGCAGCCGCCGATTCTGGCGGTGCGCCTGCAGGAATTGTTCGGGCTGGCGGATACCCCGCGCATTGCCGGTGGGCGGCAGGTGGTGAAGTTGCACCTGTTGTCGCCTGCGCGCAGGCCGGTGCAGGTGACGCAGGACCTGGCGAACTTCTGGCGCAGTACCTATGCCGAGGTGAAGAAGGATTTGAAGGGGCGGTATCCGAAGCATTATTGGCCGGATGACCCGTTGGTAGCCGAGGCGACGGCGCGGATCAAACCCCGTAAATAGCCACACTGAGTCTCAAAGGCGGGAGCAGGATTATTGCGCGGCGGGCAGCAGGAACCGTGCAATCACCGGCAAATGGTTGGAAATACGCAACGTATCCTCCTGCCGTACCTTGGCCGCCACCCGCTTGAGGCGTGGGCTGTAGAACAGATAGTCCAAGGTACGATCCGGGCCGTCGAGACTCGGGTCATTGGGGTAGTGCGTCAGCCATTTTTCGCGGTCGATGCCACTGGATTCGCTGTAGCTTGGGATCATCGGGTATTTGTCCCATAGCAAATGCAGCTCGCTGTCCGGGGAATACTGCCCGCGTTTGCCCGCTTCCAGGCGCAGGAACTGGCCCAGCGGCAGCAGGTTGAAGTCCCCGCCGATCAGCCAGGGTGTGCCCCGGCCTTCGAACTTATCCAGCAGTTTCACCGTTGCCTTTACTTGCTCATCCACCGCCGAGCGCCCAGGCATGTCGCCATCCAGACGGGTATTCAGTACCGCCAGTTGGCCGCCGTCGCTCAGTGGCAGGTAAGTCAGCAGCAACGCCGGCTTGGGTTGGAACTGGCGGCTGATGAAGTTGCCTGGGGAGACCGGCAGTTGCAGGCGCTCGGCGTGTTCGATCTGGTAGCGGCTCAGGGTCGCCAATTTGCGACCGACACTGCCGAAGATATGAAAGTCGGGGATGAAATCGGCTTTCCAATCGAAAGCCTGGGTGCTGCAGGGGTAAAGGTCGACCAGGCGTTCCTGCAACAGTGCAAGCTGGTCCTGATAGTGGGATGGTTTGGCGTTTTCGTCGAGTTCCTGCAACAGCAGGATGTCGGGTTGTTCGTCACGGATCACCCGTGCCACTTCATCAAGGCTGTAAGCCATGTCTTGCTCGGTAGGGCGGTCGTCCGGGCCGCTGCCGTCGGGGGTGTCGTACCAGAACACATAGTTCTTGCCGGCCAGGTATTGCACGTTCCAGGTCATGACCTTGAGCGCCTGCCCCGGCAGCAGGGTTGGCGCGCGCGGTGCACCACAGCTGACGGGCAGGGTTTGCTTGTCGGCAGGGCGCCAGGTCAGGCTGTAGATCAGGGCGGTGAGCAGACCCGCAATGATCAGCAGGCCCAGCAGGATGATGCGCAATAAACGGGTCATCGGTTCGGCTTATAGCGGTTCAGGAGTGGCATGGAGCATATCACCGCGCGTCGGCATCGCCACCGATCAGCATAAACAAACGGAACAGCACCACACTGGTAAACAACTGCAGGAAACTGTGGGCGCTGTCCATCAACAGCCCCAGCAGCGGCCCCGGGTGTGGATAGGCCGCGACGCTGGCACCCTTGAGCAACCACAGCGGTGTCATCACGCACAGCAGGCATACCAGGATGCGCCAGAAATGCCCACGGCTCAGGCGAAAGCTCTCCTTCATCGCCTCCAGTGCCGGCATGCCGCGCAGCACCAGCAGGTACTCGGCAAAAGCCAGCACCACCATCAGCCATAGGCCCGGCAGGAAGTACAACGACAGGCCCAGCAGGATCAACAGCGTGCTCATGGCCGTCAGCAGGGCGAAGCGTGGCCACAGGGTCAGGGCCATGGCCCAGACATCTTTAGTGCGCGGCGACTCGCCACGGGTGCGCGCATCCAGAAACAGGATCAAGGCACCGGTGTACAGCGGATATACCAGCAGTCCGACGACCACGCTGTAACCGGGGAATGCATCCGGCCCCACGGTATGGTCCAGTACCTGTTGCAGGAAGGCTTCGAAAATCACCAACGGCAAGCACAGCTGCACGATGGCGCCCAGGTTGCGTTGGGTGAAACGTAAGGAGTCGCGCAGTACGTCTAACGGATTCATCAGGTTCATCGCAGGCCAAAAAGCAAGGCCCACACTTTAACCGATCATGACTGGCCCTGAGCAAACGTAAACCTTACGTAAAGACTATTGAAACGTCTGGTAACAGCCCCATAACTACTTGCGTAGCTTGCCTGATTCCAGGCAGGCCCCTGATTTCTACCGGCAATCTAACGAGGTCGCCATGAACAGCGAAGAGCAAACCCTGATCGATGGACTGTTTTCACGGTTGCAGCAAGCCGAAACGGACTCAGCCCCCCGCGACGCCCAGGCCGAAGCGCGGATCAAGGAGCACATGACTCGCCAACCGGCCGCCGGGTACTACATGACCCAGTCGATTCTGGTGCAAGAACACGCGATCAAGAGCCTCGACGCGCAGAACAAGCAGCAGGCGCAGCAGATCCAGCAATTGCAGGATGAGCTGCAACAGGCCCGTTCCCAGGCGGCTCAACCTGCGCCGAGCAGCGGCGGTTTCCTGTCGAGCATCTTTGGTGGCGGTTCGCGCGATCCGCAACCGGCCCAGAGCGCCCCGGCGTCAACCGGTGGTGGCTGGCGTGAACCGGCGCGGCCATCTTTCGGTCAGCCTGCACCGCAACAAAACTACGGCGCGCCGCCGCAGAATTATCAACAGCCGCAACAAGCGCCAGCCGCGCCGATCGGCAGCGGTTTCCTCGGTGGCGCCCTGAAAACTGCCGCCGGCGTGGCCGGTGGTGTGATGCTGGCCGAAGGTATCAGCAGCCTGTTCAACCACAATTCGCAGCAGCCGCAGGTCGTGGAAGAAATCATCCGCGAAGAGCCTGCGCCGGCCAGTGACAACGGTAACTGGGGCAACGATGACCAGCGTTTCGCCGGGAATGACAGCTGGGGCGGCAACAACGCCGACAGCTTCGCAGACAGCGATTATTCCGACGATTCCTCCTCATTTGGCGACGACGACTCCTTCGTCTGAGCCGAACTCAACCGGGGCGCTTCGTCGCCCCGGGCTGATTTTTCTCGGAAACTTCCCCGTGGCTGGCATACTGGCGCCTTTGCGGACCTTCGTGTCCGGCGTTCAAGCGGTAACCCTGGGGAAGTGCGGTGAAAAAAATTGCAGTGTTCGCCGATGTACAAAACCTCTATTACACCGTGCGCCAAGCGTACGGTTGCCACTTCAATTATGCCGCTCTGTGGGCTGATATCAGCTCACGCGGGCAGATCGTAGAGGCGTATGCCTATGCCATCGACCGTGGTGACAGCAAGCAGCAGCAATTTCAGCAGATCCTGCGCAACCTGGGCTTCACGGTAAAACTCAAGCCCTACATCCAGCGCAGCGACGGTTCGGCCAAAGGCGACTGGGACGTGGGCATCACCCTCGACATCATGGATGCCGCCGACCATGTCGACGAAATCGTACTGGCCTCCGGTGACGGTGACTTCGACATGCTGCTCGACCGTGTTATCCACAAGCATGGCATCGAAGCCGTGGCCTACGGCGTGCCGGGGCTGACGGCCAACTCATTGATACGCGCCGCCAGCCGCTATGTGCCGATCGAAGGCGCGCTGCTGCTCAAATAAGGGCAGCGGCCCAATAAATTGTCAGACGGAGTTGGAACAGGTTTGGAACGTATAGCGGTCATCGACTTTGAAACCACCGGCATCACCCCGAGCAGTCTCTGCCGGGCCACGGAAATCGCGGTGGTGATCCTCGAACGGGGCCAGATCGTGGACCGCTACCAGAGCCTGATGAATGCAGGCGTGCGTGTGCCGGGGTTTATCGAGCAACTCACCGGCATCAGCAACGCCATGCTACGCAGCGCGCCGCCGGCCGAACGCGTGATGAACGAGGTCAACGAGTTCGTCGGCACCACGCCACTGCTGGCGCACAACGCCGCGTTCGACCAGAAGTTCTGGGATTACGAGCTGGGCCTGATCCGCCGCACCCGCCTGCAGAAATTCGCCTGCTCGCTGCTGCTGGCCCGCCGCCTGATGCCCGCCGCACCGAACCACAAACTCGGCACCCTCAACAGCTACGCCCAACTGCCCCACACCGGCAAGGCTCACCGGGCGATGGCGGATGCGGAGATGGCGGCCAATCTCACGGCGCATCTGGCCCAGGAACTGCGGGGTACTCACGGCTTGCGCGAACTCTCCCATGACCTGCTGTGCACCTTGCAGAAAGTGCCGGCGGCGAAGATCAACGAGCATCTGAAGAAGCATCGCGGGTTCTGAACCCAGTGCACTTATGTAGGCGCGAGCAAGCTCGCTCCTACAGACGGCACTTACGCTTAGTTGACGGGCATTAGCCGCTCGCGGCTGATTTTTTTTGCGACATGCAGCCATAAGCTTCAAGCTTCAAGTAAAAGCGGATCGGCCCTGACTTGCGGCTTGAAGCTTGCCGCTCACCGCTGATGCCGTCAGTTAGAGTTTTTTGTAAGAGCGGGCTTGCTCGCGAGAAACCTGAGAGCGTCGCGCGCATCCAGCATGCGCGCGTTGTTGATGATCTTCGCGAGCAAGCTGGCTCCTACGGGTTAGCGTGGGCCACCACGCAATACGTGGACTGACGGGGTGACTGAGGCTGGCGAGCTTGATGTGTTTATCCACCATTCTTGCCCTCCAACTGCCCCAACGGCACCCGCCGCTCTATAGCGCTCGACAAAATGATCGAAGTTTTACTGAATCCGAATTTCGCGATGCGGTTGATCAAATTCTCCAACTCCGGCATCGAGCCCACTGCGGCTTGCATGATCACGCACGGATCACCGGTTACGCGGTGGCATTCGGTGAGTTCGGGGATTTCGGATAAGGCGTCATATACCTTCTGGCTACCGTGATTGGTCAGGCGCAGTTCAATCACACACTGAATCGGCAACCCCACCTTGGACAGATCCACTTTGGCCTGATACCCGGTGATCACGCCGCTGGCTTCCAGCTTGGCCACGCGCTCGGCCACGGCGGGCGCGGAGAGGTTGACCGTGCGGGCGAGCTGCGCGTAGGAAGCGCGGCCGTCTTCAAGCAAGGCGTTGAGGAGCATGCGGTCGTATTTGTCCATGATAAGGCTCCTGGAACGCTTGGCTTTCGAAAGCAGGGTTTATAGCCCTCATAACCATGTTTTGAAAAGTGTACTGGCGGTTTAAACAGGTTTTGTAACTTATGTTTATCAATCTGTCTTTTTAGAATAAGCCTCCTGTCCTTCTGCCATAGAGCCGCCCAATGCCTGGCCCACGTCGCTTTCCCTTACCGTTGATCGCCGCCTTTTTTGCGTTGTATGTGATCTGGGGTTCTACCTACCTGGTGATTCGCGTAGGCGTGGAGTATTGGCCGCCGTTATTGCTGGCGGGGATTCGGTTTTGCACCGCGGGCGTGTTGATGTATGCCTTCCTGAGATGGCGCGGGGTGCCGGCACCGACGTGGCCGCAGTGGAAGGCGGCCGGGATGATCGGCATTTTGTTGCTCACCGTCGGCAACGGTGGCGTGAGCGTGGCGGAACATATGGGCGTGTCGTCCGGCGTTGCTGCGTTGGCTGTGGCGACCGTGCCGTTGTTCACCTTGTTGTGCGGATATTTCTGGGGTGCACGTAATACCCGTCTGGAATGGGCTGGGGTGATTCTGGGAATCATCGGCATTGCCATGCTCAACATGGGCAGTACCTTGCAGTCGAGCCCCATGGGCGCTGTTTTGCTGTTGATGGCGGCCGCATCGTGGGCGTTCGGTTCGGTGTGGAGCCGGCAACTGCCGCTGCCCCAGGGCGCCATGGCCAGTGCTGCGGAGATGCTGGTAGCCGGCGTGGCGTTGCTGATCGTCAGCGCGCTTTCCGGTGAACGCCTGCAAGCCGTGCCGCCACTGGAGGGCTGGCTGGCCCTGGCGTACCTGACGGTGTTCGGTTCGATCATTGCCTTCAACGCCTACATGTACCTGCTCAAGCACGTACGTCCGGCGGCGGCGACCAGCTATGCCTATGTGAACCCGGCGGTGGCCGTGTTGCTGGGAATCGTGTTCGTCGGCGAGACCATCGGCGTGGAGGAAGCCTTGGCGATGCTGGTGATCATCAGTGCCGTGCTATTGATCAGCCTGCCCCAGTGGCGCAAGCCCAAGCCGGAAATAAGGTAAACTGCCGCGCATTACGCCCTTGCGCTGAATTTTTCCTACGGTAACTACATGACTTTCGCCACCCTTGGCCTGATCGAACCCTTGCTGCGCGCCCTTGAGACGCTTGGCTACCAGACCCCGACGCCGGTGCAGGCGCAAGCCATTCCAGCGGTGCTGGCCGGTCGCGACCTGATGGCCGCCGCCCAGACAGGCACCGGCAAGACCGCCGGTTTCGCCGTGCCGTTGTTGCAACTGTTGACGATGGAAGGGCCGAAAGTCGCCGCCAACTCGGCACGCGCGCTGATCCTGTGCCCGACCCGCGAGTTGGCCGAGCAGGTGCACGCCAGCGTCGCCGAGTACGCACAAAACCTGCCGCTGACCACGTACGCGGTGTACGGCGGCGTGAGCATCAACCCGCAGATGATGAAGCTGCGCAAAGGTGTCGACATTCTGGTCGCCACGCCTGGCCGCCTGATCGACCTGTTTCGCCAGAACGCGCTGAAACTCAACCAGCTGCAAACCCTGGTGCTGGACGAAGCCGACCGTATGCTCGACCTGGGCTTCTCCGAAGAGCTGGCGAACATCTACCGCATGCTGCCGAAGAAGCGCCAGACCCTGTTGTTCTCCGCGACCTTCTCCGATGAGATCCGCACGCTGGCCGGGCAGATGCTCAACGACCCGCTGAGCATCGAAGTCAGCCCGCGCAACGTCGCCGCCAACACCGTGAAGCAGTGGGTGGTGCCGGTCGACAAGAAGCGCAAGCCGGAGCTGTTTGTGCACCTGATGCGCAAAGGCCGCTGGAAGCAGGTGCTGGTGTTCGCCAAGACCCGTAACGGCGTGGATGCGCTGGTGGATAAGTTGCAGGGACTGGGCGTCAATGCCGATGGTATCCACGGTGACAAGCCGCAGGCCACGCGCCAGCGTGCGCTGGACCGTTTCAAAGCCGCCGACGTGCAGATCCTGGTGGCCACCGACGTGGCGGCCCGTGGCCTGGATATCGAAGACTTGCCGTTGGTGGTCAACTTCGACCTGCCGATCGTGGCCGAAGATTACATCCACCGTATTGGCCGCACCGGGCGTGCGGGTAACACGGGGGAGGCGATTTCCCTGGTGTGTGCCGATGAAGTGAACATGCTGTCGGCCATCGAGATGCTGACGCGTCAGACCTTGACCCGCAAAGTCGAGCCGGATTTCGAGCCTGAGCACCGCGTGCCGGACACCGATGCCACTGGGCAAGTGGTGAAGAAACCGAAAAAACCGAAGAAGCCCAAGGCCACGGGTGGCGGTGGCGGCAAGCGTAACCTCGGCAAATGGGTGGACAGCGGCGACGTAGCGCCGGCGGAGCCCTCGATCAAGCCGGTGCGCAAGGTGCCGGTGTTTAACACCGGGCCGCGTAAGAAGAAGTAACTGCCTGCGCGGCTGAAGGCCGCATCGGGAGCAAGCCCCTTCACGTTGACCGTATTCTCATGTTGGAACCCGGTCGGCTGTGGGAAGGGGCTTACAGTCCATCACAAGCCTCAGCGCTTAAGCCACTCCAGAACGCCTTGCCCAGCCGCTCTGCCACTGGCAAAACACCCTGTCAGCAGATACCCGCCGGTCGGCGCTTCCCAGTCCAGCATTTCTCCGGCACAGAACACGCCTGGTAATTGCTTGAGCATCAAACGCTCATCCAGCGCCTCGAACGGCACGCCGCCTGCGGTGCTGATCGCTTCATCCAGCGGACGGGTTTTAACCAGGGTCAATGGCAGGGCCTTGATATCCACCGCCAACTGCGCCGGATCATTGAAGTGCTCAGCCGGTGTCAGCTCACGCAACAATGCAGACTTCACCCCATCCAGACCCAACTGGCTGTGCAAGTGTTTGCTCATCGAGCGCGAGCCCCGAGGCTTGGCCAGGGCGGCTTGCACCTTGCCCAGCGGCTTGCCCGGTAGCAGGTCGATATGCACGGTGGCCGACCCTTCGCGGTTGATCGCTTCGCGAATCGGCGCCGACAGCGCATAGATCAAGCTGCCCTCGATACCGGTGGCGGTGACCACACATTCCCCCAGTCGAGGCTTGTCATCGGCCAGGCCGACAGCGATGTTTTTCAGCGGTGCGCCGGCGAATTTGCTGATCATCAATTCGCTCCAGGCCGACACCTCGAAACCACAGTTGCTCGGTTGCAGTGGGGCGTAGCGCACGCCTTTGTCTTCGAGCAGTTTGAGCCAGGCACCGTCTGACCCCAGTCGCGACCAACTGCCGCCACCGAGCGCCAGTAACACGGCAGGGCTGTGGACAGTTTTTTCGCCCTCCGGGCTGTGGATAACTAGCCCACCGTCCGCGGCCCAACCCACCCAGCGATGCCGGGTGTGGATAACCACGCCTTGGTCGCGCAGGCGCTTGAGCCAGGCGCGCAGTAGCGGGGCGGCCTTCATGTCCGTAGGAAACACGCGCCCCGAGGTGCCGACGAAGGTCTCTATGCCCAGGCCATGAATCCATTCGCACAACGCCTGGGCGCCAAACATCCGCAACAACGGCGCCATCTGTGGCGCGCGTTCGGCATAACGCGACAGGAACGCCGGGTACGCTTCCGAATGGGTGATGTTCATACCGCCCACACCCGCCAGCAGGAATTTGCGCCCCACCGACGGCATACCGTCATACAGGTCGACCCGTACGCCTGCCTGGCTCAAGACTTCGGCGGCCATCAGCCCGGCAGGGCCACCGCCGATAATGATGACGTGTTGGGAAGGGGTATCGGACATGGGCAAGGCTACGGTCGCGTAAATGAGCCGAGCATTCTACCCGACGACAGCGCAAACGCCTGATCAAAAAACGTACACCTTTCTGCAAGCCTTGCGCTTGGCAGCTCTTAGCCGCTTACGCTCAAGTTATCCACAGGTGGTTCCACAGGCATTGTGGGTAACGCCCACGGTTCAATGACAACCTGATGACGACCACACCCGCTGGGCGCTGTGATGCAAGATGCCGTGGCGCCGCGCCAGTGCACGGCGGTCTTTGCTGTAACCGCCACCGATCACGCCCATCACCGGAATGTCACGGCCCAGGCAGTGACGCATCACGCTTTCGTCACGGGCGGCGACGCCTTCGTCGGTCAGCTTGAGGTAACCCAGGGCGTCGTCCTTGTGCACGTCTACGCCGGCGTCGTACAACACCAGGTCTGGTTGGTAGAGCGGCAACAGGTAGTTGAGTGCGTCGTCCACCACCTTGAGATACTCGGCATCCCCCATGCCCATGGGCAGCGGGATGTCCCAGTCACTTTGGGCCTTGCGTGCCGGGAAGTTCTTTTCGCAGTGCAGCGATACCGTGATCGCATCCGGCGTGTCGTGGAGGATGCGCGCGGTGCCGTCGCCCTGGTGCACGTCGCAGTCGAAGATCAGCACGCGGTTGACCCGGCCGCCGGCCAGCAGGTAATGGCTGATCACCGCGAGGTCGTTGAAGATGCAAAAGCCCGCCGGGTAATCGTAATGGGCGTGATGGGTACCGCCCGCCAGGTGGCAGGCCAGGCCGTGTTCCAGCGCCTGTTCCGCCGCCAGTATCGAGCCGCCGACCGCGCGCACGGTGCGCCGGGCCAGGGCTTCGCTCCATGGCAGGCCAAGGCGCCGCTGGTCTTCACGGGACAACTCGCCGCTCATATAGCGCTCGATATACCCACGGTCATGAGCCAAGGCCAGAATCTGTGGCGGGCACAGCTGCGGGCGCAGCAATTGGCTGTCTTCGGTCAGGCCGCTGTCGACCAGGTGGTCGCGTAACAGGCGGAATTTGTCCATGGGGAACCGGTGGTCCGCCGGGAACTCGGGGCTGTAGTCATCGTGATAGATCAATGGCAGTGGCATGGGATTTTCTGACGGGAACCTGCGACGCATCTTACCCGCGTTGTACACTCACGCACATGGCAAGGGAGGGGACCCATGGAGCCGATATTGGAATTGGAAAGCGCACGGTTGGTGCTGCGCCAATGGCGCGACAGCGACCTGCCGGAATTTGCGCGCATGTGCGCCGACCCGCAGGTGATGCGCTATTTCCCCGCTAAATTGAGCCACCTGGAAACGGCTGCGTTGATCGGGCGGATTCGTGGGCATTTTGCCGAGTATGGCTTTGGTTTTTGGGCCTTGCAGCGCAAGGACACTCGCGAGTTTATCGGCCTGACCGGGCTGCAGAATGTCAGTTTCGAGGCCGACTTCGTCCCGGCCGTGGAAATTGGCTGGCGCCTGTCCCGCGAGCATTGGGGCCTGGGTTATGCCAGTGAGGCGGCCTGGACCGCTTTGCGTTGCGGCTTCGATCGATTGCAGCTGGATGAGATCCTCGCCTTCACCACCGAGACCAATCTGCCATCACAAAAAGTCATGCAGGCCATCGGTATGCATTACGATCCCCAGGCAGATTTTGAACACCCCAAGGTCGCAGCCGAAGACCCGCTGCGCCATCATGTTTTGTATCGCATCACCCGCGCCCAATGGTTGGACACGCTGCACGGATAAGCAGACCGGAATGCCCCATAGATTGTGTAGGAGTTGCTCTATGAGCCAAGTGTTGGAAGATCTGGTGGACCTGCTGACCCTGGAGCCGATCGAGGAAAACCTCTTTCGCGGCCGCAGCCAGGACCTGGGCTTTCGCCAGCTGTTCGGCGGCCAGGTGCTCGGCCAGTCGCTGTCGGCGGCCAGCCAGACCGTAGAAGAAGCGCGGCATGTGCATTCCCTGCATGGCTATTTTCTGCGCCCGGGCGACGCGTCGTTGCCGGTGGTGTACTCGGTGGACCGCGTGCGTGACGGCGGCAGTTTCAGCACCCGCCGCGTCACCGCGATTCAGAAGGGCAATCCGATCTTCACCTGCAGCGCCTCGTTCCAATACGACGAAGAGGGTTTTGCGCACCAGAGCACCATGCCCGTGGTGGTCGGCCCGGAAAACCTGCCCTCCGAACTGGAACTGACCCAGCAACGCGCGCACCTGATCCCTGAGCACATGCGCGACAAGCTGCTGTGCCCCAAGCCGATCGAAGTGCGCCCGGTGACCGAGAAAGACCCGTTCAACCCGCAGCCGTCCGACCCGGTCAAGTACGTATGGTTTCGCGCCGACGGTGCCCTGGCCGACTTGCCAGCGCTGCATAAATACCTGCTGGCCTATGCCTCGGACTTCGGTTTGCTGACCACCTCGTTGCTGCCTCATGGCAAGACCGTGTGGCAGAAAGACATGCAGGTCGCCAGCCTCGACCATGCGCTGTGGTTCCACGCTGACCTGCGTGCCGATGACTGGCTGCTTTACGCCATGGACAGCCCATGGGCGGGTAACTCCCGTGGCTTTTCCCGTGGCAGCGTGTACAACCGCGCCGGCCAGTTGGTGGCCTCGGTGACCCAGGAAGGCTTGATTCGTCATCGCAAGGATTGGGCATGAGCCTGGCGCACATCAAACATTGGGTCTTTGACATGGACGGCACCCTTACGGTGGCCGTGCATGATTTTGCGGCCATTCGCGTGGCCTTGGAGATTCCCCCGGAGGACGACATCCTCACTCACCTGGCGGCGTTGCCGGTGGATATTGCGGCGGCCAAGCATGCCTGGTTGCTGGAGCATGAGCGCGAGTTGGCGGTGGGATCGGTTGCCGCAAAAGGCGCGGTGGAGTTGGTGCGGGAGTTGGCCGGGCGCGGTTATCGCCTGGGTATCCTGACCCGCAATGCGCGGGAGCTGGCGCATATCACCCTGGAGGCGATTGGCCTGGCCGACTGCTTCGCCGCCGAGGATGTACTCGGGCGTGACGATGCGCCGCCCAAACCCGATCCGGGTGGCCTGCTGAAACTGGCGACGGCCTGGGAGGTGGCGCCGAGCGAGATGGTCATGGTGGGCGATTACCGCTTTGACCTGGATTGCGGCCGGGCGGCGGGTGCCAGGACGGTGTTGGTGAACCTGCCGGAAAACCCGTGGCCGCAGTTGGCGGATTGGCATGCCGCAGACTGTGCGGACCTGCGCCGGATGATCCAGGCCAGTCACTGAACGGCGAAGTGTGGGAGCACGCCCCTCCCACATTTTGGACCGGTTTATTTGACTACTGGGTAAATAGCACCTTCTCGCCCTCAGGCGACGTGAACATCTTATCTCCGTCGTGGCCCACGCCCGGCACTTCCACCAGCTTATGGCTCAGTTGTGGATGGCGCGCCTTGAGGTAATCAAAATAGTTGTGCCCACGCACCAGTCGGTACGCGCCCTGTGTCTCGGCTTCGCAGCTCTTGTCCAGCGCCGGGTGGTTCGGGTCGGTGTCCTGCTGGCCGAGCAGGTAGGTGACGTTACGTGCCACGTAGCTGTGTTCAAGTTGCTCGGCGCCCTGGCCCTTTGCGTAGGCGGGCAGGTCCTGCATGCCGTACTTCCAGTCGTTGAAGCTTGGGCAACTGGACACATCGAACTTCACCGGGCGCTGCGGGCTGAAGTAGGCATAGGACGATGGGTTGGCCACCACGTAGCGCAGGCTGATGCCTTCGGTTTGCAGCAGCGGATGATCATGCCCGGTAAGGGCAAAACGCTGGACCACCTGCCCGCCGCCTGAATGGCCGGCCACTACGATTTCTTTCAGCGCCGGGAACAGTTTGCGGTCGCCAAGATGCTTGATGATCTGGTCCAGTGCGCCGTAAGAGCTGAGTTGGCCGGGTGCGGTTGAGGGTTCGCCGGCCATCCAGTCGTTGCCGTTCCAGCGCAGCACCTGCTTATCCAAGTGGTTGCGTTGCACGTCCAACTCATTCAGAAACTGCGGTGCGATGACCAAGGTGTCTGGGGCGACCCCTGCGTGTGCGGCGGCATCTTCGCCGCTTTTCAGGTAGGTCTGCGCATTGCGCAGCCGACCATGCACGATGATCAACGCACGGGTGACGTTGGGCAATGGCTGGCGCCAATCCTGGCTCAGGCCCAGGCTGAGGTCGCCGGCCTCCAGGTGAAAACGATCGGGGCTGACCACTTTGACGCCATGCGCTTTCTCGGCAGCCCAGGCGCCGGTGGAACAGGTAATCATCAAGCCCAGCAGTAGACCCAGTCGTTGATTCATTAGAGGCTCTTGGCGGCAAAGGTATCGCATTGAGTGATTTGACCCTCGGTGAAGCCGGTCTTGAACCAGCGAACACGCTGTGCCGAGGTGCCATGGGTAAACGAGTCCGGCACGACGCGCCCTTGACCCTGTTGCTGCAAACGGTCATCGCCAATGGCGTTGGCGGCGTTCAGTGCTGCTTCAATGTCGCCGGGCTCCAGCCAGTTCAGGCGTTTTTGCGCACGGTTGGCCCACACCCCGGCGAAGCAGTCGGCTTGCAGCTCCTGGCGTACCAGCAATCCGCCGTCGCCTTGCATCTGCCGGCCTTGCTGGCGTGCGGCCTGGATCTTGGACGAGATGCCCAGCAGTGTTTGCACGTGGTGCCCGACTTCGTGGGCGATCACATAGGCCTGGGCGAACTCGCCGGCGGCCTGGAAGCGTTGGGACATTTCCCGGAAGAAATCCAGGTCCAGATACACTTGCTGGTCGGCCGGGCAGTAGAACGGGCCGCTGGCCGAGGTGGCGCTGCCGCATGCGGAGTTGACCCGGCCACGGAACAGAATCAGCTTGGGGTTCTTGTAGACCAGGCCGTTTTCCTTGAACACCTGGCCCCAGGTGTCTTCCGTGTCCCCCAGGACGGCGCGCACGAAATCAGCCTGTTGGTCGTTGGCCGGCGGCGCCTGGCGGGTTTGCGTGCTCACCGAGGGTGCCTGTTCCATCTGGCCGGTCAGTTGGCCGAGGATCTGCAGCGGGTCCTGGCCGGTCAGCCAGCCAATGCCGACGATCAACACAATCGCCGTGAGGCTCAGGCCCTTGCCGCCACCAAAACGCATGCCTCCACCACCGCCGCCACTGTCATCGCGGGCATCCACCACGTTGTCGCTGCGTCGGCCTTTTTTCCATAGCATGGGGGCAATCCTCTCGGTAAACGGTCTTACATTAATTGGGAAATAGTATGGCCGTTAATCGCGGCAATAACCTTCGCCGGTATCGACAATCAGGCAGTCCTTTTTATCCGCCAACCATTTCAGGCCGGTGGCTTCACCGTCGCCCGCGCTCAATTGCTGTGGGCCGTCGGGGCGGGTAAAGGTAATGCCGTCTTCGTTGGCTTCACCTTTGAAGGTGCCGGTGTCGTCGTTATCGAGGCCGTATTTCATGGTCAGCAGGTAGTGGCCGCGGCCGATGCTGTCGTCCTTGGCGATGGTCAGGCTCAAGCCTTCGACGCCGATCCATTTGCCGACCCATTTATCGGTGGGCGGCGTCGCAGGCACCAGCGTGGCCTGCACCGATGCCGGCGCGGGCTTGGGGGCCGGTTTTTCCTCTTTATTGCACGCGGTGAGCAGGGCAAGGGCAGACAGGACAAAGAGTATTTTTTTCATAGCGGCATGGCCTTGATCAAAAAGTGCGCAGCACGTCGGCGAACGTGCAGCGTTGGACTCGAATACAGTGATTTAGTGCGCTGTTCGCACCGTGTTTGGTTATGCTCTTGGGGCAGACTCCGGCCCGACTGCTAGATTACCGGGTTGAGTGCTGCCGTGTTCAGTGCTCAGCGTTCAGTCCGCCATGCAAGAGAATTCAATGACCGTCAGCACCCCCCTTTCCGGCGTCAACCATCCCTTCAAAGGCATTTTGCTGATTGTGGTGGCGACGTTTCTGTTTTCCAGCCACGACGCTTTGTCCAAATACCTGGCCGGGTTCTATCCGATCGTGATGGTGGTGTGGGCGCGTTATTTGGTGCACACCCTGTTGATGGCCGGGATCTTCCTGCCGCAATCGGGCCTGCGGGTGCTGCGCAGCAAGCGGCCGGGGATGCAGGTGGTGCGCGCGTTGTGCCTGTTGGGCACGAGCCTGTTTTTTACCACGGCGTTGCACTACATCCCGTTGGCGGAAGCTACGGCGGTGAACTTCCTCGCGCCCATCTTGGTGACGGCACTGTCCGTGCCTCTGCTCGGCGAGCATGTCACACGTGGCCAATGGCTGGCGGTGATCTGCGGGTTTGTGGGCGTGCTGGTGATCATCCATCCGGGGGGCGAGTTGTTTACCCCGGCGGTGTTGCTGCCGCTGTGTTCGGCGCTGTTTTTCTGCTTCTACCAGCTGCTCACGCGCATCCTCAGCCAATACGACACGCCGACCACCAGCAACTTCTTCGCCGGCCTGTGCAATACCTTGGTGATGAGTGCAATGGTGCCGTTCTTCTGGCAGATCCCCACGCTGTGGCATGCCATTTTGATGCTGGCGCTGGGCACTTGCGGGATGACGGCGCACCTGCTGTTGACCCAGGCGTTCCGCTTCGCGGCGCCGGCCTTGCTGGCGCCGTTCGGCTATTGCCAGATCGTATTCGCAGGGTTGTTGGGTTGGTTAGTGTTCAACCACACCCCGGACCTGACCACGGTGGTAGGTATCGGGGTGATCTGCATGAGCGGGTTGGCCGCTGCCTGGCAGCAGCGGCGTAGGTAGATCAGACGTCTACGGTAGGAATCTTGCGCGGCGCCATGAAGTACATCCAGGTCAGGGCAATGAAGTACATCGCTGGGATCAGGGTGAACAACACCGTGTAGTTGTTATTCGTGACCGTGAGGATATGCCCGACGATCTGGGTCATGAACATGCCGCCGATCGCCGCGCACATCCCGCCGAAACCGAACACCGTGCTCATCATGTGCTTGGGCGTGTAGTCCATCACCAGGCTCCAGATATTGGCGGTCCAGGCTTGGTGGGCACCAATGGCCAGGGAAATGGCAAACACCGCGACCCACAGCTGGCTGGAACCGGCCGCCATGATCACACCGACGATGCAGCAGGCAAACAGCAACATCGACAACAGCCGCGCCTTGATCGAATTCATCCCTCGTCCGATCAGGAACGACGACAGAATGCCCCCGCCCACACTGCCGAAGTCGGCGGTCAGGTAAATGATGATCAGCGGAATGCCCATCTGGGTCACGTTGATGCCCAGGTTGTATTGCTGGTTCAGGAACGGCGGCAGCCAATACAGGTAGAACCAGAACACCGGCGCGGTCATCGCGTAGGCGAGGGCGAATGCCCAAGTGCCACGCATGCGCAGGATGCGGCTGAACGGGACGCCAGGTTGTTCGGGTTCGACTTCCTGTTGCACGTAATCCAATTCGGATTGTTTAACGGTGGGATGCTCTTCGGGGTTGTAGTACTTCAGACCCCAGCACACCAGCCAGATCCCGCCGAGTGCCGACATGCACAGAAATGCCGCCTGCCAGCCCCATACGTGCAGGATCAGCGGCAGCAGCATTGGCGTCATCATCGCACCGACGTTGGTGCCGGCGTTGAAGATGCCGGTGGCCACTGCACGTTCACCCGCCGGGAACCACAAGCGTGTGGTCTTGACGCAGGCCGGGTAGTTGGCGGCTTCGGTCAGCCCGAGGATAAAGCGGCAGACCATAAAGCCGACTGCCGAGGTGGCCAGGCCGTGGGCGCCGGTGGCCAGGCTCCACAGCAAGACCGCGCAGAAGAACACGCGCTTCACGCCGATGCGGTCGATCAGCCGGCCTTGCAGCACGAACCCGATGGCATAGCCCACCTGGAACCAGAAGTTGATGTTGGCGTAGTCCATCGCCGTCCAGCTCATTTCCTTGGCCAGGATCGGTTGCATCACGCCCAGGGCGGCGCGGTCGATGTAGTTCAGCGTGGTGGCGAAGAACACCAGGGCCAGCATGCCCCAGCGGGTTTTACCCACGGCCAGGGCGCCGCGGATCTTGTCGCCGATGCCGGCGTGCGGGGTGCCCGGGCGTGTGGCCAGGACGGAGTTTTGCGAAGGCATGAGTTAGTACCCGTTTTTGAAATTCTTATGGTGTGTGCTGGGTCTTCTTGCGTGAACGATGGTGCGCAGTGCCTAAAAAATCGTCAATTCGCCAAGGGGCTTAGTGTTCGATAATCGCACCAAAAACTAACCGGTTCGTACATTTTAATTGCTGCGTGTAGGCTGGGGGCGAATAATTTGCCACAAACAACAATTGCCGGGAGTCGCCCATGCAACGTTCCATTGCCACCGTTTCCTTGAGCGGCACCCTGCCGGAAAAACTCGAAGCCATTGCCGCCGCCGGGTTCGACGGGGTCGAAATCTTTGAGAATGACTTATTGTATTACGACGGCAGCCCGCGGGAAGTCAGGCAAATGTGCGCCGACCTGGGCATTGCCATCACCTTGTTCCAGCCCTTCCGCGACTTCGAAGGTTGCCGCCGCGACCGCTTGGCGCGCAACCTTGAACGGGCCGAGCGCAAGTTCGATTTGATGCAGGAACTGGGCACCGACCTGGTGCTGGTGTGCAGCAATGCTTCGGCCGATTGCGTGGGCGATGAGCGCATTTTACTCGACGACTTGAGCCTGCTGGCCGAACACGCCGGGCGTCGTGGCCTGCGCATTGGTTATGAAGCGCTGGCCTGGGGCAAGCATGTGAACACCTGGCAGCAGGTGTGGAACCTGGTGCGCCAGGTCGATCACCCCAGCCTCGGCGTGTTGCTCGACAGCTTCCACACCTTGTCGCTCAAGGGCGACCCGAGCGCGATCGCCCAGATCCCCGGCGACAAGATCTTCTTTGTGCAAATGGCCGACGCGCCGATCCTGGCTATGGATGTGCTGGAGTGGAGCCGGCATTTCCGTTGCTTCCCCGGGCAGGGCGAATTCGACCTGCCGGGGTTTCTGGCACCGATCATCCAGAGTGGTTACACCGGGCCTTTATCCCTCGAGATATTCAACGATGGCTTCCGCGCGGCGCCAACCCGGGCGAACGCGGCAGACGGCTTGCGCTCGCTGCTGTACCTGGAAGAGAAAACCCGCGAGCGTCTCCAGCAGCAAGCGCCTGCCCAGCCCGTCGACATCCTGTTCGATACCCCGGCCGCCAGCGAATACGGTGGCGTCGAGTTCCTCGAGTTTGCCGTGGATGAAAACCTCGGTGCCAGGCTCACCCAGTGGCTGGAGCGCCTGGGTTTTGTCAAGGCCGGGCAGCACCGCTCCAAGAGTGTGAGCCTGCTGCGTCAGGGGGATATCAACTTGATCCTCAACTGCGAACCTTATTCCTTCGCCCATAATTTTTTCGAAGCCCACGGGCCCTCGTTGTGTGCCACCGCGATTCGGGTCAAGGACAGTGCCAAGGCGCTGGCGCGGGCAGTGGCCTACAAGGGCCAGCCGTATCGCGGACTGGTGGGGCCGAACGAGCTGGAACTGGGGGCGGTACGTGCACCGGACGGCAGCCTGATTTACCTGGTAGACCCGAGCGAAGGCGATTTGTACGACACCGATTTCAACTTGCAGCCGGCAACCCTCTCCGGTGGCGGCCTGCTGCGCATCGACCATATGGCCATGGCCTTACCGGCCGACAGCCTCGACAGTTGGGTACTGTTCTACAAGAGCCTGCTGGATTTTGAAGCCGATGACGAAGTGGTATTGCCCGACCCTTACGGCCTGGTGAAAAGCCGTGCGCTGCGTAGCCGTTGCAGCTCGATCCGCCTGCCGCTGAATATTTCCGAGAACCGCAACACCGCCATTTCCCACGCACTATCGAGCTATCGAGGCTCGGGTGTGCACCACATTGCTTTCGACTGTGCGGATATCTTCGCCGAGGTGAGCCGGGCCAAGGCCGCCGGTGTGCCATTGTTGGATATTCCGCTCAACTACTATGACGACCTGGCGGCGCGGTTTGATTTCGACGACGAGTTCCTCAGCGAGTTGGCGTACTACAACGTGCTGTACGACCGCGACGCCCAGGGCGGTGAGTTGTTTCACGTGTACACCGAGGCGTTCGAGGGGCGGTTTTTCTTCGAGATTATCCAGCGCAAGAACGGTTACGCCGGTTATGGCGCGGCCAACGTGGCGGTACGTCTGGCGGCGATGGCTAAATCCCGTAGCGGCGCTGCGCGCCAGGCGCGTTTATAACGAGGTGTGGGGTGCTTCCTTCGGCGGGCGGCGCGGCCCATAATCACCGCCTGCATAACACTGGCCGTGAGCGCACCATGACCTCCGAAGCACCGCGCAAGAGTCGTAAGAACAATCCGGAAAAGACCCGCGAAAACATCCTTCAGGAAGCCATCGTCGAGTTTGTTCAACAGGGCCTGTCAGGCGCTCGCGTGGATGCGATCGCCGAGCGTATCCACACCTCCAAACGGATGATCTATTACTACTTCGGCAGTAAGGAACAGTTGTACGTCGAGGTGTTGGAGAAGCTCTACGGCGACATCCGTAACACCGAAACCCGCATGAACCTCACTGCGCTGGAGCCCCGTGAGGCGATCCGGCGGCTGGTGGAGTTCACGTTTGATCACCACGACCAGAACGTGGATTTCGTACGTATCGTCAGCATCGAGAATATCCACAACGCCGAATACGTGAAGCGTTCGGAGTCGATCAAGGCAATGAACAGCAATATCCTCGAAGCGCTGGGCGTCACCTTGCGACGTGGTGCCGAGATGGGGTTGTTCCGTGAGGGGCTGGACCCATTGGACGTGCACCTGCTGATCAACTCATTCAGCTTTTACCGGGTGTCCAACCGCCACACGTTCAGTGAGATTTTTCAGATCGAGCTGTCGGACGAGGCTATTAAGCAGCGACACCGCGAGATGATTTGTGATTCGGTGATGCGTTATCTGCAGGCGTGAGTGCCCAAGACGCTCACGCTGAAATGCAGTCCACATTTGGATTCTAGCTATTCATGCTCTGGAAGTGCGCCAACATGCGGTCTGCATCCGGCGCCTTGCCACTGAACAACTCAAACGCCTTCACCGCCTGAAACACCGCCATGTTGCCGCCATCCAGTGTGCGGCAACCCAAGGCGCGGGCGTCGTGCAGCAGTTCGGTTTCCAGTGGGAAGTACACAATTTCCGCGACCCATAATTCAGCCCGCAACAGAGCGGGCGGCACCGGCGTACCCGGCAGTTTTGCCATGCCCATCGGCGTGGTGTTCACCAGCCCATCGGCCTCGGCCATGGCGCTTTCCAGGTGGCTGCCGACCTGAGCACGACCGCCGCCGAAACGCTGCGCGAGGTTATCCACAAGGTCGCGGGCGCGGTTGATATCCACGTCAAAAATGCTCAAGTGCTGCACGCCTTCCGCCAACAGCGCGTGGGCCACGGCCGCACCCGCACCGCCAGCGCCCATCTGGACGACGCGTTGGCGGGCGACATCATTCAAATTGCGCCGAAACCCTTCGGCAAACCCCAGGCAATCAGTGTTGTGGCCGATGCGTTTGCCTTCCTTGAAGACCACGGTATTGACCGCACCAATGCCTCGGGCCTCGTCGGATAATTCATCAAGCAGAGGCAAGATCGCCTGCTTGCACGGGTAGGTGATGTTCAGCCCGGTGAAGTGCATCAATTCGGCGGCGTGCAGCAGGTCGGGCAGGGCGTTGATGTCCAGGTGCAGCGGCGCCAGATCGATCAGGCGATAGAGGTAGCGCAGGCCTTGAGCGTCACCTTCCTGCTCATGCAGCGCGGGGGTGCGGGAGGCCTGGATGCCCGAGCCGATCAGGCCGGCGAGGATGCGCGGTTTCATCGGTTCGCTCCTTTGAGCAATTGGCTGAAATGGCTCAGGGCCAAGTGATAGCCGTGGCTGCCGAAGCCGGCCAGCACGGCTGTGGCGATGGGCGATACAAAGGAATGATGCCGAAACGCCTCACGCGCATGCACATTGGACAAGTGCACTTCGATCACCGGTACTTCACTGGCCACCAACGCATCGCGAATCGCTACCGAGGTGTGGGTCCAGGCCGCGGGGTTGATCACGATTCCGGCACAACGGGCGCGGGCGCCGTGGATCCAGTCGAGCAATTCGCCTTCGTGATTGGTTTGGCGAAACTCCAGTTTCAACCCCAGTTGTTCAGCGCTGCGGCCACACAGGGCGGCGACATCGGCCAGGGTTTCATGGCCGTAGGTGGCAGGCTCACGGGTGCCGAGCAGGTTGAGGTTGGGGCCGTTGAGCACCAGGACGAGGGGCTGCATGGGGGTATCTCCACAATTATTGTTCGTTGTGGAGGTAAAATGTACTGAATGGTTAATTTGGTCAATCGACGGTAGCGTGCCCTGATCGGCATGTGTTCGATTATCGAACCGTTAATCCAGGGCAATCGCTGTAGCAAACGCGCCGCCCGAAGGCGGGCGGCGGGTGAATCAGCGTCGGGTCAACAACACACCGGATTCCATATGGTGCGTCCACGGGAACTGGTCAAACATCGCACAGCGGGTAATGCGGTGCGTGTCATGCAGTTGCGCGATGTTCGCGGCCAAGGTCTCCGGGTTGCAGGAGATATACAGGATGTTGTCGAAGCGTCGGGTCAGTTCGCAGGTGTCCGGGTCCATACCGGCACGAGGCGGATCGACGAAAACGCTGCCGAATTCGTAGCTTTTCAGGTCGATGCCATGCAGGCGACGGAACGGACGCACTTCATTCAGCGCCTCGGTGAGTTCTTCGGCGGACAAGCGCACCAGGGTGACGTTGTCCACAGCGTTTTCATCGAGGTTGCTCAGGGCGGCATTCACGGACGTTTTGCTGATCTCGGTGGCCAGCACGTTACGCACGCGGGTCGCCAGGGGCAGGGTGAAGTTGCCGTTGCCGCAGTAGAGTTCCAGCAAATCATCCGGGCGATCACCCAGGGCTTCATAGGCCCAGTTGAGCATCTTCTGGTTCACCATACCGTTGGGCTGGGTGAACGCGCCTTCGGGTTGGCGATAGCTGAAGGTCCGGCCGCCGACTTCGAGCTTTTCCACCACGTAGTCATGGCCGATCACATCGCGCTTGCCCTTGGAACGACCGATGATGCTGACGTTCAAGTCGGCTGCGAGCTGGTTGGCGGCGGTGTGCCAATGCTCGTCCAGTGGGCGGTGATAGCACAGGGTGATCATCGCATCGCCGGCCAATGTGGTGAGGAACTCCACTTGGAACAGCTTGTGGCTCAGGGCGGCACTGGCTTGCCAGGCGGCTTTGAGCTGCGGCATCAACTGGTTGATGCGGGTGCTGGCGATGGGGAACGCTTCGATCAGGATCGGTGTGCGCTTGTCATCCTGCGAGAACATCGCGTAGTGGCGCTCACCGCCTTCGCGCCATAGGCGGAACTCCGCGCGCAGGCGGAAGTTCTGCAACGGCGAGTCGAAGACTTGCGGCTCGGGGGCGTCGAACGGTGCCAGCAGGTCACGCAAGCGCGTGACCTTGTCTTGCAGTTGAGCGGTGTAGCGTGTGGCGTCAAAAGTCATGCGTTGAACCAGCCCAGCTTGATCACGAACAGGATCGACAGGATCACCAGTGCCGGGTTCAGCTCACGGTAGCGGCCCGAAAGCAGCTTGATGGCGGTCCAGGCGATGAAACCGAAGGCGATGCCGTTGGCGATGGAGTAAGTGAAAGGCATCGCCAGGGCGGTGATCACCACCGGTGCTGCCACGGTAATGTCATCCCAATCGATTTCCGCCAGGCCCGACGTCATCAACACCGCCACGAACAGCAGCGCCGGTGCGGTAGCGAAGGCCGGTACGCTGGCGGCCAGTGGCGAGAAGAACAGCGCCAGCAGGAACAGAATCGCGACCACGATAGCGGTCAAACCAGTACGGCCACCGGCGCTCACACCCGCGGCGGACTCGATGAAGCTGGTAGTGGTCGAGGTGCCCAGCAGGGAGCCGGCCATGGCGGCGGTGCTGTCGGCGATCAGCGCACGGCCCATTTTCGGCATGTGGCCATCCTTGCCCATCAGGCCGGCGCGCTTGGCGACGCCGATCAGGGTGCCGGAGTTATCGAACAGGTCGACGAACAGGAACGCGAAGATCACGCTGACCAGGCCGATATCCAACGCACCTTTGATATCCAGCTGCAGGAAGGTCGGGGCCAGGGACGGTGGCATCGAGGTCACGCCGCCGAACGGGGTGAAGCCCATGACGATGGAGACGATGGTCACCGCAAGGATGCCGATCAGCACCGCGCCGCGCACGGCGAGGGCTTCCAGCGCCACGATCAGCGCGAAGCCGAGGGTGGCGAGGATCGGTGCCGGTTGTTTCAGGTCGCCCAGGCCGACCATGGTGGCCGGGTTGCTGACCACGATACCGGCGTTGTGCAGGGCGATCAGGGCCAGGAACAGGCCGATACCGGCGGCAATCGCCGAGCGCAGCGGCAGCGGGATGCTGTTGATGATCCACTCACGGATACGGAAGATCGACAGCAGGAAGAACAGCACCGCCGAAATGAATACCGCACCCAGGGCAACCTGCCAGGTGTGGCCCATGTGCAGGACCACGGTGTAGGTAAAGAAGGCATTGAGGCCCATGCCCGGTGCCAGGGCGATCGGGTAGTTGGCGATCAGGCCCATCACGGTCGAACCGATGGCGGCCGCCAGGCAGGTCGCGACAAACACCGCGCCCTTGTCCATGCCGGTTTCGCCGAGGATGCTCGGGTTCACGAACAGGATGTAGGCCATGGCCAGGAACGTTGTGATACCCGCGAGAATCTCGGTGCGCACGTTGGTGTTGTGTGCTTTGAGTTGAAACAGCTTTTCCAGCATGCCGGCTCCCTGTGACGCTATCTTGCGTCGTTATTTGTTGACCTCTAAGTCAAAGCACAAACTGCGCCAAGCGCCTGTGGTTTCAGAGAGGATCGGAAAAAGCGGCGCATCATACCAGCAGCCGAGGCCGTGTGGCGCACGGGGTTGGCTTTGCGATGCATGGCTGTGGATCATGGCCTTGAGGCATACTGCGCCGACGTTCAAGGCAGGGTCGTTAACAGCATGAAAAAAGCCAACGCGTGGAGTCTAGCTCTGATCGCCAGTATCGGCCTGTGGTGGGGTGCGGCACCAGCGTGGGGCGCAGCTGCACCGCCCTTGAGCGAGGTGCGGGTGTTCAAGGTCGAGTCGGCGCGTTGCAGCGAGAAAATCCCGGAAGGCGCACAGAGTACTCAGCTTTGCGAGCACCGTGGCCCTACCAGGGTCTCGGTGATGGAAGTCGGCCTGGGTAACAGCCCCATGGGCCGTTTCAATGGCGCCGAATTGGACGGGCAGCGCACGCCGGTGTGCCAGGTCGGCAATATCAGCGAGGCTTGCAACGGCGTGGGCACGCTGATGGGCTACATCTATGTGTTTGACTTGAATGTCGAAGCCCAGGGTTGGTTCGAGTTCAGCAATACGTCGATCAACGGCCCGCAAAATACCTTGAAGACGATGCTCAATATCCGCTGATCAATCCCCTTGAACGCTCATAACCACCGGTAGTCGTACCCCAGAGACGGCGACTTTCCCGAACGCCGCGGCTGGACTTCAACCCGTGAGGTGTTTATGAGCGCAACCCCCAATGATACGGCGGTTCAACCGTTCGTCAGTCACCCGATACGCCTGACCCTGAACGGCCGGCAGCGCGAATTGAACGTGTTGCCCTGGACCACCTTGCTTGACCTGCTGCGTGAGCAGCTCGATCTGGTCGGCAGCAAAAAGGGCTGCGACCACGGCCAGTGTGGCGCCTGCACCGTACTGCGCGACGGCAAACGCGTGAATGCCTGCCTGACCCTGGCGGTGATGTGTGACGGTGCCGAGTTGACCACCATCGAGGGCTTGGCTGACGGTGATGTGCTCCATCCGATGCAGCAGGCATTCATCAAGCATGACGCGTTTCAATGTGGCTATTGCACGCCCGGGCAGATTTGCTCTGCCGTGGGCCTGGCCAACGAAGGGCGCGCCCGCGACACCGCGCAAATCCAGGAATTGATGAGCGGCAACCTGTGCCGCTGTGGTGCCTACAGCAACATCCGCGACGCGATTGAAGCGGTCGTGCTGGGAGACCCTCAATGAACCCTTTCCAGTACAGCAAGCCGAGCGATGTACATGAAGCGGTTCATCTGAGCAGCGCCGCCTCGCGCTTTATTGCCGGGGGCACCAATTTGTTGGACCTGATGAAAGAGAACATCAGCCGCCCTGAACACTTGATTGATATCACCGGTCTGCCGCTGCATGGCGTTGAACCCACGGCCAGTGGTGGCGTGATGATCGGCGCTTTGGTCAGCAACGCTGACCTGGCCTGGCACCCGTTGATCGAAGCCCGCTACCCTTTGCTGTCCCAGGCGATCCTCGCCGGGGCGTCACCGCAGTTGCGCAACATGGCCAGTACCGGCGGTAATCTGTTGCAGCGTACCCGTTGCTACTACTTCTATGACACCGGCGTGCCCTGCAACAAACGCGAACCCGGCAGCGGCTGCCCGGCGCGAACCGGCTTGAACCGCATCCATGCCATTCTCGGTGCCAGTGATCAGTGTGTGGCGACCCACCCCTCTGACATGTGTGTCGCCTTGGCGGCACTCGAGGCCCGGGTACATGTGGAGGGCCGTGGCGGCTCCCGCGTGATTGAGTTTGCCGATTTCCATCGCTTGCCGGGCGATACGCCGCAGCGCGACAACCTGTTGGCCGATGATGAGCTGATCACGGCCATTGAGTTACCGGCCGACCGCCTGGCCAGCCACAGCCACTATTTGAAGATCCGTGACCGTGCGTCGTACGCCTTTGCCCTGGTGTCGGTTGCCGCCGCATTGGAGTTGGAGGGCGACACGCTAGTCGACGCCCGCCTGGCACTCGGCGGCGTGGCGCACAAACCCTGGCGTGATCGCGCGGTGGAAGCCGCGTTGATCGGCCGCAAGGTCAGCCGCGAAACCTTCAGCGCCGCCGCTGATGCGCTGTTGCAAGATGCCGAGCCGCTGGAACACAACGGCTTCAAGATCAAGCTGGCGCGTCGCGCGATTATCCGCGCCTTGAGCGATGCCGCTGTCGCAGGAGAACGCCCATGACCGCTATCGGAAAACCCCTCGACCGTGTCGATGGTCTGCTCAAGGTCACGGGCCAGGCGCGCTATGCCGGTGAGTTTGCGGACCCGGACCTGCTCCACGGCAGCGTGGTGTCCAGCACCATCGCCAGGGGGCGAGTGGTCAAGATCGACGCCTCCAAAGCGCTGGCATTGCCCGGCGTGGTGATGGTGCTCGATCACCTCAACCGGCCGAAACTCGCCAGTTACGACGATGCGTTTGCCGATGCCGATGCGGCGGACGGTTCGCCGTTCCGCCCGTTGTACAACGACCGCGTGCTCTACAGCGGCCAACCACTGGCCCTGGTGATCGCCGATAACCTGGAGCTGGCACGGCATGCCGGTTCGCTGGTGCACATCGAGTACGAAAGCGAAGCCTTCGAAACCGACTTGCTGGTGAGGCAGGAGCATGCTCACGCCTCGCCGCAAACGCCGCCCAAGCCACGTGGCGACTTTCAGGCGCAGTGGAGCGCCGCCGCCGTCAGCCTCGACGTGCATTACAGCACGCCCATCGAGCATCACAACCCTATGGAACCGCATGCCAGCACCGTGCTGTACCAGCCGGACGGCACCCTGCATATCCATGACAAAACCCAAGGGCCGCAGAATTGCCAGGCCTATGTGCAAAAGGTGTTTGGCCTGGATAAAAACCAGGTGCGTATCTTTGCGGCTTTCGTCGGCGGGGCTTTTGGTTCCGGCTTGCGCCCGCAATATCAATTGCCGCTGGCGGTGATGGCGTCGCTGGCGCTCAAGCGTTCGGTGCGGGTCACCCTGACGCGTCAGCAGATGTTCACTTTCGGCTACCGCCCGCGCACCTTGCAGCGCCTGCAAATGGGCGCCGCCGCCGACGGGCGGCTGCTCGCACTTGGGCATACCGCCATTGGCCAGACCTCGCGCTTCGAAGACTTCAGTGAGCATGTGGTGGAATGGAGCGGCATGCTCTACCACTGCGACAACGTGCAGTTGACCTACAAGCTGGTGCCGCTTGATGTGTTCACTCCGCTGGACATGCGGGCACCCGGCGCCGCCCTGGGAGTGATCGGCCTGGAGTGTGCCATGGACGAACTGGCGTGTGCGTTGGGCATGGACCCGGTGCAATTGCGACTGATCAATTACGCGGAGCGCAACCAGAACGAAGACAAACCCTGGTCGAGTAAAGCCCTGCGTGAGTGCTACCGCGAAGGCGCCGAACGTTTCGGCTGGCACCTGCGCAACCCGGAGCCGCGCAGCATGCGTGAGGGGCAGCAGTTGATCGGCTGGGGCATGGCGGGCGGCGTGTGGGAAGCCATGCAGATGAAGGCCAGCGCCAAGGCGCGGATCGACGCGCAGGGCAAGCTGACGGTGAGCAGCGCCACCACGGATATCGGCACAGGTACTTATACCGTGATGACCCAGATCGCGGCACAGGCGAGTGGCGTGGCGGTCAAGGACGTGACATTTCTGCTGGGCGATTCATCGTTGCCCACGGCGCCGCTGCAGGGGGGCTCGTTTACCGTGTCCTCCGTGGGCACCGCCGTTCAGCAAGCGTGCGAGGCGTTGAATGCCAAGCTGTTGAAAATCGCCCGGCAGACTTACCCGGTCTTTGAAGGGGCCGACACGGTACGTTTCGAGGACGGCCAACTGCACACGGGTGATGTCAGTGTTTCGCTGGCCCAATTGGTCAAAGACAGCGGCGAAGAGGCATTAGCCGTGCAGGTCGACAGCGAGCCCGATAAAAAGCGCGAAGGTTATGCCACCGCCACCCATTCAGCGGTGTTCGTTGAAGTCCGGGTGGATGAAGACCTTGGCACTATCCATGTCAGCCGGGTGGTCAGCGCCGTTGCGGCCGGGCGAGTGGTCAACCCAAAGATGGCCCGCAGCCAGATTCTCGGCGGGGTGGTGTGGGGCATCGGCATGGCGCTGCATGAAGAAACCCAGGTCGACCATCAACTGGGCCGCTATATGAATCACAGCCTGGCCGAGTACCACATTCCGGTTAATGCCGATATCGGGGATATTGATGTGCTGTTCGTCGAAGAACACGACGAGATCGTCAACGCGCTCGGTTCCAAGGGCGTCGGGGAAATCGGCATCGTCGGGGTGGCGGCAGCCGTAGCGAATGCGGTCTACCACGCCACCGGCAAGCGGGTCCGGGACTTTCCGATCACCCTGGATAAGGTGCTTTAAACCTTGGCCTCTTCGACCGGAACATGCATCCGGTCGCGGTTGGCCAGGCTCGGGAACAGCTTGATCCACACGCCTGTCACCAGCAAGGTACCGACCCCGCCCATGACCACGGCGGGTACGGTGCCGAACCAGTGGGCAGTGATCCCGGATTCGAACTCTCCCAGTTGATTGGATGCGCCAATGAACAGGCCGTTGACCGCACTGACGCGGCCGCGCATTTCATCCGGGGTCTCCAACTGCACGAAGGAGGCGCGGATCACCATGCTGATCATGTCCGCCGCACCCAGCACCACCAGCACCGCCAGCGAAAACCAGAACGAGGTCGACAGACCGAAGGCGATAGTTGCCACGCCGAACACCCCCACGGCGGTGAACATCACACGGCCCACCTGCCGGTCCACGGCAAACCGAGCCAGCCACAACGACATCAGCAACGCGCCCACCGCCGGTGCCGAGCGCAGCAGCCCCAGGCCCCAGGCACCGGTCAGCAGGATGTCCTTGGCGAACACCGGCAGCAACGCGGTGGCGCCGCCCAGCAGTACAGCGAACAGGTCCAGGGAAATCGCGCCGAGGATGTCCGGGCGGCTGCGAATGAAACGGATGCCGGCCAGCAGCGAGTCCAGGGTGGCCTTGCCTTTGTTGAGCGGCGTCTGGCGGGCGGGCAGGTTCAGGGTCAGTACACAGGCAATCAGGTACAACGCCACAGTGGGGCCATACACCCACACACTGCCGAACGCATACAGCAAACCGCCAAGTGCCGGTGCGACGATGGTCGCCAGTTGCTGGGCCGACTGCGAAGACGCTACCGCCCGTGGGAACAGTGCCGTGGGCACGATACTCGGCAGCAGCGCTTGAGTCGTGGGCATTTCAAAGGAGCGCGCGGCGCCCAGCAGGAAGGCGAGGATGAAGATCATCTCGCGGGTCACGTTGCCGGTCAGCCCACCGATGGCCAGGCTCAAGGCAATCAGCGCTTGTACGGTCTGGCAGATGGCGGCCACCTTGCGCCGCTCATAGCGGTCGGCCACGTGCCCGGTGTGCAGCATGAACAGTACGCGTGGCACGAATTCCACCAGGCCGACCAAGCCCAGGTCCAGCACATTGCCGGTCAGTTGGTAGAGGTTCCAGCCGATGGCCACGGTGAGCATCTGGAAGCCGCTGGCGGTAAAGATCCGCGCCAGCCAGAACGCGATGAAGGGGCGGTGGTGGCGCAACAGCAACGCGGGTTCACTTGGCATCGGGGGTTCAAGTCAGGGCCGGAGAGAGGCCGAGATTATCATTAAGTTGTAACAGATGGTTGCAACAACTGAGCTGAGGCAGTCTGTCACGCGGCAAAAGACCACACAGTTCGATGCCGAAAATGGGACTACTCTTTCAGCAGTGCTTGATCCAGATCAAAACCGGTTCCGGAATTGTTCTGGTGGCCTCAGGGCCAGATTCCCTGCGTGGTGGATAAAAAAAGAAACGAACTGGAATTCGCCAGACTCAATATCCGTGGGGGCAGTGGGTGCAGGCGTCCGCCGGCAGCCGGTATTACCTGACAGAGGAAGACTTATGTTCGGTTTGGAGGCGCTAGATCTCGCCCGAATTCAATTCGCGTTCACCATCTCGTTTCACATCCTGTTCCCGGCGATCACCATCGGCCTGGCCAGTTACCTTGCGGTGCTGGAAGGCTTGTGGCTCAAGACCCACAACGACACCTACCGTGACCTCTACCACTTCTGGTCGAAGATCTTCGCCGTCAACTTCGGTATGGGCGTGGTCTCAGGGTTGGTCATGGCTTATCAGTTCGGCACCAACTGGAGCCGTTTCTCGGACTTTGCCGGCGCCGTTACCGGGCCGCTGCTGACATACGAGGTGCTCACGGCGTTTTTCCTCGAGGCCGGTTTCCTCGGGGTGATGCTGTTCGGTTGGAATAAAGTGGGGCGCAAGCTGCACTTCTTCGCCACCGTGATGGTCGCCGTCGGCACGCTGATCTCCACGTTCTGGATCCTGTCGTCCAATAGCTGGATGCAGACGCCCCAGGGCTTTGAGATCGTCGATGGCCGGGTGATCCCGACCGATTGGTTCGCTGTGGTCTTCAACCCGTCGTTCCCTTATCGCCTGGCGCACATGGCCACGGCAGCCTTCGTGGCCACTGCGTTCTTCGTCGGCTCCTCGGCGGCCTGGCACTTGTTGCGCGGCAAGGACAACCCGGCGATCCGGACCATGTTGTCGATGGCCATGTGGATGGCCTTGATCGTCGCGCCTATCCAGGCGGTCATCGGCGACTTCCATGGCCTCAACACCCTCAAGCACCAACCGGCAAAAATTGCCGCGATCGAAGGCCACTGGGAAAACATCGGCAACGAACCGACCCCATTGATACTGTTCGGCTTGCCGGACATGAAGGCCGAAAAAACCAAGTATGCGGTGGAGATTCCGTACCTGGGCAGCCTGATCCTGACTCACTCGCTGGACAAACAGGTGCCGGCGCTCAAGGAGTTCCCGCCTGAAGACCGTCCCAACTCGACCATAGTGTTCTGGTCGTTCCGCGTCATGGTTGGCCTGGGCTTTCTGATGATCTTCACCGGCCTGTTCAGTCTCTGGCTGCGCCGTGGCGACAAGATGTATACGTCCAAACCGTTCCTGTACCTGGCGTTGTGGATGGGGCCATCCGGCCTGATCGCGATTCTAGCCGGTTGGTTCACCACCGAAATCGGCCGCCAGCCATGGGTGGTCTACGGCCTGATGCGCACGGCGGACGCGTCCTCCGGGCACAGCCTGGTGCAGATGACGATCACCCTGGTGTTGTTCGTGGTGGTGTACTTCGCCCTGTTTGGCGCAGGTCTGGGTTACATGATGCGCCTGGTTCGCAAAGGTCCGGTCACCCATGAAAGTACCGAACCGACCCACGGTGGCCCTGGCCAGAAACGTACACCCGCGCGTCCGTTGTCGGCGGCCGATGACGGCAGTGATGACGACCACGACCACATCCAGCACAAGGGGAATTGAGATGGGTATTGATCTTCCGCTGATCTGGGCCGTGATCATCATCTTCGGCATCATGATGTACGTGGTGATGGACGGCTTCGACCTGGGTATCGGCATCCTCTTCCCGTTTATCCCGGGCAAAGTTGACCGCGACGTCATGATGAACACCGTCGCTCCGGTATGGGACGGCAACGAAACCTGGCTGGTACTGGGCGGTGCGGCATTGTTCGGCGCCTTTCCGCTGGCCTATTCGGTCGTGCTGTCGGCGTTGTACCTGCCGCTGATCCTGATGCTGATCGGGTTGATTTTCCGCGGCGTGGCCTTCGAGTTCCGCTTCAAGGCCAAGGACCACAAGCGTCACCTGTGGGACAAGGCGTTTATCGGCGGCTCGATCGCCGCCACCTTCTTCCAGGGCGTGGCGCTGGGGGCGTTCATTGACGGTATCCCGGTGGTCGACCGTCAGTTCGCCGGCGGCTCGCTGGATTGGCTGACGCCGTTCACGATGTTCTGCGGCGTGGCCCTGGTGATCGCGTATGCCCTGCTGGGTTGCACCTGGCTGATCATGAAGACCGAAGGCAAGTTACAGGAGCAGATGCATAACCTGGCGCGGCCGTTGGCCTTCGTGGTGTTGGCGGTGATCGGTATCGTCAGCCTGTGGACGCCGCTGTCGCATCCGGAAATCGCCTCGCGCTGGTTCACCCTGCCAAACCTGTTCTGGTTCCTGCCGGTGCCGATCCTGGTGTTGGTAACCATGTACGGGCTGATTCGCGCGGTGGCGCGTCATGCCCACTACACACCGTTCCTGCTGACGCTGGTGCTGATATTCCTCGGCTACAGCGGTTTGGGTATCAGCCTGTGGCCGAACATCATTCCGCCGTCAGTGTCGATCTGGGACGCCGCAGCGCCGCCGCAGAGCCAGGGCTTTATGCTGGTGGGCACGCTGTTCATCATCCCGTTCATCCTGGGCTACACCTTCTGGAGCTACTACGTGTTCCGCGGCAAGGTCACCCATGAAGACGGCTACCACTAGGAGGCGCGTACCATGTCCGGCAAACCTACGCTGCACGAGATTGAACAGGCCGAGAAGCAGCCATTGTGGCGGCGCCTGGGTTGGTTGGCGATGATCTGGACCGGCAGTGTGCTGGCCCTGTTCATCGTGGCCAGCCTGATGCGCTTGTTCATGAATGCGGCCGGCTTGACCACGCACTGACATCCCAATCCGGGCCTCGCGGCCCGGTTTTCAGCCCTGCCATTTGCAAGAGTGGCAGGGTTTTTTTATTTGCGCGCTTTGATAATCACGAATTTTGGAGTGGTGGCGATTTGCTCGACCCCCCGGAACAAGCGGGCGAGCTTGGTGTGATAGCCCAAGTGACGGTTGCCGACGATATAAAGGGCACCACCCACGACCAACGTTTCCCGTGCCTGCTGGAACATGCGCCAGGCGAGGAAGTCGCCGACCACCTGTTGCTGGTGAAAAGGCGGGTTGCAGAGCACCACGTCCAGCGACTGCGCTTCCTGGCCGGCCAGGCCGTCGCCGGCGCGTATCGACACGTTGCGCTCACCCAGCGCCGCTTGCCAGTTCTCGGCGGCCGATTGCACCGCCATATAGGACTCATCCACCAGGGTGTACTGCGCGTCGGGGTTTTGCAGGGCACTGGCGATCGCCAATACGCCGTTGCCGCAGCCCAAGTCCGCCACGCGGGCGCTGCCCAGGTTTTTCGGTAGGTGGGGCAGGAAGGCGCGGGTGCCGATATCCAGGCCCTCGCGGCAGAACACGTTGGCGTGATTGAGCAGTTCGATAGCCGGTGCGTCGAGGGCGTAACGGGTGGGGTAGGGCGAGACCGCTGTCGGGCGCTGCTCGACGGTAGCAATCAACAAACGCGCCTTTTTGACCGCCAGTGAGGCGTGCATCGGCCCGATGTAGCGTTCCAGCAACTCTCCCGCGGCCCGTGGCAGGTGCTTGATCATCGCCCCGGCGATCACTTCGGCGCCCGGTGCCAATTGGCCCTGCAGGCGGATCAACTGTTCTTCCAGTAGCGCCAAAGTTTTCGGCACGCGGATCAGCACCCGATCGAACGGCCCCGTGGGCACCTGGCTGGCCGGGATGAACGTCACTGCGTCAAACGCCTTACCGTTGCGCACCAGGTTTTTTTCCAACCCAAGGGCGGCGAGAAACGAATCACCGCTGGAGGTGACTTGCACCTGCCCCTCAATGCTGGCGGCCAGGGCACCAAAGCTGTCATTGAGCACCAGCACACGGGTGGTTGCAGCCGGCTGCTGTTGCGCCAGGTAGTCGAGCAGGTACTCGTCGGCGGCATCGAAGGCTTGCAGCGGATCGTTATGTTGCTCGGGTTGGCGGATCAGATTGAGCTGGGCGAAAGGGCTGTGGAGCAGGGGCATGGCGAGGGGGGCTCTGGGTAATCATCGGCGGAACCGCCTGAGCGAACTACGAGATGGCACCTGAAGGCGCTGCTCATCACTCAGAAGGGCGCGTAAATGTTACTTTTTTTTGAGTCTGATGACATGCGGTGTTTCCGTGTCGGCTAAAGCAACCCCGCTTTGGAGGCTCTGAGCACGGCGGCGATCTTATTGTTGACCCCCAGTTTGTTGAACGTGCTTTTGATGTGAAAGCCTACGGTGCGCTCGGACAGGCAGAGAATCGTCGCGATGTCTCCGGCGGTCTTGCCCATGGCCGACCATTTGAGTATTTCCGTTTCACGGGGGGTCAGTTTGCAGCACTGCGACGCATTGGGCCCCTCGGTGTACTTTTGCGCGACCACCGCGTGCATTGCATGGCAGAGCCATAACACTTGGCCGGCTTTCTCATACAGCTCCTGTGGGCTCACTTCACCACTGCTGCGCGCGAGGGTCAGCATGCTGTAGACCCCCTTGAAATCATGCACGGGTTGCGTCCACGCACAGTTCACCCCAAGCGATTGGGCCAGCGACCATAAGTTGGGGGCTGCATCGAATGCTTTTTTTTCCCAGACGATGGGCAGTACGCAGCGTTTGCAGTGGTCAATAATCGGGTCTACGTGGGAGAGGTGTGCCTGTTGATACAGTTCATTCCATTCCTTTGGGTAATTATTGAATTGAATCGGTTTAGTTTGGTTGTCAGCTAGTTGGGTGCTCATTGTAAAGGAGCAGTATTGGAAGCCGAGTTCATAAGTATGGTTAAGGACCATTTCAAACACACTGGTGATCTCGTTTTCACCCTCCAGTTTGGGGAGCCGGGTATTGCGCCATTTCACCATTTGTAACTCTCCATGGATTTTACGTGGCGTGGGGGCTCTTTTCGTCCCAGTGCACCACGGAAATGAGTGTAGGACATGGCTTACGTGTGAACATGAAAAATAGGACAGGTAATTGGAGCTTTAGCACTAATAATTTGTACGTCGGGCATCTTCTTGTATAAAAAACATGGGCGGAGTTAAATTTTTTATTGAATTGAAGGGTTGTAGGTAGTGTCGGAATGATGGCTTTTTGCGCGTCTGTTCATATCTCAATGAATGGTTGACGGGTTAATAGCGAAATAGTTTGTTCAACTAATTTTCCATTTGTGGATCGTGGTTTGAGCTTTTCGAGATCTGTACTGGTACGGGTTACCGACGCTTTTGCCCACGGCAATGCCAGTACAAATCAGCGGTGTTTGCGCAGGCTGCTTTGAGGGACACTAGAGCCCTGTGCAAAGCGGAGTTCCCCATGACGGCCAGTGCTGAGAAATTTACCCGCCAGACCTTGCTCGACGTGCAATCGTTGACCCCCAGCCTGTTTACCTTGCGCACCACCCGTGACCCAGGCTTTCGGTTCACCGCCGGCCAGTTCGTGCGCCTGGGGGTGACCAAGGCGGATGGCAGTACGGTATGGCGCGCCTATTCCATCGTGTCCTCTCCCTTTGACGAGCACTTGGATTTCTTTTCCATTGTCGTGCCGGGGGGCGAATTCACCAGTGAGCTGAGCCGCTTGCAGGTGGGCGATACCCTGATGGTGGAGCGCCAGGCCACGGGCTTCCTGACCCTGAGCCGCTTTGTGGATGGGCGTGACCTGTGGCTGCTGGGGACCGGCACCGGTGTGGCCCCCTTCCTGTCGATCCTGCAGGACTTCGAGGTCTGGGAGAAATTCGAACGTATCGTGCTGGTGTACAGCGCCCGGGAAGCCAAAGAGCTGGCCTACCAATCGTTGATCCGCGAGCTGGGTGAGCGTGAATACCTGGCCGAACACGCCCACAAGCTCACCTATATCCCCATCGTGACCCGTGAGCAGCACCCGGGTGCGCTGAATGGGCGCATCACCACCTTGATCGAAAACGGAGAGCTGGAGCGTGCGGCCGGCGTCGAGCTGACCGCGGAACACGCTCGCGTACTGATTTGCGGTAACCCGCAAATGGTCGATGACACGCGCCAATTGCTCAAGCAGCGGGATATGCAACTGAGCCTGAGCCGTCGTCCGGGCCAGGTGGCAGTGGAAAACTACTGGTAGAAAAAAGGCGCCTCGAAAGGCGCCTTCTGGTTTTCATGGGTTAAAGCGGTTTGTTGTTCTGAGCCTTGAGCAGGTCGCGGATCTCGGTGAGCAACTCCTCTTCTTTGGTCGGCGTCGGCGGCAGGGTTGGAGCCACTGCTTCTTCGCGCTTCAGGCGATTGATTGCCTTCACGCCCATGAAGATCGCGAACGCGATGATCACGAAGTCGATGACGCTTTGGATGAACTTGCCATAGGCCAGCACCACTGCCGGAGCATTGCCTTGCGCTGCTTTGAGTTGCACGGCCAGGTCTGCGAAGTCCACGCCACCGATCAGCAGGCCGATGGGAGGCATCACCACGTCCCCTACAAACGAGGAAACAATTTTACCGAAGGCGGCACCGATGATGATACCGACGGCCATATCGACCACATTGCCTTTGACGGCGAAGGCCTTGAACTCACTGATCACGCCCATAAGTTATTCCTTGTTACAGATGAGAAGGGTGGAGGTCAGTGTAAGTCAGTCGTAGCAGCCTTGCTTGAAACAACCGTTAACACTGTCGGTTCTTATCGACACATTAAAACGCAAATAGTTTGCAAAGTGCCATCAATCGCGCGCGTTTTACCGCTGATTTCAGGCACTTACAATATTATTTTCTTAATCGGCCCTGTGGCGTTTTTCTATTTATCTTCTGACTCCCAGGTCACTAGCCTCTGGCAAGCACAACTGAATGTGCATTAAAAAAACCAGAGGAAACCTTGATGAACACTCCCATGAACCGCAGGCCAGTATCGGCGCGTCACGCGCTGGCGCTGGTGACCGCCAGCCTGCTTTCCCTCTCCGTACAAGCCGCGAACCTGACCCGGGACAACGGTGCAGCCGTCGGTGACAACCAGAATTCACAAACCGCCGGTGCCAATGGCCCGGTACTGCTGCAAGATGTGCAGTTGATTCAGAAGCTGCAGCGTTTTGACCGCGAGCGCATTCCGGAGCGTGTTGTGCACGCCCGTGGCACCGGCGCCCATGGCACCTTCACGGTCACCGATAACCTCAGTGATCTGACCAAGGCCAAAGTGTTCGCAGCCGGCGAAAGCACGCCCGTGTTTGTGCGTTTCTCTGCGGTCGTTCACGGCAACCATTCGCCGGAAACCCTGCGTGACCCACGGGGGTTCGCCACCAAGTTCTATACCGCCGAGGGTAACTGGGACCTGGTGGGCAATAACTTCCCGACGTTCTTTATCCGCGACGCCATCAAGTTTCCTGACATGGTCCACGCCTTCAAACCGGACCCACGCACTAACCTGGACGACGACTCGCGCCGCTTTGACTTCTTCTCCCATGTTCCAGAGTCCACCCGTACGCTGACCGAGCTGTACTCCGACTCCGGTACCCCGGCCAGTTACCGGGAAATGGACGGCAATGGTGTACATGCCTACAAGTTGATCAACGCCAAGGGCGAAGTGCACTACGTCAAGTTCCACTGGAAGAGCCTGCAAGGCATCAAGAACCTTGATCCCAAGCAAGTCACCGAAGTCCAGGGGCGTGATTACAGCCATATGACCAACGACTTGGTCACCCATATCAATAAGGGCGATTTCCCCAAGTGGGATTTGTATGTGCAAGTACTCAAGCCCGAGGACTTGGCCAAGTTTGATTTCGACCCGCTGGACGCCACCAAGATCTGGCCGAACGTGCCGGAGCGCAAAGTCGGGCAAATGATGCTGAACCGCAACCCGGCCAACGTCTTCCAGGAAACCGAGCAAGTCGCCATGGCCCCGGCCAACCTGGTACCGGGCATCGAACCGTCGGAAGACCGTTTGCTGCAGGGCCGGGTGTTCTCCTATGCCGACACTCAGATGTATCGCCTGGGGGCTAACGCCCTGCAACTGCCGATCAATGCCCCACGAGTGACCGTCAATAACGGTAACCAGGACGGCGCGATGAATTTCGGCGAGACCACCACCGGCGTGAATTACCAGCCGAGCCGACTGATGCCACGGGAAGAGCCGCAAACCGCGCGCTACAGCCAGTCGGCGCTGTCGGGCAGCACTCAGCAGGCGAAGATCCAGCGTGAGCAGAACTTCAAGCAGGCCGGTGATCTGTACCGGTCCTACAGCAAGAAAGAACGCCAGGACTTGATCGACAACTTTGGCGGCTCCCTGGCCACCACCGATGACGAGAGCAAGCACATCATCCTGTCGTTCCTCTACAAAGCCGATCCGGAGTACGGCACCGGCGTGGCCAAGGTCGCCAAGGGTGATTTGGCACGTGTGAAAGCGCTGGCGGAAAAACTCACCGACTGATCCGGTGGTTCCGATCGACGCCCGAGGGGGCGTCGATCTCTGACAGGAGAACCCTATGCGAATTTCCATCGGTTTGCTGATGGCCATGCTGGCGTTTGTCGCCCATGCCGAGACCCCCGAACCAGCTGCACTCAAGGCGCAGCTTCAGGATTATTACTTTGACGCCGCCCGCCGTGGCGACCTCGACATGCTCAATACCTTTATCGAATCCGGCTACAGCCTCAACACCCAGGACGACAAGGGTTACACCGCACTGATCCTCGCCGCCTACCACGGCCAGGGACCTTTCGTGGACCGTTTGCTCAACGCCGGCGCCGACGCCTGTGTGCAGGACAAGCGCGGCAACACGGCGCTGATGGGCGCGATCTTCAAGGGCGAGCTGAAAATCGCCCAACGCCTGCTGGCCACCGATTGCAACCCCGACCAGCGCAACGGCGCCGGGCAGACAGCGGCCATGTACGCAGGCTTGTTCAAGCGCATCGAGTTGCTTGATGAGTTGCAAGCCAAAGGTGCCGATCTCAACGCCGAGGACCGGCTCGGCAACAGTGCTTCACGATTGGCCAGCGGTGAAATCCGGACCCCGGCGCCGCGCTGAGCTATCATCGCGGTTTTTCGGTTGGAGGTTCTCAAATGGCAAAGGCCAAGCGCATGTACGGCTGCACGGAGTGCGGCGCGACCTTTCCCAAGTGGGCCGGCCAGTGCGGCGAGTGCGGCGCGTGGAATACCCTGACTGAAACCATGATCGAAAGCGGCGGTGCGGCGGCGCCTGCCGGCCGCGCCGGCTGGACCGGGCAACAGGCCCAGATCAAGACCCTGGCCGAAGTCAGTGTTGAAGAAATCCCGCGTTTCTCCACGGCGTCCGGTGAGCTGGACCGTGTCCTCGGCGGTGGCTTGGTGGATGGCTCGGTGGTGTTGATCGGCGGCGACCCGGGCATCGGCAAGTCCACCATCCTGCTGCAAACCTTGTGCAGCATCGCCAGCCGTATGCCAGCGCTCTACGTCACTGGCGAAGAGTCCCAGCAGCAAGTGGCCATGCGCGCCCGGCGTCTCGGCTTGCCCCAGGACCAACTGCGGGTGATGACCGAAACCTGCATCGAGAGCATTATCGCCACGGCCCGTATCGAAAAGCCCAAGGTCATGGTGATCGACTCGATCCAGACCATTTTCACCGAGCAATTGCAGTCGGCGCCGGGCGGTGTGTCCCAGGTGCGTGAAAGCGCGGCGCTGCTGGTGCGGTATGCCAAGCAGAGCGGCACGGCGATCTTCCTGGTCGGCCACGTGACCAAAGAAGGTGCGCTGGCCGGGCCACGCGTGCTTGAACATATGGTCGACACTGTGCTGTATTTCGAGGGCGAGTCCGATGGGCGCTTGCGCCTGCTGCGCGCGGTGAAGAACCGTTTCGGCGCGGTGAACGAGTTGGGCGTGTTTGCCATGACGGACCGTGGGCTGAAAGAAGTCTCCAACCCGTCGGCAATTTTTCTGACGCGTGCTCAGGAAGAGGTCCCGGGCAGTGTGGTGATGGCAACGTGGGAAGGTACCCGCCCGATGCTGGTGGAAGTGCAGGCGCTGGTGGATGACAGCCACTTGGCCAACCCGCGTCGCGTAACGCTTGGTCTGGACCAGAACCGCCTCGCGATGCTGCTGGCGGTATTGCACCGCCATGGTGGTATCCCGACTCACGACCAGGACGTGTTCCTCAACGTGGTCGGCGGGGTCAAGGTGCTGGAAACCGCGTCCGACCTGGCGTTGATGGCGGCAGTGATGTCCAGCCTGCGCAATCGGCCATTGCCCCATGACCTGCTGGTGTTTGGTGAAGTCGGCCTGTCTGGCGAAGTGCGCCCGGTGCCCAGTGGCCAGGAGCGCTTGAAGGAGGCCGCCAAGCATGGCTTCAAGCGCGCCATCGTGCCCAAGGGCAACGCGCCGAAAGAGTCGCCGGCAGGTTTGCAAATTATTGCTGTCACGCGCCTGGAGCAGGCGTTGGACGCACTGTTCGAATAAATCGGGAAGGGACGCTATGCAACGATTGAGTTACCCGGGCCTCGCGGCCCTGTTTGTCCTGCTGGTCGGCGCACCCGCCATGGCCTGGGCTGCGCAGCTACCGGCCGGTTACCGCCTGGCGCAGACGCTGACGATCGAAGAGGGCCGTCAGTTGCAAGTGCTGGAAGACCAGCGCATCAGCGCGCAGCTGCATAAGGACAGTTGGGGCAACGGGCAGCTTGAAGACTCGTTTGACGAACCCGGCGACCTGGTCGACAACCCGCTGCTTGAAGCCCGCGTGCGGTTGGTGTCGGCTGCCGGTGAGGAGATTGCGCAAGAGGACCTGGGCTACCCGTTGGCCAAGGTCAAGAAAGCTGCGCTCAACGGGCTGCCCGAACCTGTGTATTTTTTGATCGTTGATCAAACCGCGTCGATGGGCACCTACAGCGGCCCGGCCACCCAACTGTTGCAACCGGCCACACAGCAACTCAAGCCGATGAGCTACAAGAATGCCGAGGGCAAAGTCCAGCCGTTGACCCTGGCCCACACGGGCAAGGCGGCCTGGAAAGTGGCTCATCCGGCCAGCGGCGGGCCGGATGAGTTGTTGCAGGTTTCATCCTTCATGGAGGGCGAAGGTGAAGGCGAAGAGGATGATTTCACCACCCGTTATCAGACTTATCGCTTTGTCGACGGGCAATGGCAGAGCACTTCAAGCCAGAGAAAGGGTTACTGGGACATGGAAAGCGACTTCCCGGCACGAACCGCATTTCCCTGAGTGATCACACTTCCAGTAAAGCGCCGAGTTCCCGCTCGAGTTCTTCCGGGTCACCCAGGTTCAGCTCGATCAGCCGGCGCAGATGGCTGATCGAGTCCAGGTCGATTTCTTTGCACACGAAACCCAATTGGCCGTCCTCCTCGTGGGTCAGCTTCACCTGCATCTTTATATGTGCCTTCGGATCGAGGCGGATATCCACGTCGAACGGCAGCGCCTTATTGCCCTTCCAGGGCTCGGGCCGTTTTATCGCTAAACCCTTTAGCGACAAATCTACCAATTTCACTGGCCATTCATGGCCGTTTTGCCGAAGTTCGGTCACAGCGTCAATCGCGATCCGGCGGAAACAGCGACGGTCTGGCGAGTGGTCGGTCATGGTGAATCCCTCTGTGGATAGAAGCAGTGTAGCCCTGCGCTATCATCGGGCGTCTTTTTCTGCTTTTTTTGCCGTTGCAAGGCTCTAGACCAACGTAGGGGGGTGGCCTTTGAGGCCAACAGCGCTAAACTCGGGTTGGCTGTCCTTCTGTCCACCCTGGCTGGAATATAAAAATGAAAAATAATAATAGCCTGCTACGCCACCTACCCTGGCTGGTGCTGGCAATCTTAGGAGCGTGCGCCCTGGGCGTAGTGGCCTTGCGCCGAGGCGAGGCGATCAACGCCTTGTGGATTGTGGTCGCGGCGGTGGCCATTTATCTGGTTGCTTATCGCTACTACAGCTTGTTCATCGCTAACAACGTGATGCAACTCGACCCACGGCGGGCCACCCCCGCAGTGGTCAATAACGACGGTCTGGACTATGTGCCGACCAACAAACACATTCTGTTTGGTCACCACTTTGCGGCGATTGCCGGTGCAGGCCCGCTGGTCGGCCCGGTGTTGGCGGCGCAAATGGGCTACCTGCCCGGCACGCTTTGGCTGATCGCCGGTGTGGTGCTGGCCGGTGCAGTACAGGACTTCATGGTGCTGTTCCTGTCCACCCGGCGCAATGGCCGTTCGCTGGGCGACATGGTCCGCGAAGAGATGGGCCGTATCCCGGGGACTATCGCGCTGTTCGGCTGCTTCCTGATCATGATCATCATCCTCGCGGTGCTGGCGCTGATCGTCGTAAAAGCGCTGGCTGAGAGCCCATGGGGCATCTTCACGGTGATGGCGACCATCCCGATCGCGATGTTCATGGGCGTGTACATGCGCTACATCCGCCCGGGTCGTATCGGTGAGATTTCGATTATCGGCGTGTTCCTGCTGCTGGGCTCGATCTGGCTGGGCGGGCAGATCGCCGCCGACCCGGTCTGGGCCAAAGCCTTCACCTTCACCGGTATTCAGATTACCTGGATGCTGATCGGCTACGGCTTCGTCGCTGCAGTACTGCCGGTGTGGTTGATCCTCGCGCCACGTGACTACCTGTCTACCTTCCTGAAAATCGGCACCATCATTGCCCTGGCCATCGGCATCCTGGTCACCATGCCAGTGCTGAAGATGCCGGCCCTGACCCAATTTATCGACGGCACCGGCCCGGTCTGGAAGGGCGGCCTGTTCCCGTTTCTGTTCATCACCATCGCCTGTGGCGCGGTGTCGGGGTTCCACGCACTGATTTCCTCGGGCACCACGCCCAAGCTGCTGGATAACGAAGCCAATGCCCGCTACATCGGCTACGGCGGCATGTTGATGGAGTCGTTCGTCGCCATCATGGCAATGGTTGCCGCTTCGGTGATCGAGCCAGGCGTGTACTTCGCCATGAACAGCCCGGCTGCGGTGGTGGGTGGGGATGTGATGGCTGTGGCGCAAACCGTCAGCAGCTGGGGCTTTGCGATTACGCCTGAGGCGCTGCAAGCGGTGGCTCACGACATCGGTGAAACCACCATCCTGGCCCGGGCCGGTGGTGCGCCGACCCTGGCGGTCGGTATCGCGCAGATCCTGCACAGCGTTCTGCCGGGTGAAAACACCATGGCGTTCTGGTACCACTTCGCGATCCTGTTCGAAGCGCTGTTCATCCTCACCGCCGTCGACGCGGGCACCCGTGCCGGTCGCTTCATGCTGCAGGACCTGTTGGGCTCCTTCGTGCCGGCGCTCAAGCGCACCGAATCCTGGACCGCCAACCTGATCGCTACCGCAGGTTGCGTAGCGATGTGGGGTTACTTGCTGTATCAAGGCGTGATCGACCCACTGGGCGGCATCAATACCTTGTGGCCGCTGTTCGGTATCTCCAACCAGATGCTCGCGGGTATCGCGTTGATGCTGGGTACCGTGGTGCTGATCAAAATGAAACGCCAGCGCTACATCTGGGTCACCTTGCTGCCGGCGGTATGGCTGCTGATCTGCACCACCACCGCGGGCTTCATCAAGCTGTTCGATGCGAACCCGGCGATCGGCTTCCTGTCGCTGGCCAAGAAATACAGCGATGCCCTGGCCAACGGCCAGATCCTGGCCCCGGCCAAGAGCATCGACCAGATGCAGCACGTGATCTACAACGCCTATACCAACGCAACGCTGACGGCGCTGTTCCTGTTTGTGGTGTTCAGTATCCTGTTCTATGCGCTCAAGGTTGGCGTCGCCGCCTGGGGCAACAAAGAACGTACGGATAAAGAAGCCCCATTCCAGGCTGTTCCGGACGCGTAATCGAGGATTGCAACCATGTTCAATGACATCAGTCGCCTCGGTAAATACCTCGGTCAGGCCGCGCGCCTGATGGTCGGCATGCCCGACTACGACACTTACGTCGAGCATATGCAAACCAAGCACCCGGACAAACCGGTGATGGACTACAAGGCGTTCTTCCGGGAGCGCCAGGAAGCCCGTTACGGTGGCAAGGGTGGACCCAAGTGCTGCTGACCCGTTAGTGCGGGTTGGCGGTGATCGACTGTGGGAGGGGGCTTGCTCCCGATAGCCGTGTGTCAGGCACTGAATAGGTCACTGACACTGCGCTATCGGGAGCAAGCCCTCTCCCATATTTGTTTCTGTGTTGCGCAAGGAGACTATTTTTGTCCTCTCCCATACCCGTCACCGTCCTCAGCGGTTTCCTCGGTGCCGGCAAGACCACCTTGCTGCGCCACCTGCTGAAAGCCGAGCACGGCCTGAAAATCGCCGTGATCGAAAACGAATTCAGCGACGCCGGTATCGACACTCAACTGTTGGGTGATGAACCGGTACAAGTCATGACCCTGTCGAACGGCTGCGTGTGCTGCACCATTCACACCGACCTGACCAAAGCCCTGTACCTGCTGCTGGAGCGCCTGGACAGCGGTGAGATCACCTTCGACCGCCTGGTGATCGAATGCACCGGCCTGGCCGACCCCGCACCTGTGGCCCAGACGTTTTTCATCGACGAAGAACTGCGCGAGCGCTACATCCTCGACGGCATCATCACCCTGGTGGATGCAGCCCACGCCGAACATCACCTGACCCAGACCATCGCCCAGGCCCAGATCGGTTTCGCCGACCGCCTGCTGGTGAGCAAGCGTGACCTGGTGGATGACGCGACGTTTGACGCCCTCAGCCAGCGCCTGACCCGCATCAATCGCCGTGCGCCGATTCGGGTGGTCGACCACGGCAATATCGACCTGGCTGAATTGCTCGATGTGCGCGGTTTCAACCTCAACGCCGGCATGACGCTGCGCCCGGTGAGTGCTGCGCCTTCCATCGATCGCATTTCAAGCCTGGTGCTGCGCACCGAAGAGCCGCTGGATATTGATCGCCTCAGCGAGTTCATGAATGCGTTGCTGGAGGATCACGGCAAGCAGCTATTGCGCTACAAAGGTGTGCTGAACATTGCCGGTGAGGATCGACGCATGGTGTTCCAGGGCGTGCTCAAGCTGTACGGGTTCGATTGGGACACCGAATGGGCGGAGGGAGAGGCGCGGGAGAGTGTGATCGTGTTTATTGCCGATGAGTTGCCGCAGGACAAGATCCGCGAAGGCTTTGCCAAGGTCTACCAACCCTGACTTGAAAGGTGGGACTTGCTCCCACAAAAAAGCCCGGCTCTTGAGCCGGGCTTTTTATTCAAACCACTGCTATCAAGCGCCGTATACCGGCAGCTTTTTGCAGATGGCCTTGACCTTCTCACGGACCGCGTCGATCACGGCTTCGTTGTTCAGATCAGCCAGGATGTCGCAGATCCAGCCCGCCAGTTCCTTGCACTCTGCTTCCTTGAAGCCACGAGTGGTCACAGCCGGAGTGCCGAAGCGCAGGCCGGAAGTAACGAACGGCGAACGTGGGTCGTTCGGCACGGAGTTCTTGTTCACGGTGATGAAGGCTTTGCCCAGGGCGGCGTCAGCATCTTTACCGGAGATGTCCTGCTTGATCAGCGACAGCAGGAACAGGTGGTTTTCAGTACCGCCCGATACCACGTCGAAGCCGCGGTCGATAAACACCTTGGCCATGGCCTGGGCGTTTTTCACCACTTGCTGCTGGTAAGCCTTGAACTCAGGCTGCAGGGCTTCCTTGAAGCAGATCGCTTTAGCCGCGATCACGTGCTCCAGCGGGCCACCCTGGGCGCCAGGGAATACGGCGGAGTTGAGTTTCTTCTCGATATCGGCGTTGGCGCGAGCCAGGATCAGGCCGCCACGTGGACCGCGCAGGGTCTTGTGGGTGGTGGTGGTCACCACGTCAGCGTAAGGCACCGGGTTCGGATATACGCCTGCGGCGACCAGACCCGCCACGTGGGCCATGTCGACGAACAGGTAAGCACCGACTTTGTCGGCAATGGCGCGGAAGCGTGGGAAATCCAGGATCTGCGAGTAGGCAGAGAAACCGGCCACGATCATTTTCGGCTTGTGTTCAACCGCCAGGCGCTCGACTTCGTCGTAGTCGATCAGGCCGTTGGCATCGATACCGTATTGAACGGCGTTGTACAGCTTGCCGGAGGAGGAGACGCTGGCGCCGTGGGTCAGGTGACCGCCGTGGGCCAGGCTCATGCCCAGGATGGTGTCGCCGCCTTGCAGCAGGGCCAGGTACACGGCGCTGTTGGCTTGGGAGCCCGCGTGCGGCTGGACGTTGGCGTAATCGGCGCCGAACAGTTCCTTGGCGCGATCAATAGCCAGTTGCTCAACCACGTCGACGTACTCGCAACCACCGTAGTAGCGCTTGCCCGGGTAGCCTTCGGCGTACTTGTTGGTCAGAACCGAACCTTGAGCCTCCATCACCGCAGGGCTGGTGTAGTTTTCCGAAGCGATCAGCTCAATGTGCTCTTCCTGGCGCTGAGCTTCTTGCTCCATGGCGGCGAAGAGATCGGCGTCGTACTTGGCAATAGTCAAATCACGGCTGAACATGGCGGTCCTCAAGGATCGGGGGGCAGAAAAGGAGGGCATTCTAACCCAGGCGCTTTTAGAAGGGGTATGAAAGGTAGTCATGGCGATGAATTGCCGGCTTCAAGTTGCAAGCTGCAAGCTACAAGCCGCAAGTAAAAGCTGATCGGTTCCAGCTTGCCGCTTGTAGCTTCAAGCTTGTCGCTGCGCCATTCATGTTCGAGGGATTGATTGGAGCGGGTGGCCTCAATCAGTCGAACCAAGCTACAAACCGCAAGTAAAAGCCGATCGGCTCCAGCTTGCCGCTTGTAGCTTCAAGCTTGCCGCTGCGCTGTTCATGTTCGAGGGATGATTGGAGCTAATGGCCTCAATCAGTCGAACATGAACAGCGCATCATTGCTGAACTGCGCCTCGAACCGGTTGGCTGGCATCGGCCGGCCAAACAGATAGCCCTGCACCTCATCGCAGCCATGCTCGCGCAGGAAGTCCAGTTGCTCATGGGTTTCCACGCCTTCGGCGATCACGGCCAGGTTCAGGCTGTGGGCCATGGCGATAATGGCGCGGGCGATCTGGGCATCCTGCTCACCCGACGGCAGGCCATCGACAAAAGTGCGGTCGATCTTCAGCACGTCGATGGGGAACTGCTTGAGGTAGTTGAGCGATGAATAACCGGTGCCGAAGTCATCCACCGCAATGCTCAGGCCCAGGTTTTTCAGGCTGGCGAGGATCTGCATGGCTTCGTTGACCTCGCGCATCAGGATACTTTCGGTCAACTCCAGCTCCAAGCACGCCGGGGGCAGGTCCGTGTCCTTGAGGATAGTGGCGATGCGCTCACCCAACTGACCATCCGAGAACTGTCGTGCCGAGATATTCACCGAGACTTTGGGCACCCTCACCTTGTTGTGGTGCCAGGTCTTGAGTTGGCGGCAGGCTTCACTGAGCACCCAGTCGCCCACGTCCACCACCAGGCCCAACTCTTCCAGTACGGGTATGAAATCCCCCGGCGGCACCAGGCCGCGACGTGGATGGCGCCAGCGCAGCAGGGCTTCGGCGCCCGTCAGGCGTTTGCCGTCGCCGCTGAATTGCGGTTGGTAATAAAGCACGAATTCGTTCTGGTCCAGGGCGTGGCGCAGGTCGCTTTCCAGCTCCAGGCGTTCCAAGGCGCTGGCGTTCATGTCGGCCTGGTAGAACTGGAAGTTATTCTTGCCGCGCTCCTTGGCGTGATACATCGCAGTGTCGGCGTTTTTCATCAGCTGGCTCAGCTCGTTGCCGTCCTGCGGGCTCAAGGCGATGCCGATACTGGCGGTCACGAAGAATTCGCGGCCTTCCAGTACAAACGGTCGTACCAGGCTCGCGAGAATCTGCTCGGCCACCGTGATAGCCCGGTTCAGTGCCATGTCGCGGCTGACGCGCGGTTGCAGGAGCAAGGTGAACTCGTCGCCCCCCATGCGTGCCACGGTGTCGTCTTCGGCCACGCACCCCAACAGGCGCGTCGCCATTTCCTTGAGCATGCGGTCGCCGGCGGCGTGGCCCAGGGAGTCGTTGATCGGCTTGAAACGGTCGAGGTCGAGGAACATCAGCACCACCCACGACTTCTGCCGCTCGGCCGACTGCAACGCCGTGTGCAGACGGTCCTGGAACAGCGTGCGGTTGGGCAGGTGGGTGAGGGCGTCGTAATACGCCAGGCGATGGATGCGTTGTTCGCTGGCCTTGCGCTCGCTGATATCACTGAAGAAACACACGTAGCTGGCCAGGTCGCCTTCGTCGTCGAACACGGCAGTAATACCGACCCAGGCCGGGTAGTGTTCGCCGTTGCGGCGCTTGAGCCACACTTCGCCTTCCCAAGTGCTGTGCTGGTGCAACTGCTTGAGCACGTAACGCAGGTGGGCTTCCTGTTGTTCGTCGACGGTGAGCATGTTGGGCAACTGGTCGAGCACATCCGCTACGGCATACCCGCTGACCCGGCTGAACGCCTCGTTGGCCTGCACGATATAACCGGCCGGGTCGGTGATCAGGATCGCCGACGTTGAGTGTTCGAACACCGTGGCGGCCATGCGCAGGTCCTTCTCTGCGCGGCGTTGCTGGCTGATATCGCGGCCTACACCGAGGATGCCCTCGAACGCGCCGTGCTCATCCCACACCAGCACCAGGCGCAACTCGATCGGCACCTTGCGGCCGTCGGCGCGCAGGCAGTCGAACAGGAACAACTGGGTCTGGACTTCATCGCGCAGAATGTTCAGCGCGTTTACATCACCCAGTGCGCGGCTGACCTGCTCCACAAGGGTATAAATGCCGGTCAGTTGCTGCGGGTTGGCGATAATCGACTGCCAGCCGTTCTTGAGCACCCAGTCCACGTCATACCCGAGCACGGTATTGACCGACGGGCTGACGTAGTTGAGGGCCAATTGGCTGTCGGTGGAGCAGATCACGTCACTGATGCTCTCGGCCAGCATGCGGTAGCGCTGCTCGCTGTCGCGCAGGGATTCGCTGGCTTCGATCTGGTCGGTAATGTCCTTGGCCACGCCGATGATCCGCGTGACCACTGCGCTCTTGTCGCGGGCCAGGGCTTGCTCGCGGATATCGAAGCGCCGCCACTGGTTATTGCGATGGCGAAAGCGCAACTGGCATTGCAGTTGGGTCGAATAGCCCGCCTGGCGTTGTTGCTGGCGCAGGTCGTGGTAGTACTCGGCGTCTTCGGGGTGCAGCAGGATTTCCCAGAAGTATTCACCCATTTGCTGCAGTTCGGCCTTGTTGTAGCCCAGGGTGTGGCCCAAATGGTGGTTGCTGAAAATCATGCGCTGGCTGATGACGTCCTGCACATACAGGTGGTCGGGCACGGTGCGCACCACGTCCGACCAGAAGCTCTCGCGCTCGACCAGCGACAGCTCGATCAGCTTGCGGCTGGTGATATCGCTGATGCTCAGGATCACCGCATTAAAGTCGTCCTGCCGCTCCGGCAGGCGCATGACCAGCCACAGGTATTGCTCGTTGCCGACCATGTCCTTGCACTGGATTTCCAGCTCCAGCTGGTTCTGGTGAGTGCGCAATGCTTCGATTATCTGGTGGCCGATGGACGTGGCGCTGTTCGGGCAGTCATTGATCAAGCGTTCCCAGGCTTCCTCGCAAGACGCCACGTTCAGCAGGCGCACCGCCACCTGGTTGACCTCGGTGATGCGCAATTCCTTGAGCAACTGCTTGTGCCCGTCGGGATTGTCCTGCAACCAAAGACGCAGTTGCTCACGGGTCTGAATGTACGGCCTGTCAAAAAAGCTGTTCAGGCCCGACAGGTCCAGCACGCACAGGGCCACGCCGGTGCCTTCGAAAATGTCTTGATAGCGACGCCGGCCTTCATGCACCTGGCGCTGACGGCGGCGCATGTTCAGCAGCACGATCACCGGGATCAGCGAGAAGGCCAGGCCCAGCAGGCATTTGCCGATAAACGCAGGCAGCAATTGCTCCAGCACGGCACTGCGGTCGAACAACCCGCGCAATTGCCAGTCGCTTTTGCTCAAGGGCGTGACCAGTACGCTTTTATCCAATTCGTCCGGGGTCAGCGCAGAGGGCGATTGGATCGGCATACCGCCGTCGCGGTTGACCACGCGCTGGTTCAGGCGGTTCTCGATCACCCACATAGGGCGTTGGCCCTGGCCGTCCTGGCGCGTGAGGGTGGTCAGGTAGTTGGGGCCCAGGCGTAAGGCCCAGTACATCCTTGAACCGCCGCTGGGCTGATGCAGCAACAGATAGATGACGGTGCCATCATTGTTGTTGCTCAGGTAATAGGACTGGGCGTGGCTGCGCTTGACCAGTTCTTCCAGCCAGGCACTGTCCTGGCTGTCACTGGCGGTATCGCTGATCAGCGCGCCGCTGGGCGCGAGCAGGGCGAAGCTGCGCAGCTCCGGCAATGAGCGCTGCAACGTGCGCATCAGGGTCTGTTGCTGCTCGGGAGTGCCTGGCGGTTCGACGATGGGCAGCAGGTTGAGGGCGATCTGCGCGCTCAGGCCCATGTTCAGGCTGATCTGTTCGGCCAGGTCGGCACTGTAATCGATGGTGTATTGCTGCTGGTTTTTCTGGTTTTGCTGCAGTTGGTCCAGCAGTTGCCAGAACAATAAGGCGAGCAGCATGAGGACGAGCGTCGCCAACGCGCCTTTGAGGGTGCCGTGCAGGGGCGCTCCCGGCGCTATATGAGCGGCGCGCAAGGGAGTTGGCGGCGTGACTTTGGACAAGCTGTGATCCTGCGGTTTGGCTGGACTGGCGCGCGACGTGCACTATAAGCCGGACGCCCGGAGGGCGGCTAGCATGCCTTGACTTGTGGCAAAGTGCCAGTGCCGCCTGGCTGGACTGCCCAAGCGCATTGAGGTAGCTTTGCCGGTTACGCGAGGGCGTTCCAGCCCCAGACATTCAGGCTTTTTCCGCACGCAGGCATTGATTACGGTCAACGGCCCGCGTGGCGCATGGCCTGCACGGGCTTCGCCCGCTTAATTCATCAGTCACTGACGCTAGGTTTACCATGGCTCAATACGTCTTCACCATGCATCGGCTGGGAAAAGTTGTTCCGCCGAAGCGGGAAATCCTGAAAAACATTTCGCTGTCCTTCTTCCCTGGCGCCAAGATCGGCGTGCTCGGCCTCAACGGTTCGGGTAAATCCACGCTGCTGAAAATCATGGCCGGCGTCGACACCGAGTTCGAAGGCGAAGCCCGCCCGATGCCGGAACTGAACATTGGCTACCTGCCGCAGGAACCCCAACTGGACCCAGCCAAGACCGTGCGTGAAGTGGTCGAAGAGGCCGTCAGCGTGATCAAGGACGCCCAGGCGCGCCTGGATGAGGTCTACGCCGCCTATGCCGAGCCGGATGCCGACTTCGACAAGCTTGCCGCCGAACAGGCCAAGCTCGAAGCCATCCTGCAGGCGGGCGACGGTCACAACCTGGAGCGCCAGCTGGAGGTCGCCGCCGATGCGCTGCGTCTGCCGGCATGGGACGCCAAGGTCGAACACCTGTCCGGTGGTGAGAAGCGTCGCGTAGCCCTGTGCCGCCTGCTGCTGTCGGCTCCCGACATGTTGCTGCTCGACGAACCGACCAACCACTTGGACGCCGATTCCGTCGCCTGGCTGGAACACTTCCTTCACGATTTCCCGGGCACCGTGGTTGCGATCACGCACGACCGTTACTTCCTGGACAACGTGGCCGGCTGGATTCTCGAGCTCGACCGCGGCGCCGGTATTCCTTACGAGGGCAACTACTCCGGTTGGCTGGAAGCCAAGTCCGACCGTCTGGCCGCCGAATCCAAGCAGCAATCGGCCCATGAAAAAGCCATGAAGGAAGAACTGGAATGGGTGCGCAAAGGCGCCAAGGCCCGCCAGTCCAAATCCAAGGCTCGTCTGCAACGCTTTGAAGAAATGCAATCGCAGGAATTCCAGAAGCGCAGCGAAACCAACGAGATCTACATCCCGGCCGGCCCGCGCCTGGGTGACAAGGTCATCGAGTTCAAGAACGTTACCAAAGGCTATGGCGACCGCGTATTGATCGACAACCTGTCGTTCTCTATGCCAAAAGGCGCGATCGTCGGCGTTATCGGTGGTAACGGTGCGGGTAAATCCACGCTGTTCCGCATGCTGATGGGCAAGGAAACGCCGGATTCCGGCAGCATCGAGATCGGCGAAACCGTGCAGCTTGCGTGCGTGGATCAAAGCCGCGACGACCTCGACGGCAGCAAAACCGTGTTCCAGCAGATTTCCGACGGTTCCGACCAGATCCGCATCGGCAACTATGAAATCCCGTCGCGTACCTACGTCGGCCGTTTCAACTTCAAGGGTGGTGACCAGCAGAAGTTCGTCAAGGACCTGTCCGGTGGTGAGCGCGGTCGCTTGCACCTGGCCTTGACCCTGAAAGAGGGCGGCAACGTGCTGCTGCTCGACGAACCGTCCAACGACCTCGACGTTGAAACCCTGCGTTCCCTGGAAGAAGCCCTGCTGGACTTCCCGGGCGCCGCCATTGTGATTTCTCACGACCGGTGGTTCCTTGACCGCGTCGCGACTCACATCCTGGCGTACGAAGATGACTCCCAAGCGGTGTTCTTCGAAGGTAACTACACCGAGTACGAAGCGGACCGTAAGAAGCGCCTGGGCGAAGCTGCTGCCCAACCGCACCGTGTACGGCACAAGAAACTGGCCTGATTCGGTTGCTGGTCTGAAAAAGCGGAGCCCCTCGGGGCTAATGCCAGTCAGTTAAGGGTGAAT